>DAIDHM010000159.1 GCA_027459705.1 Ktedonobacteria bacterium | reverse complement strand
GTATCGCCGCCGTTTTAGCGGGAAAAATCTCCATTCGACCCGGCGCGCGGGTCGGCATCATTCTGACAGGGCGCAATATCGCCTCGGCCCGGCTGAATGAAGTGTTGGTCTCGACTTAGCCACGTGGAAGCCGGACTACCGCAGCATTTGCTCCGATAGTCCGGCGGAAGGTGCATTGGAGACCAGATCAGACGAGCTCTTCTTCGAGAACTCGACCGGTGAACTGGCTATTGTAGAGCTCGGCATAGAAACCATGTTTTGCCAAGAGTTCCTCATGGGTACCTTGCTCGATGATCGATCCGTGATTCATGACCAGGATCGTATCGGCGTCACGAATCGTGGAGAGCCGATGCGCAATGACGAAAGTCGTCCGACCCTGCATCAACTCAGTCATAGCCTTCTGGATCAAAACCTCCGTGCGCGTATCGACGCTGCTGGTGGCTTCATCCAGGATCAAGATCTCCGGATTAGCCAGAATGGCGCGCGCAATCGTCAGCAATTGCTTCTGCCCCTGCGAGATATTGCTGGCCTCTTCATTTAACTCCGTCTTGTAATTCTCTGGCATCGTCCGAATGAAGTGGTCGGCATAGGCGGCTTTTGCCGCTTGCATAATTTCCGCTTCCGACGCGTCCTCACGACCGTAAGCGATGTTGTCACGGATCGAACCATGGAAGAGCCAGGTATCTTGCAACACCATACCGAATTTGCGCCGTAGTTCGCCGCGTGGCATCTCTTTGATATCGACGCCATCGATCAGGATCTTGCCTGAGTTCAGTTCATAGAAGCGCATCAGCAGGTTGACCAGTGTGGTCTTGCCCGCGCCAGTTGGACCCACAATGGCGATGGTCTGCCCTGGATGGACCTCCATGTTCATATCTTCAATCAACGGTGTATCGTCTTTGTAGCGGAAGGAGACATGCTCGAATTGCACCGTGCCGCGTGGCGCCACGAGCGCGGGCATGGCGGGCATTTCAAGGATCTCTTCGGGTTCGTCAAGTAACTCGAAGACGCGCTCTGCTGAAGCGATGGTCAACTGGATGGTGTTGGTAATACTCGCCAACTGGGTAATTGGCATCGAAAATTGGCGAGCATATTGGATGAAGGCCTGCACATCGCCGAGCGCGAGCGACCCATTGGCGACCATGACACCGCCAACGACTGCCACGAAGACATAACCCAGGTTGCCGATGGAGTTCATCATCGGAAAGATAATGCCCGAGATGAACTGCGCGCGCCAGCCTGAATCGTAATATTTGTCATTCAGCTCTTTAAATCGCGCGATCGATTCTTCTTCACGACCGAACGCCTTGACGATCTTATGCCCCGTGTACATCTCCTCGACATGGCCATTCAACTCGCCCAGCGCACGTTGCTGACCCGCGAAGTATTTTTGCGAACGCTTGGCCACCTGCGCGGCGACAACAACGCTGAGCGGCAGTGTGATCAAGACGACGAGCGAGAGGATCGGGCTGATCGTCAGCATGAGCACAATGACCCCGATGATGGTGACGACTGACGTAATGAGCTGCGTCAGGCTCTGTTGCAACGTGTTACTGATGTTGTCCATATCATTCACGGCGCGCGAGAGAATCTCGCCATGCGTCCGTGAATCATAGAACTTCAATGGTAAGCGTGCCAGCTTTTCGTCGACTTGCTTACGCATCAAGTACACGGTGCGCTGCGCGACCCCCGCCATGACATACTGTTGCAGGTAGCCAAAAATCGCGCTGATGAGATACAACCCCAACAGAATCAGCATGATATTGCCGATGTAGGTGAAGTCGACATGTGCGCCGGGAACATGCATATAGATCTGCACGACGCCCTGGAAAAGCCTGGTGGTCGCAAATCCGAGAATCTTTGGCCCGATGATATTGAAAACCGTACTGAGGATCGCCGCCAGCACGACAAATGAGAGCGCCAGAGCCTGGGGACGAAAATATTGCAACAAGCGGGTCAAGGTCCCACGGAAATTCTTCGGCTTGGCTCCGACCATGCCAAACCCACCCATGGGTCCGCCCCCCATCGGTCCACGGCCCATGGGGCCGCCGGGGCGTTGTGTGCGTTGCGGTTGCATCAGGCAATCTCCTCTGCGGCTAGTTGCGACGAGACGATCTCGCGATACGCCTCGCAGGTCTGCATCAAGGTATGATGGGTTCCAATGCCCACTGTCTTGCCCTCATCCAAAACAATTATCTGGTCGGCATCCATCACAGTGCTGACGCGCTGGGCAACGATGAGGACCGTAGAGTCGCCAATCTCGGGCATGAGTGCGGCGCGCAATTGCGCATCGGTCTTAAAGTCCAGCGCGGAGAAACTGTCATCGAAGACATAAATCTCAGGCCGGCGTACCAGAGCGCGGGCGATGGAGAGGCGCTGCTTCTGGCCACCAGAGACGTTGTTGCCGCCTTGCGCGATGATCGAATCAAACCCATCTGGCATCTCTGCGATGAATTCCATGGCCTGGGCGACTTCGGCGGCATGCCGTACTTCTTCGTCGCTGGCATCTGCCTTGCCAAAACGAATATTCTCGTTGACCGTGCCGGTGAAGAGCACGGCTCTTTGTGGCACGAAACCGATTTTAGCGCGCAGATCATGTTGCGCGATATGGCGTACATCGACACCATCCACCAGGACATTACCTGACTGCACATCATAAAAACGCGGTATCAAGCTGATCAAGGTGGACTTGCCAGAACCTGTACCTCCAATGATCGCAGTCACCTTGCCAGGCGATGCCGTGAACGAGATCCCAGCCAGGGCTGGTTCCTCTGCGCCAGGATAACGGAAAGTGACCTCACGAAACTCGACCGTACCATGCATATCCTTCGGTGACTGCGCCTGCTCAGGATCTTTGATCTCAGGCTGCATGGCTAACACTTCGTTGATGCGGTCAGCTGATGCGGCGGCGCGCGGCAAGATCACGAACATCATCGAGACCATCAACAACGCGAAGAGGATTTGGGTAGCGTATTGGATAAAGGCAATCAAGGCGCCGACTTGCATCTGTCCATTACTGATACGGATGCTGCCGAACCAGAAGATGGCGATGGTCGTAAGATTCAGGATCAGCATCATCGTCGGCCAAAGCGCGGCGACAATTCGATTGACTGTGACGGCTGTATCCGTCAAATCCAGGTTGGCGACATCGAATCGCTGGCTCTCATAGTTGCTCCGATCAAACGCGCGAATCACGCGGACGCCTGTCAATGATTCATCCAATACCAGATTCAGGCGGTCGATCTTTTTCTGCATGACCTGGAAGAGCGGAATGGCTCGACGCATGATCAAAAAAAAGACGATCGCGACGATTGGCACGATGGCAACCAATGTCCACGAGAGTGTGGCGTCCTGATTCACCGCCAGAATGATGCCGCCAATCGCCATCATCGGCGCGCTGATCATCATCTGCAGCATGATGATCACGACTTGCTGCACCTGTGTCGTATCATTGGTGGTGCGCGTAATCATCGAGGCAGTGCTGACGCTATCGAATTCATGCAGCGAAAAACCTTGCACGTGGGCGAAGATCTGGCCACGTAAGATACGTCCAAATCCGATAGCGGTCCGCGATGCCATATAGCTACTGGCGATCGCAGCGATCGTCCCGGCTACGGTGATCACTAACATAAGGCCGCCGACGCGCAAGATGTAGTTCGTATCATGTTTGACAATGCCGTTATCGACGATATCCGCCATCAAATTTGGCAGATATAAGTTCGCCATAGATTGCAGGAATATCAGGACCAGGACCGCGCTGATCTGCAAGCGATAGGGTCGCAAGAAGCGTAAGATCTTGATCATAGGATTTAGTCTCCGTTTCTGGGTGCGTGATCGGCGCCCATAGATTGATCATGGAAATAACTCCACGCGGCGTTCAAGAGCAGGGCTAATTGGGCGCTACGGTCCTCGCCCAGGTGCGCGATCAATCCGCGGATCGAAGCGCGCATAGTCTCAGCGGCTTCCCGGGTAACCTGTTGCCCTTGTGTGGTCAATTGAATGTAGACGACGCGGCGATCTTCAGGATCATTATGTCGTTCGACCAGACCGCGCGCTTCCAGCGCCTTGATCCACTGGGTGATGGTTGGGGGCGTTACCTGCAACATCTTGCTAATCTCTGTGACACGGATCATATCGGTAGCCTGCGCATGCATACCCCGACGAATCGAGAAGAGGACGCGCATCTCGGCAGAAGTGCAACCCGCGACTGTGGGTGGATGCCACTCCACCTTGTGCATCCTCATAAAAGATTGCAACAGTTGCTGCGCGGTATCTTCGGTCGTCGTGTCCATTGCCCCTGATTCCTTGATGAGTGAATTTGCCAGATTGCCGATTAATTTGTTTGGCTATCTAACTATATCTTTGAATGAACTTCATGTCAAGGGTGAAATGAAAAATAGATATATCTTTTCAACAAATATGCGTCGTTGCATCGAGGATCTGACCATCTGGCAGGTATAATGCATCCGGGCAAAACCCGGCGCATAGGAAACGATCTTGACCTACTCTGAGCACAAATACCGCCAGGCATAAGGCGAAGCGAAGCCCGGAATCGATTCCGGGCTTCGTGGGGACTGCACTCTGTGGTACACTCAATTTGTGAATACTTGATGTCCGGTCCATCCGAATGCTTCACATCCCCCGGACGGACTCTCAAGCGGCCAATGCTTGGTCACCTCGGCCGAAACCACGCCACAGCGCGGTCATCGCAACCGCGATGGCGACGGCCATCACAAAGAGTTGTCCCACCGCCGAAAGGACTGTACTGCTAGCGAGCAGACCGTCGTTGCCCCAAAAGATCGTTGGGGCGGCGGACCAGAGGTTCAGGATCCAGAGCAAAGCGGCGATGGCCATGCCGAGCATGGCAGCCGTGGCTACCACCCCAGCCAGCAATGTAAAGCGGAACATGGGCAGTGGAATCTCGCTGTTGGCGAGCGCGGTGATGACTGCGTAGGTGCTGGCGATTGCGCCTGCGACAAAGAGCACCACGAAGCCGATACCGACGAGATGTATGTTAGTGGCGAAAATGGAGTTTCGTGGGTGCAGGGTTGTGACTATCAAAACGTAGGCAAAGATCAGGAGCAGGGCAACTGGCGGCACGGCAAAACGCGCCAGGATGTCGCGGCGCCGGTGTTCCCAGGCATACCGCAGCGCGGCAAGTGCCACTGGCAGCCCTCCTACGAGCACGGCCAACAGTGAGATGACGGCAAGGACAGCGATGACATCGTACCCGATAGTGAAGAGTGGGTATGTGGCAGGGAGCGAGGACTTCATCACGTCTTCACTCATCTTGGCGAAACCCATCCCTACCAGGACAAAGGCGATGTACGCGGCGAAGACCGCACTCGCCGATTGACGATAACGAGCCATGAGCGGAGCTCCTTTCTGATGTGGGAAGAGTAGGGCGGTGTATTCGGCCAGCGCGCCATAGAGCAACTCAGCGAGGGAGGGAATCCAGATGCGTACGACGGCTGCGCAACCGCCACTGTGGTAGGTTGCCAGGTATGTTTGGCGCGCAACTCGCATGATCTCTTGACCAAAGGCGCACCGAAATGTGGCAGGATAGAGCGCTAATAATCGTTGGTATACCCAGAGCGAGACCAGAAGGATACGCGGATCTCGTTGATGGCGAGGGGAATTTGGCTGATCCTGCATCATTGTTCCCCCAATGCGAGGGCTGGGTGATCCCAGGAGATATCGATACCCTTGGTCTGAGCGAGCGTAACCAATGCCGCCAGTCGTTTCGTCTCAGCGCCCAGAACCCTACGGCCAAATTCAGTCAGTCGATAATAGCGGCGACGCTCGTCGTCCAACTCGGGGTCAGGTCGCTCCTCAGATTCCGCGATCATGCCAACAGCGAGCATATGTTTGATGCTGCGATAAAGCGTGGTGGCACCTAGGCGCAGCGCGCCACCACTGCCCTGCTCGACCTCGCGCAGAATGCTATAGCCATGGCGTTCATTGCCAACCAATGCCAGCAAAATATGAAATGTGGCCGGGGTGAGTGGTAACTCCGCCTGCGGATCAGGTTGATTGCTAGCTTGTCCGTTGCCTGCAGAGCCTCGGGACATCGCATACCTCCGTTGCTATAATAATTTCTCTTTGACTATAGCCAATATGGTAATAATATCAGAGCAATGCGATTGTGTCAAGCCATGCAATTTGGACTCCTATGAGTTTCCATGACCGCGTTCCCAGGAAACCAGACCATGTAACAAAAGTTTTGGAAAGGACGACGATGCCCCCGACCAGTCACGAGCATGTGTTCGGTCGGAGGCAAGATCAGTTGTGCAAGCTTATTGGGGGAGCTAGGCGGCTGAAGGACGGGCAACACGGGTCACCCGCAGCGTCATGATCTCACCGAGGGCGATAGTGACCAGCGCCAGGGTGAGATGCACCACCTGGATGACCCAATGGGGTCCGGTGACCAGGATATTTTCCTGGGTGATACCCACGACATAGAGCGCGACACCATCCAGCACCGCACCGATGGCGAGGAGGTCCCAGCCGTTTCGACGGACGTGCAGGAAGGTGATCCACCAGAGAGCAAGAACCAGGAGGATGCCGACGGTCATGTGAATTTCCTTGACCACATCGAATTTCCCGGTCCATAGCCCGATCCCCAGGACAATATTCACCAGCCAGAAGATTCGCAGCAGCATTGATGGCGTCTTAACGTTTGTCATCGGTTGTACCTCGTTCGTGATATTCAGGATGATCGCTGTAGAACACAACGATGCGAAATGTGACCAGGCGCGCGACACAAGGCACATACGTATTTCGCGCCGCGCTTGAAAAAAATACGTTGGTGTTTCGCGCTGACTATGATTGCGGTGAATGGGCAGCGCTTGGTATGGTCGGCGAGGTCGTTGCGGCCACAAAGGTCGGCATAGCCAGGAAGAATGCCACGACGATGAGGAGCCCGCCAGCCATAAAGGGGCTGCCAACCCCGGCGCGAGCGTAGATCCAGCCCGCCAGCAATGGGCCAATAATACGGCCCAGGCTGCCGATGCTCTGGACAATGCTGAGCGTTTCGCCCTGGGCCTTGCGATCAGCGTTTAGCGACGCGATTGCTGAACTGGTCGCCGCTACCGCACCGCTTCCGGCACTTAAGAGGCCGAGTGCCAGGAACATCACGGCGAGATTGCCGCCCATTGGCAAGAGCAACAGGCCCAGTGCCAGCAAGGCGAGACCCACGCGAAACATCGTCTGGACCCCAAAGCGCTTACTGAGTTGTCCAACCAATCCCCCCCTGCACGATGACCATAATCACACCGACATAGACAAACACATAGGCATTTTGTGTCGCATGCCAGCCGAACAGATGCTCAGAGAAGAGGGGATACATAGATTCCATCGCAGTAAACGCCAATGCGTAGAGCAGGTTGATCCCCATGATGCGCGCCAGCGCGGGATGGCGAAAGACCTCGATAGTAGAGTTCAATTGGAAACGTGTATGGACCGCGCTGACAACCTCTGCGCTACGCCGTGCGCGGGTTTCAGGCAACAGAAAAAAGACCAGAATCGCGTTGATGATCGCCAGAGTCATGGCGGCCCAAAATGGTACAGTCGGACCTAATGCCGCTAATCCCCCACCCAGGGCCGGCCCGATCACGAAGCCCAGGCCGGTTGCCGCGCCTATAAATCCCATGCCGCGCGCTCGCTCGCCGGGTTCAGTCGTGTCGGCAACGACCGCCTGCGCTGAGCCAAAGTTGGCTGACCCCATGCCGCCGATGAAACGCGCGAATAACAGGAAGAGCAGCGATCCAGCTAACCCTGTCAGCGCGAATGAGAGGGCTTCGATCCCCAGCGATGCCAGGATGATGGGTCGGCGTCCGAAGCGATCCGAGAGCCGACCTAGAACTGGGAGAAAAAGAAACTGCGCCAATGAATAGACGGTGATGATCAATCCAATCTGAACGGGATTCGCGCCGACATGCTGCGCCCAGAAGGGGAGCAGCGGTATGATAATACCGAAGCCCGTGAAATCGATGAGCACGGTCAACGCCATCAAAGGGACAATTTGCTGTTTACGCATGAGATGTACCTCCAGGGAGTATTCCTCCCACTCGAGCCATGTTCTGGATAGACATCCAGCGAGTATGGTATAGTCATGAATGACTAATCAAGATTCTACATCACAGACGGCAAATAGTCAAGTATGACTAACCAGATGTGATGAGATTGGAGGGGATGTCCTATGGCGGACGAACGCATACTGATCTTACTGGGACTGCTGCGGAGCCAGAGCCAGCACGGCTATCAGATCAATGAGTTCATTGAACGCAATCTGTCGCGCGTGACGGATATGAAGAAACCCACCGCCTATGCCCTGCTGGATCGTCTTGAGCAGAGTGGCGATATCGCCGTACGGATCGAGCAGGAGGGAAACCGTCCTTCGCGTAAAGTGTATTCAATTACGGATCAGGGTGAAGGGCATTTCATGGAGCTGTTGCGGCAAAATCTGGCGGAAGCCTCGCCATTGATTCTTGTTGGTGACGCCGGCTTCATGTTCCTGGAGGTCTTACCGCTGTCCGAGATTGTGGACTTATTGCGGCGACGCCTGGCGAGCATCGAAGCTCAGATTGCCGAATTAGTACTGGTACCTTCACATGGTCCACGGAGCGGGGTTGATTTAGCCATCGAACACCAATTAATGCTACTGCGAACTGATGTGGGCTGGTTGCATTCGGTGATTGAGCGTTTTGAACAACAGGCCGAGTGACGACGCGGTGGTTTGCCACGGCAGTATGCACAGTTGCGACATAATCATGACAGAGGAAGGACCAGCGTATCACTGTTCGCTGGTCCTTCCTCTGTGCCAAGCAGCATACTCATTGGCGGGGATATCAGGCTGTGACAGAATTGGGGAGCAAGATATTCTTGACGATCTGACCAGCCTGCATGACCAGTTTGATGTTCGCGGCAGGTTGCAAGACTGCCAGGTCGGCCAGGGGATCGCCCGCGACGACGATCAGATCGGCCAATTTGTCGGGTTCGATAGTGCCTGTCTCATTGATAACTTTCAGCAGCGTCGCGGCGTTACGCGTCGTGGCCACAATCGCCTCCATGGGTGTCATGCCGTGCTCGACCATCATCGCAAGCTCTTCCGCGTTGGAACCATGGGGACCGACGCCAGTATCTGTCCCCATCGCAACCCGTACTCCTGCCGCGACCGCCCGCCGAAAGGATGCCTGATGGTCCAAAATGACCTGGCGTGATTTCTGGACGGCATAGTCAGGCATCGAGCCTGGTTTCTGTTCGGCCCACCGCAAGACCCAAGCGGGTGCAATGAGTGTTGGGACCAGATAGACGTCATGAGCCTTCATCATCGCAATCGCCTCGTCATCGAGCCAGATGCCATGTTCGATCGATTTGACACCAGCGCGGATCGCGTTTTTGATACCATTGGTGCCCTGCGCATGGGCCATCACTTCAACGTGCCCGTGGGCGCGCCCTTCTTCAACAGCGGCGCGAAGCTCATCCTCAGTGAATTGCGTGGAACTGGGGGAATCTGTCGCGGATAAGACACCACCAGTCGCGCAGACTTTGATCCAGTCCGCCCCGGCGCGCAAGATCTCGCGGACTCGTTTGCGCATTGGTTCCACGCCATCGACAACGCTCGGCGGAATGTCGGGCATCACGTATTGCAGCGAACAGGTGCACGGCATCGTTTTATCCGCGTGGCCACCTGTCTGCGAGAGAATGGTGATGGCCATTTGCAAGCGTGGACCCGCGATGATACCACGTTTCACCGCCTCGCGTAGCGCGGCGGGTGAACCACCCGCGTCGCGAGTCAGTGTAAATCCAGCGTCGAGGGTCGTCTTCAGGCGCGGAATCGCATTGAGGACGGTCAGCGAAGGTGGGGTCATCAACTGTTCGGCGAGATCCCAGCCATTCGCGAAATAATGCACGTGGCAGTCGATCATACCGGGCATGAGGGTCATGCCGTGGAGGTCGATGACCTCCAGATGACCACCCGGATCCCCATGGGCGGCGATACTGGTGATGCGCCCATCGCGCACGATCACTGTCGCGTCGTCGATGGGATCGTGGCCAGTGCCGTCAATCAGGTGGGCATGGATAAAGGCGGTCTCAGACATGCAAGTTCCTCCAGGGCCGGATGATCCGGTTACTCTGACGTGAGTGGTGCCAACGGCCGACGGCCGATGGCGCTATAGTATGGCGAGACGTAGTCTCCATGTTCCACAGCGGTGTGCGCGGCCTGTAGTGTCGTGTCGAAAACATCGGGTGTGGTGAGTCCCATACTGATGGCAGGACCACGCATACCCATAAATACTTCGAAGTAATTTTTGATGGCGATTTCTCCGATGGGGCCACCATGAGCACCCATGGGGATATCGATGGTGCGCGTCGCGATATCCTCTAGCCCGGCCTGCTCCAGGAATGTGCCGATGCGTGGACCAATCAACATGTCAATGCCGCGCGCGCTACTGAGCGTTGTTCCCCAGCCGGTCAGGGTCGTGATCGCTGGATCGCCTGTGGTGATCGGTGCGGTCTCGATGAGTTCCACCCAACCACCCGGGCGAGTCACTCGCACCAACTCTCTCGTCACCTCTGCCCAGCGTGCGGACGGGATCGCGCCGAGCATGAGCCGCTGGTGCACGAGATCGAAATGCTGATCGGCAAACGGAAGTCCTTCCAATACGTTGCCGCGTATGAAGATAACTCCCGAAGGAGGCCCGGAGGGTTCGGCCCCAGTTGTGGCATTGTCCACGAATGGGAGCACAATGTCCAGGCCAATTACCACCGCGCCAGGGAAGGCCCGGCCCATCTCGACTGCCCAGCGCCCCGTCCCGCAACCAACATCCAGGATCGCTGTGATCGATGGACTCAGTGGCGCCGCATAATTGCCATGTCTTGCGGCACGCAACATATAATGTTGTCTATCTAACCGGCCGATCTCGCTCGTATCTTTGGGGAGCATATAAGGTGCGTCCGTGACGTAGCGTCGACCATCTTCGACGACAAAGCGTGATGCACTGTCCGGATCTGCAGTGGTTGCAGGTTGTGATGGTGCAGGGAGATGGTGAGGTTGGCGGCGCGACCAGGGAAAGAACCGCATGAGTACTGAACCTACCTCTGGTGGAATTCGTCGATTGCAGGCGGAGAAGGCGTGGTTTATCAAGCTGGGCATCGAATGGTCTGTTATGCATAGTATGACAGAATCTCGCACGGAGGGCAAGCTATGCTAACTTCGGCGATGCTGGGTGACGTGCTGGTGACTTCGTATATCTGCCCAGGTCTGTGAGCGGTCGACCAAATATGATACGCTATGGACATTGACGTTGAGAGAGGGAAGATCGTGGTACAGAGCGCACAACCGCCGGATGGTCAGGGTCCACCGGAGGGTCCAGCCTATGGAGCAGACCATCGACCCATCATCCTGGCGCACCGTGGCGCGTCGCGAGCCGCTCCAGAGAATTCACTGGCCGCGTTCGCGCTTGCCTTGCAACAAGATGCAGATGGCATCGAATGTGATACCCAATTGACCGCTGATGGCCAGGTCATAATTTTGCATGATGACACGTTGGACGCAACCACTACCGGACGTGGTCCCGCCCGTGATCATACCCTGGCGGAAATCCGCGAATTGCGGTTACGCAATCGGCGTGGGGGCGAGCCGACCGAGGAACGCGTCCCGACTCTGGAAGAGACTCTGGCGCGCTACGGTCATGGGCAACGGTTGATGAATGTGGAGATCAAACCGTCAAAATCAACCGAACTGGCGGAGCGGGTTGCCATGTTGGTGGTGGCCGCGCAGTGTCAAGCGACCGTATTACTCTCCTCATTTGATGTCCGCGCCCTGGCGTACCTCAACGATCATTATCCTATCTTGCGCCGTGCCCTGCTGTATCCACCTTCATCGATTACACGAATGGTCGTGGGACTACGCGGTGGATTAGGATGGATCACCACAGCGTCAGCCCTTGGCTGCGAAGCGGTGCATCCCAATGCCCGTCTTGTTCATGCATCCATGATCGAACGGGCGCATACGCTTGCGCTGAATGTCAATGTTTGGACGGTCGATGATGAGAAGACCATCGATACGTTGACCCGGCTACATGTAGACGGGATCATTACCAATGAACCGGCAGCGGCGCGGGCGACTGTTTTACGCGTCGCCAGCGTCGTTGGCTAACGCGGTTAGACGGCCTGTGCCAGCCACTCCACACGCGTCATCGAGTACGGGAGCCAATTTAGCAATGGGATAGAGAGTGAAGGGTGATTACGATGCGAGCAATGACATTTCATGAGCGCGGTGGACCGGAGTTATTACGACTGGAGGAGGTCGCGATGCCCGAACCAGGACCAGGCGAGGCGCTGGTGCGCGTGGAAGCCTGTGGGCTGAACCGCCTGGACAGCTATGTACGCCGTGGACGGGCAGGTCCGGATGCGCTGATGCCTCACATTGGTGGATCTGAAGCGGCGGGCGTGCTGGTAGCGCTGGGAGATGCCGCGGCAACGCGTGAAGCGGCGGCACAGGGGGTGCGCATCGACGAGCGCGTGGCGATCGCGCCTTATTTTTTTTGTGGCCAATGTGAGATGTGCGAAGTGGGAAACGAGACGCTCTGTCTCAAGGGTGACATCCTGGGGTTGCGATCCCAGGGGGCGTTCGCGGAGTATGTCGTTGTCCCGGCGACGAGCCTCGTGCCATTGCCGGCAGGCGTCGCCAGCGTCACTGCCGCCGCCGCAGGCTTAGCGATGGCGACGGCCTGGCGCATGCTCAGCGTCCGTGCCAAACTGGTCCGCGACGAGACCATCCTGGTGCAATCTGCCGGGAGTGGCGTTGGCAGCGCGGCCATGCAGATCGCGCGGTATGTGGGTGCCAAACTGATCATCGCGACTGTGGGTGATGAGAGCAAAATTGCCGCGGCGCGCGAACTGGGTGCTGATGAGGTCATCAATTATCGCACGCAGGAAGTCGCGCGCGAAGTACGGCGAATCACAAATAAGCGCGGTGTGGATGTCGTCGTGGAACATGTCGGCGCCGACACGTTCGCGGGTAGCGTTGGCGCGTTGGCGCGTTCCGGGCGGTTGGTGAGTTGTGGGGCTACCTCCGGTGACCAGGGTCAATTGAATCTCTGGGTACTCTTTGCCAAGGAGCTCAATCTGCTTGGCTCCTATGGTGCGACGCGCGATGAGCTCGCGACCGTCTTGCGACTTATCGCTCAGCAGCATCTTTCGCCGCGCATCGACCGCGTGGTGCCGCTGAACGAACTACCCTCCGCGGAGGCCGCACTCGAGGCTCGTCAGATCTTTGGCAAAGCTATCGTCACTTTGTAATGTTCGCGGAAAGGGGACGAGTGCGAGATGGTTCTGAGCGCCCGGCATATTTGTCAGGCTTCCAGCACCTCACCAGCGCTGATAGCTTGAGAGCCAACCATATCGTGAGAATCCCACTCGTCCGCGCTGACCTCAGCACCGTGGACTCTCAATCGCGTACATCCGATGATTGATGACCGCGCGGTGTGTATTTGCCGCCCAACGACCAGGAAGATTATGCAGGAGATAAAGCGATGACCGTTGACGCCACTGATAAGGCGCGGGCCGAAACCATTATGCGCCGATTGCGGGCGGCCTACCCCGAGGCGCGTTGTTCGTTAGATTTCACGACACCTTTCCAACTGCTGGTGGCGACGATCCTCTCGGCACAATGCACTGACGAACGCGTGAATGCCGTGACCGCCACGCTTTTCACGAAATATCCGACCGTTGACGCCTTCGCTGACGCGCCTATCGCAGAATTAGAACAAGATATCCGCTCGACTGGCTTCTATCGCAACAAGGCCAAAAATGTCCAAGCAATGGCAAGATTGGTCCGCGACCGTTTCAGCGGCGAGGTGCCGCGCGCGATGGATGATCTGGTAACTCTGCCGGGGGTGGCGCGCAAAACCGCTAACGTCGTACAAGGGAATGGTTTTGGCATCATCGAAGGGGTGGTCGTCGATACGCATGTCGGTCGAATTTCGCGGCGCCTGATGTTGACCACGGAAGATGACCCGGTGAAAGTAGAGCGCGATCTGATGGCGGTGCTTGATCCCAAAGATTGGTTGGACTACTCGCATCTACTGATCGCCCATGGTCGCGCGGTCTGCAAAGCGCCAACGCCGATCTGTCCTGGGTGCGTCTTGCTAGATCTCTGCCCGACTGGCAAAGAACGCACGGGTGAAGTGTGACCTGTTGCTCTCGTCACTAGGCGTTGTTCGCTTGCTTACTCATCATGAGTGAGCGAACGAGTTGTGCCAATTGTCCCGGGCCTCACGCTTCCCTGCTTTCGCTCCACGCGAATCTCCATGCCGGAGCCCAATTCTCTCAATCATGTGTGTGGCCCGCAGGACGCTAGGCGCGGATTATGATCCGCCCATCTTCACTACTCGCTTTAGTCGCGATCCACATCCGCGATGATCGTAGTTCCGGTGGCCGTGTTGCGGACGCTGAGCGCGTCGCCCATGTTCTCTGCTGCTTTCAAATGTAAGGCTTCGCGTGCAATCAAGCCATTGGGCAGTTGGCGTAAGCGATAGGCCGTGGCATATTTCACCCCCTCGGCGAAGAGGTCCAGATTTGGCGAGGCGATCACTAATCCTACCCCCAACTGTTGCGCGAATCGGACGACCAGGTCGGCGTTGCGCTGATCCATCCGGGCGAAGGCCTCGTCATGCATCAGGAGCCGCAGCGGCGCGTTGGAGACCGCGAACTGCATGGCCGCCGCCGTGATGAGCAGGACATAGACGGGCACACGCTGCTCACCGCCAGATCCAAAGCCTGAGACCGCGCTGTCCCACGGGCGGACCCGTTGATCGTTGTCATCGGAGTGGAGCAACGAGATATCCACCCAACGGCGATAATCCAACTGTTCGACGATGGCCTCGACTGAGGGCTGGGTCTGGGCACGCATCTGCTCGTCAAGCCAGGTTGAGAAGATCTTCGTCAATTCTTCACGTACGGCGCCGGGCATCGCTCTGCCATGCTCCACCAGTGCCGTTGCCACCGCGACGTGGTCAAAAGGAATATCGGGGTGGCGCGCTAACCGGACAGCCAATTTGAGGGTGAAGCGCGTGTTTCGAGCGAAAAAGCGCGCATTAATGAGGCGCTTATTCAATTCCTGAATGATGTCATCGGCGCGGACTAGCTGTTCGACGAGGTGGGCCACCACCTCGCCGAGAATGATATCGCGTACTACCTTGGTCACACGGTCGGTCAACGTCTGTTTCAATTGATCGATCGATATTTCCAGGAACTCGAGCAATAGCGTCATGTCGCTAGCGCCTTCGCGACGTGGATGGACATCCATCAAGAAGCCCTGCGGGGCCAAAACCAGAGCGACTTTGCTCGGTTGACGCAAGCCAAACTTATCATCGACACCCACCATTGCCTGATATTCACCGACCGAAGCCAGGAAGGCTTCCTGTTCGCGTTCGGATGCGGCGAACGCACGCGGCAAATCATCTTCCAATCGGGCGCGACTATCGCGACCACGTGTCAGTTGGCGCGCATAGCGCGGGGGGTCGGTCATGATGGCCTCGGTGAGATTGAGGCCACTTTCCACGGCATGCAGTAAGGCCTCAAAGTGGCCGTTACGTTCGGCCATCTGTTTTGCCGCCGTCTCGGCATCCGCGGTGGCACTGGCGAAACGTTGCTGCGCGGCATCGAGCTGGTGCAATGCCACACCGCGTTGGACGCCCATCTGACGCGCTTTCTCTTGAGCAGTTCGCAGTCGTTGCTGCAACTCCGTCATGCGCAGTTCCACGTTATCCAGTCCAGCCGCGCGGAGCGAGCCGCGCGCCGCCGTCAGAATGCGTTTTGCTTCATCCACATCGCGATCCGCCTGGGCGAGGTGCGCTCGGGATTGTCCAAAGGCTTCGGCCTCGGCGGTACGGGCTTCCTCGGCAGCGCGTAGACGAGTCTGCAGTTGCGCCAGGCGGGCGCGAGCCTCAACCGCGCGATTCAGCGCGTCTGCCACCGCCTGGCTGACGCTCTTGCGTGCCTGCGCCAACCGGGTGGGATCGGTCAGCGCGGTGAAGGGGCCGACCGCTAATTTCCACTGTTCACGCTGGGTGTTGGCAATGGACTCGGTCTCGGCGACCATGCGCTGGGCATTCGCGATCGCCGCCGCGGACTCTTCTAGCGCCGCCAGCGAATCTTGCGACTCCGCCAGTCGCGCGCGGATCTCTTCGAGGAGGTGCAGCGCGTCATCCAGACGGCGGCCGCGGTCTTCAGCATCGGCGGCGATCATCTTCTCTTCTTTGATCTCTGCCTGTAGAGTTGCCGATTGCTTGACCAGACCCTCGCGTTCCACCAGCAATTCACTCCGCCGTGCCGCGGCTGCTTGCTGGCGACGCTGAGAGCCGATCAACTGTTGCGTCCGGGTGGGGAGCGGGACCTGGCCCTCCAGGACGCCGAGTCGGTAGCGGCCATCAGGACAAAGATAATCCCCTTGAGCCAGCGGTTCCTCAGCGAGGGCACAGGTACCGAAGGCCGCGTCAACCACCTGCCGCGCCGCGGTGGTTCCACAATCCAGCAGTGCGGCCACTGTGCCAGCCGTTGTGCCCGGGCCTACGGGGCGTGTCGATGATTCCGTGTTCAGAGCGACATGCCAATCAGTCTGGCCAACGAGCGCGCCACGAAGCAAGGCGAGATCACCGCTCAGCAGTACAGCGGTCAGCAGATCGGTGTGGGCGAGCAACCCCTCGATCGCCTCGGCATACTTTGCGGCTGGCAATGTGGCATTGCCAGCGTCTTTACGGAAATCGAGTTGTTGGAAGAATGCGGCGGCGCCACGATCGACCGTCATGATCTGCTGGAGGGCTCGTTCACGATCTGGCGAAAGCCGTGGCCGGGCCTCGGTCGCTGGTTTAGCCAGGTCGGCATCCACGGTTTTGATGCGCGCGAGGATCTCGTCGTGCTGAACGGTGAGGCGCGCCGCGCGGGAGGTCGACTCTATCGCCTGGCCACGAGATTGGTCACGTTCATGGACGGCCAGGTCGATCATGGCAGGGAGTACTTGCGGCGCTGGTTCTCCTGTCGGCCCAGGCTGCAAATCGCGTGGCCAACGCTGCGTCAGGCGATCCCAGCGCGCGCGCAGGGCCTGACGGGCGCGCTGGGCCGCCGCGTCATTGGCGGCGTGGCGGGCGCGTGCGTCGCGTTCTTGCTGGCGCGCCAGGTCAACGGCGTGCTGGGTCTCTTGAAGCCGTTCCACCTGCACCGCTAAGGCACCGAGTTGTTGATCCAGTCCGGTTGCGGCCTGGTGGAGGGCATCACCGGCTCGGTCATCGCCTGGCGCCTCGCCCAATCGCGTAAAAGCGCCTTCAATGGCTTCGGGTAAGTTGCCCAGCGCGTCGCGCGCGCGGATGCGGAGGTCGGCCAGCCGCGCCGCCGTGGTCTGTTGCTCCTGAGTCAATGCCGCTAATGAACTGGTAACCACCTGTTCGGCGCGATTGAGCCGTTCATCGGCCTGACGCATTTCGCGGGCAGCGCGTTCCTGGTCACGTTGTGCAGTCTGGAGACCAGCATTGGCGCGCGCAACCGCCTGGACAATTTCGCCCTGGTGCAATTGCTGAAGTGCTTCCAATTCGCGCCGCGCCGCCGCTTCCTCGGAATAGGCGGCTTCTTCATCAGACTCGGCTTTGGCGCTGGCCGCGCGTGCCTCGCTCAGACCAATCTCCGCCTGTTCCAGAGCTTTGATCTTATCTTCTTCGGCCCACGAAGCGCGGAGCCAGGCCAGCGCCCCATATTGTACGACCGTTTCATAATATTTCTTGCGCGCATCCACCATACCGCGCAGATTGTCGCGCAGCTTTCCATATTCCTCGATATCGCGATGGATATGTTGAATGCCCTCTAAACCTTCTACCAGCCGTTCCAGATGGGGCCGATCCACGACCGGGAGAAACTGACGGACGACGCTACTGGGATCTGCGACCAATGCGTCATCGACCTTCAGACCAAGCATACGATGCAATACATCATAGAGCGCGTCATAGCGCCGCTCCCAATCACTGCCCTCGATATTCAGCAGGCGACGCGCCACCATGCGATTATATTCGTCGACCTGCGCGCCGGAGAAGATTTCACCACCGTGATGCGCCATTGTCTCATTGGCTCGTCGAAATTCTGCGTACTGCAGCGGAACACGGCCCTGAGGGGTATCTTGCAAGAAGGTGACGCGTTCGATCGGCGCGGGTAGCGCGAAATACCACGGATGCGCGCTGTGCGGGGTCGCGGCCGCCGCCGAACCGAAGGTCCAGCGCTCTCCGTTATCGTACTCGACTTCCACCGCCGCGAAGCCGACCGTTCTTACGCGCCGCCAGCCTTTATTAGGTCGATCTACCCCATGGGGATCAAAGAAGAGGATCGTATTGCTCAAGGTGCGGCGCGAGGTGCGGCCGCCCTCACGGGCCGCGGCGTTGAATTGTTTATTCGAGGCGGGGAAGAGCGCCCAATCTAACGCGTCCAAAACCAGTGATTTTCCCGATCCATTCTCGCCGATGACGGCCAGCATCCCGCCATTGACCTCAAAGGTCGCGTTCTCATGTCCATGCCAGTTAATCAACCTGATACTTCTGATACGCGCATTATGATTGATCTCAAAACCGGCTGACGCGCTGGTCTGACTGGGGATGCTCGTGGTCATGGGCGCTCCTCCGCTGTGCTCTGCTACCTCACAGGCCATAATAGCACAACCCGAATGGGATCGGTGTGACACAGGAAGAGTGCATAGGAGATTCGGTTAAGGACTAAAGTCCAACGTAGCGCGCGTAGAGAGCTCGTGCCGTTCCCATGGACTTCACTCCACGGATAAGTGCTCGACCATCGGGGAAGAGCGTCAGATCATAGTCGGCCAGGCGCAGCCGCGCGAATGGCGCGCCATCTGGGAAGTCGACCTGGCCGACTGTCTGCCAGCGTGCGACTATGTCGGCGAGATCGATTATCGCAGGCAAGTCGCGAGCCACCTGTCGCTTGGTAGCCTGTCCCGCGGCATAATCAGCGGGACGGATCTGGAATGTGTCACGCCCGCAGAGCTTTGAGGTAGTGCTGCCTGTTTCTTCTGTAAGCCACGAGAATTCATGGTGGACACAACATGGACATTCGGCATCACGCGGGAGTTCGATGGCATCAAATGGGTTGGGATTGGCAGATGGTTGTCCATCACTCAGTGTCAGACCGGCCCCACTCCACCCAGCGCCTCCGTTGGCTGTCCAAAGATCGAAAGTACGAAGCGAAAGGCTTACGGTGGCATCACCGAGGAGGATCTTGACCGCTTCGGTAGCGGCCATACCGGTGACGACGCTCACCGCGCCATTGATGACGCCAGCTATATCGCAGGTGGCGGTTGTCCCTTGCGGCGTGGGATCGGGCCAGATACAGCGCAAGCAGGGAGAAAATGTATCAGGGGTACCCACACGACGGATGGGCACATGGCAGTTCATCGTCGCGCCTGTCGCGCCTACCACCGCGCTATAGATCCAGGGGACATCGGCGGCGACGCACGCATCATTGATCAAGTAACGTGTCTCGAACGAATCACTGCCATCGATCAACAGATCAATCTCGCCAGCCAAGGTTTCAGCCTCGTCGGCGGTCAGATCCAGCACGCGCGGTTCGATGGTCATTGCACTATTCACTTGCTGGAGCCGCCTGGCTGCCGCCAACGCCTTGGGTCTGCCCGCCGATGCATCAGCCTCATCGAACAGCGACTGGCGCTGAAGGTTACTCCACTCCACGATATCGCGATCAACGAGGATGAGCTTCCCCACCCCTGCCCGTGCCAGCATATCAGCGAGATGAGTTCCCAGGGCGCCGCAACCGACCACCGCAACACGTGCTGCCGCCAGCTTCGCCTGACCCACCGTACCAATCCCTGGAAAGACCGTCTGCCGCGCATAGCGCGATGCTGGTCCCTGCTGTTCCATGCTGAATTTGGCCCTTCCCCGTCTCACAATATGCCGCTACACCTCGCATGCCTCATATAGAATCGCGCGAAGCTATATAAGATCCCGCAAGATAGTTGCCGAAGTGGACACTGGCGCAACTTTATCCATCATCAAATGCAAAAGGCTCTTTGGCTGGCAAGGATGGGAGTGAGTGCCGCTGACCACAATAGCACTTCAGGCAGGCAAAAGTGTAAGCACGGCGGTCGGGGTAATACCCTGCGAGCGGTGCGGTATAATCTCATCGTGCAAGATCTGCACACCTATCTGGTCGGCAGCGAGCGGTGGGTCGTGCATAACTGCGGTGTGGATCCCGCGGCAACCGCTAAAGATCGCAAGTGGATTCGAGTGTACCGAGCTGTCAAAGGAGAAGAGAAGGCCCAAATTGAAGCCCAGGGACATATGAAAATACTCCCCAATTTAGGGTTCTTCCCCACTTTTGGTGCACTAAGGTCGGTCGCTGGTCGGAATGATTGCTAGGTGCCTCTAGATGAACCCATTTTCTTTGGATTATGGGCAAGTCCATTCGAAAAATTTGCTAAGAATCCTCACCAAGCAATCTATTAGCACCAAAAGTGAGGAAGAACCCAATTTAGAGTCCAAATACTTTGCCGCATCGGCAGAGGGAGCAACAGACTATGCCCAACAGGCCATGAAAAGGTGGTCCAAGAAGGACCGTATTGGTTAACCAGTGGGAAATTACCCGCTGAATACCTTCCAGAATCAGATTCAGTCGACAAAGGTATTTCGACATATGTCTTATCAACTGCCGTTTTACCTCTCATTAAAGATGTGGAAATTGTGCGTTTCATTAGGTAAAACCGAATTTCATTAGGAAAATAAAGGAGCAGAGGAAGTAAAAAATCTAAGGAGACTTCGTAAAAACGTACATATTGCTCCACAGTGGTAGCTATTGCCAGAGAGAGTCGGAAGGTTGGAGAATGAGACATTTCGTTCTTGGGAATAAGCTCAACGGCGAGCATGATTTTGCGTCAAGATTCATAGTTTTTGCACAAGATGGAGTCAACACAAATGGTCAAGTGTATCCTTATTGAAGATCGCCAATCTGTCCTTGAAGTCATGCACAAATACTTCGCGACTAGCAAACTAGTAGAGATATTCAATGGCACCATGCGAGAGTGCATTCAGCACTATGCTCTCGACGCGCTCGTGATGGATGGTCAGTTTGCCCATGAGCGATATGGAGGTTCTCCAAAGAAAGGAGTAGCTCACATTCTCCGTACTACTGATCACATTCCGTTCCCACGTTGGGTTATTACCATGCCACCCCTACATATGATACAAGCATCAAGCGGCTTTAGCGTTATTTATCGCACTGATAAGAAATCCACGCTTGAAGAAGATGGTTACGTAAAATTTGATATCATATGTAAAGAAATTATTGCATTTAATATTGCATATCCTGATGCGCGCATAGAACGAATAGGAATTGATTGCGAGATAAGCTATTTCCCTGTATCCAATAATCCAGAAGAGATAATAAAAGAAATCCAAGGTATGCGGCAAGCACTTGAAGATAATTTTTTGCTCGCTGGAACAGAATAAGTACTTCTACATGCTCAGAAGATGTCTTGCCATGAGGTTCATGCCGTAAAGCTGACTGAATACGCCATATCAGCATTGCTATTGGGATCTTGCACGTGGGCGACCAGGTGCTGGCGTACAACACAGACACGGGGAACCGGATGGTCCTGTGCCGGACACAAGCCAAGACGGTGCAACACGTCTTCATCAACCATGATACCAATCTGCTGGATGTGACGATCGTGCCCCTGAAGCAACACGCTCCCACGACCGCTGCCAGCGACACGCGCACGACAGCGACCGAAGCCGTCGCGGCCAACCACGCGCCGCGTCCCCCGCCCAGCGCGCTGGGCATGCCCGAGACGCTGCTACACTCGGTACGCCCGAGACGTTGCACACGACGGCGGAGCATCCGTTTCTCACGGCGGATCGCGGCTTCGTGGCGGCGCAGTCGCTGCGGGTCGACGAGCTAGTGAACTACCCTTTCAACCAACTTCTCTCGAGCAATTGCACAGACAGTTGAGGAATTCGCTGATAATCAGTATCCGCAGTGATGAGGGTGAGCCCGTGAACAGTCACTGTGGCGGCGATCAAGGTATCAATATCCCCGATCAGTCCAGTTCCCTGTGGCGGCCGCATCAAGCGCCGAATTTCGGCATAGCGTTGCATGATAGGGTAATCCAGGGGCAACGGGATGATATCGCGCATGACCTCTTGAAGTTCAAGCAGACGCTGAGTGATATCTGGTAAAGAGAGCAGGTATTCTACAATCTCCCCATAAACGACAATGCTGGTCACCGCTTCCCCCTGTGCGACCCAGGGATCGACCAATGCCGTAATGCGGGGTCGGCCACGGAGGTACGCCGAGAGAATACCAGTATCCAGAAGATACCTGGGCATCATGGATCCTCGTTATAAGGGGGCGAAGGAGGCGACTCATGACGCCAGGTCTCGAGCGTCTCTTCCATATCTGCAGGGAGATCAGCCCACATACCCGCAAAGCGTGGAGGTGGACCTCCTGAGAGAAGGTAGGGAGCCGCCAGGCGCTCAATTTGTTCTGCTAACGTTTCTTGAATCGGAGAGGGGAGCGTTTCCAGAATATGGAGTGCGCGTTGTAACCGTTCGACCATCGATGCCACCTCCCTAAAGAAAGTACTTCTATCATATCATTTTCCCTATGGTATCGACGTTCCGCCACCTGGCAATCCCCATATCATGCGAGCTGCCCCTACGATGGCAGCGGGTGCAGCAGACGGTGACCAGCGGAAGCGTGACGACGACCACAACGTATGTCGGCGCGGATAATGAAGTCAGCATCACCGGCACGACGACGACCACGTACTACTATCCGGCGGGACCGGTGACGGCAGAGCGGGTGAATGGGACGCTCTCTCATACCTGGTCACGGATGGATTGGGCAGCGTCGGTGCGGCGTTGGATGCCGCAGGACATGGGACAGCAACCCAACTCTATGCGCCGTATGCACCCTGCGATATACCCAGGGCACTCTGCCCACCGACTCCAGCTTCACCGGGCAGATCCAGGATCCCTCAGGGCTGCAATATTTCAACGCGCGCTATTATGACCCGTATGTCGGGCAGTTCACCAGCGCCGATTGGGTGCAGAGGCCGAACCGGTACGGGTATGTGGGTCGGAATCCTACGACGGCGATCGATCCCAGCGGACAATGTGGATTTTCAGGAGGCAATACTCCCTGTATCAATGGTGGCTCAAACTTGCCCTGTCATGCGGTTTGGACATACGGAGAGTGCAATAATGACAATCCTGGTCCAGCAAATCCAGCACTGGACCAGGCACTCGCACAGGCAAATTGCAATGGGTTGTGCTTCCTGAGTGTCGGACTGACCTTTGCTATGGCTATGATGGCGCCTGCCTATGCCATAGCGCAGGCCGCGCAGATCATGAACGCACCAGTTCCCGTGCAGGCCGCGTTGGGGATGATCGCAGGCGCCTCCGGGGAGGAACTGGTCGGGTCAGGATTGCAGGCAGTAGCGACGGCAACCAGTCCAGGGGTAACCTCGACCCAGGTAGTAGGCGCGCTGGCTAATGTCATCAGCTATGCCATGCCACTGCCCAGTCCGATCTTGAGCTTTTCGGCTCCTCAGCCTACCGCCCCAGCTCCGGGCAGTGATTCTTCCAATACGGCGAATGCCCAACAGATTCTCGATAGGATGAACAGTGGCGTTCAGGGCAGTTTGAATGGAGGTGAAACAGAAGGTAGAATCTATGCGACATCCTTAAACGACGCCTATGCTGCCGGACAAGCTTACCTGGATGCTGCGGATGTGCATCTAGGGAACGTTGACACAAGGGGTTTTACTAATGGTGCAGAAAGGAGCATCGAAGGAAGTCTGCAACAGCCCCTTGCCGCGAGAGATTTGCGTCTGGATTCTATGTTGGTAATGAACCAGCGCATATCAATCTTTAACGTCGCATGGCAGATACAAGTCCCGGTTCTTGGTTGCCAACCGAGCCCGGATCCTTCAACTTACACATTTACTATCAATAAGAGGGAAGGAGGGCAGCCATATGGCTAGACTTGAGGAAATGATCCCCTGGAAAATTTACCAGAATCAGGATCAATGTATCGTGATTGAGAGTAATATCAGTGCACTCCTGCGACTTGCATCTTTTCTTATTCGTTGTGCAAGTGCGGTAGATGATTTTGGAGTCCCATGGGACTTTGATCTCTCCCCTATGAATCAAGATGGGGATATTGACCCCGTGAGTGAAGCCTTATCGATTTCATGTTTCGAGAGTGATGCACCGCTCCCGAAGGAATGGGGTGGAAAGTACCAACCTTATGGAGTATCACATAGCATGGTGCGCGTGAGCCGGGGCAAAATGTTAAATGATAACATATGGGTTACCATCGAAGGAAATATCGCTGGATTGCTCTCGATTGCTGAGTACATTATCGATGGGATCATCGGTACGAATCCTTTTCGTGTGTACCAGCCGGGAATACATCTGGATGCAACTTCTTTGCCTTTGGTATTTAGACTAATTCCAACTGATAGCAGTACTGCCCAATCAGGCGAATGAGCACCAGGTGAGGGAGTACAACACGGCCACGGGGAACCGGATGGTCCGATACCGGACGCAAGCCAAGACCGTGCAGCACGTCTTCATCAACCACGATACGAACCTGCTGGATGTGACGATCGTGCCCCTGAAGCAACACGCTCTCACGACCGCTGCCAGCGACACTCGCATCACGGCGACCGAAGCCGTCGCGGACAATCCACACTAGCGACCGAGGCTAGCATTATCGAATCCGAAGCAGAGGTATGTCGCTACTTCACTGTGCTCTAAATGCCGCAAAGCATAAGCGCGTTCCCCCCGATCGGTGAACGCGCTTCATGTCCTTAGCCCTTAGTCGATCTACTTGACGCCCGCATAGCTATGCAGACCGGGGATGATGAAGCTCACCCCGAAGTAGGTGAAGAGAGTCGCGGCGAAGCCAGCGATCAGCAGCCAGGCCATGGCTTTCCCACGCAGACCGCGCAGGCCGCGCGCGTGAAGATAGATGGCATAGACCAGCCAGGTGATCAATGCGGATGTCTCTTTGGGATCCCAACTCCAATAGTGCCCCCATGCGTAATTTGCCCACCAGGCCCCCAGGATGATCCCAATTGCCAGCACGGGGAAGCCGATCGTCACCGCGCGATAGCCCAGTTCATCGACTGCCTCTGCCGTTGGCAACCAGGCATAGCGAGGTTTGGCATTGAAACCCTGCATAAGCATGAGGACACCACAGACGAAGCCCACGATGAAAAAGGCATAGGAGACGATCATCATAGAGACGTGAATCGTGAGAATCGGATTATCCTGTAGCGCGGGCATGATAGCTTTAAACGCTACCGGCTCGGCCTGATTGAAGGCATTGCCGACCCAGATCGCGGAGATGAGCAACAGGAATGAGATACCAGCAGCACCCACACCGAGTGAGCGCGAGTGGAAACGCAACTCGAACCAGAGGTATGCCATCACCAGGAACCCTGCCAGGGCGATGCTTGCCTCATACATGTTGGTCCATGGCGCGTGGTGGGTGATGACGGTTCGCATGATCATAACCATCGTCAGGCTAAACGCCAGAAGCCACATCAGAATCGATCCGAGTCGGCCGATAGCCAAGGCTTCGAGTGATACCGGCAAAGCTGGATCCGCAACTTCGAAATCCCGATCGACAGCGGCTACCGCACCGTGTGCACGGTCTGCACCGCGCCGCACTTCAAGATTAGCAACGGCTGATTGATGCACGATATAACCGCTGAGCGTATGCAAGAAGGATGCGATCGGCGACGTCGGATTGGCGGAGGCAAAGGCCAGTTGCGTGCTCCCGCGGCCACCACGGCGGTGAGGTTGCTCGCGTGTAGCGTTGGCAGCGCGATATTGCTGATAGGTGAAGAGAAAATAAGCGAGAGTGGTCAACACTGACAGACCAACTGAAGCGTTGAAGAAGGCGAGGTACATGATACCCATCGTAACGCTACTCCCCAGCTACTATCGTCTGACTGCTTGCTGATGCAGACGACACAAGTCTCGTACATGATGTGCTTTGTATAGTATCGTACCATCGGCCAGGTCACCATGCAACGCGTATCCCCCAACATTCCCTGAATATTCACGTAACATTTACTTCATCAGGATCCATTGCATTAGCGCGATATCCTGTGGACTGGCAATCAATGCAACACCACCGAAGACTAAACGCATACCAGGGGCTCATGTGCTTGCCGCTCAGTGTGAACACTAGGACTTTCCACCCCAAAGTTTGACAAGCGAATCTTGTGGTATTAGCTTAAAGAAAAATAGGTTATCCCTTGGATGGCACCACGGAGAGGGGCATATGCGGATTCTCGTCGTCGAAGATGACAACTTTAACCGTAAAATGGTCGAGTTGTTGATGCAATCTATGGGGCATGAGGTAGATAGTATCGACAATCCGCTTGGCGCACTGCCACTGATTGAAAAACGCGCTCCTCATTTAATCATGCTGGATATCAATTTTGATAGTCGCCACACGATGAGCGGCTTCGACCTCTTTCAAGAATTGCGGAACCGCGGCAGTGAAATACCAGTCATCTTCGTCACGTCGCGCAATGAGTTAGAAGATAAGTTGCGGGGCTTCGATATGGGAGCGGATGATTATATCACCAAGCCCTACGCGCCAGCCGAGGTCGTGGCGCGGGTGCGGCGCGTCCTCCATCGGGTGTACAATACCTCGATTGCCGCCGCTCCCCAATCACTGAAGTTCGCGGGTATCGAGCTTTCTGTACCAGACCTGAGTGTGCGGGTTGGCGACCATCATGTGGCGACGCTGACACCGACCGAGATGCGGTTGCTGATGCATCTCATGCAACGCCCCAATCAAGTCGTGAAACGCGATGATCTGCTCGTGGCGGTCTGGGGTGATAATTATCCGGGTGAGAGTAATATTGTGGATTCATATATCCGCAAATTGCGCTTGAAGGTGGAAGACAATCCCGCCAAACCTCAGTATATCCGCACCGCGCGGGGCTATGGTTACAAGTTCGTGACAAAATGACCCCCTGTGCGATGCTGTCGCTCCTCGGCTATTTGCCGTAGGAAATAACGTTGAAGCAGGCGAAAAGATGCGGTTGACAAGGGAGACGGCGTTGTCTGAGGATTCTGGTTCAGCTAATGCCCCGGATCGCATGGCGCAGTTGGCAGCGCTCCAGGTGAAGACTGATCGAGATCTGGTGGGGATTCTGCGCGATGTCGCGCAGATCATCCATGCTGACCTCTTTGCCGCTTTCGCCATCGGTGCACGTGGCCCCGCATTGTTGGTCGCGCGCGCGACCCTGGCGGATGGTTGGGGGCAACCGCGACCTACGCAGCTACGCACCTTGCGCCAGATTGCCACCAGGGCGCTCCTGGCGCAACAAAAAGATGTACTGAGGCATAGGTCATCATGTGGTTCCTTGATTGCGCTGCCCGTCAATACATCAGCTGGTGATCCACTCGGTGCGCTCGTTCTGAGTACCCCGAGTGTAGCGATCAGTACCACAGAACTGGCGAGGCTTGTCGATCTCACAAGTAATATTGCCGAGAAGTTTCCCCAACCGACGTTCGCTGCCGCATCGTCGGTCGTGCGGGCTGTTTTCCAAGCGACCACTGATGGCGCCATCCATATCGATCAAAAGCACCGTTTGCGCGCCCTGAATCCCGCCTTCAGCGCATTGACTGGCTGGGGCGTCGAAGCTTTAGGGATATCGTGCCGAACGGTCATTGCCTGTCATGATGAAGCTGACCACCCCCTCTGTGGTACAGATCGCTGCCCACTCGCCAGATCGGCGGAGAGAGAGCGAGAAGTATCAGGCACGAAGGCCGTGCTGTCCATCCGCGGTGGCAAGCGTGAGCTGGAAGTGAGGACAATCACGGTTGGGAGTGGTCACGTCCTTTTGCTGAAGGATACATCTGCCAACCAGGAAGCTATCAGACAGCGCGATGCATTCCTGTCGGATGTCTCGCATAGTCTGCGCAATCGTATGAATTCCATCCATGGATTCGTGGAATTGGTCGCCAGTGGGCATGTGGGTAAAGTTTCCGCGCGTCAACGGCAGTTACTCAGTTATGCGCATACCAGTTCGATGGAACTTATGGAGTATATCGAGAATCTCATATACCTGACTCGGACGGATCCGGCAAGTTCGGTCGCCAATGTCGAGAGCACAGATCCTGGTTTCCTTTTAGAAGAAGTTGAGCAGCATCTGGCGATGGAAGCCGACTCAGCGGATATCGTGCTGGTGCGCGAGGTCCCTGCTGATCTCCCCGCCATCGCGGGCGACCGGATGCGCATTCGCCAAATGCTGATGAATTTGACGATGAACGCGATTAAATTCACCCCACCAAGTGGCGTTGTCCGCCTTGAAGCACGACGTGATGGTGATGCACTGCTCTTCCTGATCACAGATACGGGGATTGGTATCGCGCCAAACGACCAACCACATGTTTTTGAGCGCGATTACCAATCCGAGCGCACGGTACGAAGTGGCAAGAGTGGTGGTGGGTTGGGTTTGGCTGCTGCCCGCGCGATTGTCGAGCAGCATGGCGGTCGCATCTGGTTCACAACCGCCGAAAACCGTGGAACGCAATTTTATGTGCGACTGCCACTCGCCTGAATGAAGCCAGTCTCCACGCATGTCAAATTGCTATTTCGCACTCTTTGCAGGACCAGGATATTGACAGTGAAGAAAATTTTGCCGCATACTTTTGTGTAAGACGAAGCACACGAGGCACACGGCGTGTCTCCGATTCCTTCGCCTTGGAGAGAGGTCAGCTCAAATGGGTCGGATTATTGTTGCGAACCGGCGTGGCCATCAGGTAATGGAATGGACGACGACTGATACTGAAGAGGCCCGCGCGCAGATTACCGAAGCTGAGCGCATTCTCCGTGAAGCGCGTGAACATGGTTGTCTGATCTCCAAAAAAGTTGATGGGCAGCACGTCATGGACCTTGGTGCCTTCGATCCCAACGCTGAAGAATACCAGATCATTGCTCCGATCGCGGGGGGCTAGTCTCTTATGATCTGGTGGCGAAGCCTAGCACGCCGCTGCCGCTTGCTATTCAATCGGAGCGCGGACGACGCGCATCCCATTGAACGTCCCTGGCGACGCAACTGGGAGCATTTGCCAAAGCGCAGCGCAGGTCCTGATTTTTCGAGTGCTGAATATGCCGAGGCGCGCGATCGTGCCAGTGAAGTGGCGCGTGCGACCCTGGGTGATCAGCTCTACCTGCGTCTCTGCCAGCAAGGTTACCTGGATGTCCCCTCACGGGCATTGCCTGGAATCACGTACCGACTGCGGGTTGGCCGTCGCATCGAAGTGCGTCGTGCCCACGGGTCAATCTCACCCTGGCCGTACAATTATCTCTGCATCAATCCGACGTACCCCTTGCCCGAAGAGGAGTTCTTCGCGCAACTCTACTTGTATGTGCGCGATCGTGAAGATATTATCCTCAAGGTCGCCGCGCCTCAACCCTGGGACCAGTACCTGGGACGAACATTTTAAGATGTGGCACACGACGAATGGATCACTTCCGCGACCAAACTTCGTGTGCCATGGTCAAGTAGCGATCATCGGCGTATCTGGTGGTAAGGTTGTGCAAAAACTAATTGTACCAAACTGTCCCAGTTCCACCGTTGCCGCCATTTCTTGGCGACCCACCCTGAGCACCACCCGCCCCACCTGAACCACCAGCTGCGCTGACGACCCCGATAATTGATTTATTTGGGGAGGTTATGAGGATTGAACCACCAGCACCACCCCCACCACCACCGGAGT
>DAIDHM010000142.1 GCA_027459705.1 Ktedonobacteria bacterium | reverse complement strand
GCCAGCGAGCAATCGATTGCTCGCTGGCCTTTCGGCACCTTGTTAGATCAACAGGCACCGCGATCGCTTGACATGATCTGGAGCGCTTGTCTTATAATCGATTCATCAACCATGTTGATGAATCGCAGGGAGGAGCGCGATGAAGGCCTATCCGGCACATAACCGCGCGGTCAATCGTGGGCATGTGTTGCGGCACATTCTGCGCGAAGGAGCACTCGCGCGGGTGGATCTGGCGCAGCGGACGGGGTTGACCCCGGCGGCGGTCAGTAACATCACGCGTGACCTCATAGCGGATGGTTTGCTGCGCGAGGTGGGGGCGACTGGCCAGGGTCGTGTCGGCGCCAACGCCATCCTCCTGGATATCCCCACGGATCGCTTTGTGATCGGGGCCGTCCACCAGGGCGTCAGCGCCTTGCGCATTGGCCTCTGCGATCTGCGCGGCGGCGTCCTCGCGCGCCGGACGATATTGACCCCTCAGCGCTATGATCCCCGCTGGGCGGTTAATATCGTGGGCGAGAGTCTGGATGCGTTGCTGGTCGCCACTGGGCGCCATCCCGCGGATCTCCTGGGGGTCGGCTTCGGCGCGGTGGGTCTTGTCGACGCCGAACGCGGCATGATCAAGCGCTCTCCCAGTATCGGCTGGGAGGCCGTGCCGCTCCGCGATCTCCTGGAAGATCGTCTGCGGCGCGGCGTGGTGATCGAGAATAACATCCGTGCGATGGCCATCGCCGAAGCGACGATCGGCGCGGGACGATCGCTCGCCAGCTTCGCGCTGGTCTACATCGGCACCGGCATCGGTTCGGGCCTGATCGTCGATGGCCGACCATTTCGGGGCGCCTATGGCGGTGCGGGCGAGATCGGCCATATCACCGTCGATCCGCAGGGCATGCCATGCAGTTGTGGCAATCGTGGTTGTCTGGAGACGATCGCCGCCGAACCGGCAATCGTGGCACAGGCCAGCCGCGCGGGCATCGCGCTGGATTTCCCTGATTGTGAGACGACAAAGGATGCCGTGCGGGGCGTGGCGCGGCTGGCGCATGCGGGAGATCGGCTGGCGCAGCGTGTCGTGGACGAGATCGGCGAGTCGCTCGGGGTCGCGCTCGCCACGCTGGTCGATGTCATCAATCCCGGGCGCATCGTCTTGCACGGCGCCATCGTCGAAGCCCGCGAAGTCCTCTTCGCCGCCGTCGATCGATCCCTGCGGCAACGCGCGTTTCTCGCCGGGGATGAAGCAATTCGGCTGACCCGCGCCACCTTCGGCCTGGATGCTGGCCTGGTTGGCGCCGCCATCATCGCGCTGGATGCGCTGGTCATGGAACATGGCGCGATCCCCCATCTGGACGAATTCTCGCAAAGTGCCCGGAAAACTACTTGACAAACTGAACATCTCTCGGGCACAATAGGTACACAGCAATTGTTAACTTCGTTAACGATTGGGAAGCTCAGGGAGCAATTCTTGCATCATCCACCGCAGTCACACAATGGAGTTGAACGCAATGGAGCGAGAGACCACTGGCACGTCCCGGCACCTCGCCGTACAGCCCCGGCTGGGGGTGGCCTGTCTGGGTCGTTCGACCTTCGCTGTCGAATATGCTGAGCAGATCGCGGCACGCGCCGTGGCGGAACTGACCACCGCGACAGGGTGGCCAGTCAGTGGCGATGCGACGCTCTTGCTCGACGCGCCAGCGGCCCGCCAGGCGGCCAGCCGCTTGAACGCCGCCGCGCCGGATGTGCTGGTGATCGTCTGCGCGACGTTTGCCGATGCCAGCGCCGCCATGGAGCTGGCGAAAGCGACCCAGATCCCCATCTGCCTCTGGGCGGTCCGCGAACCAGGCCCCACCGGGGATCGGCTCTGGCTCAATTCGCTCTGCGGCGCCAACATCGCATCGCACGCCCTACACCGCGAGGGGTTCCAGGTCATGTATCTGTATGGCGACCCCGGCGAGCCAGGACTGCTCGCGCCCCTCATGTCGTTCGCCCGCGCTGCCGCCGTCAGCCATCGCCTGCGCCGCGCGCGCATTGGCGTGGTTGGCCAGGCCCCCACCGGATTCTATGCCGCGCAATATGATGAATTGGCGTTGACCAGGACGGTTGGCGCCGCTACCTTCGCGGTCGACCTCGCCGCTGTCTTCAGCGCCGCCGCCGCCGCCCCTACCCCGGCGGTCGAAGCTGTCGTGCGCGCGGCAGGCGACCAGGCCCCCAGTTTTACGCAACTCGCGCCCGTCTCGCAGACCAAGTTTGGCCAGGCCTATGTCGCGCTACAGGATATCCTGAGCGCGAATGAAGCCGACGCGCTGGCGGTGCGGTGCTGGCCAGAGTTCCCGACCGAATTCGGCCTGATGCCCTGTGGCACGCTCGGCCGATTGGCGAATGCCGGCTATGTCATGGCCTGCGAAGCCGATGTCAATGGCGCCGTCACGGCCCTCGCCTTGCAATGGTTGGCCGGCGCGGCCGCGCTCGAGATGGATCTGGTGGCGCTGGATGCGGCCAGTCAGTCCGTGGCGCTCTGGCACTGCGGAAACGCGCCGGCTTGCCTGGCGCGCCCTGGCGAAGAAGCGACCCTCACCACGCATTGCAATCGTCGCATTGGCGTGGCGGGCAACTTCCCACTCCAGGCCGGTCCCGCGACGATTGCTCGTCTCAGCATGGGCCACGATGGGTATCGACTCTTCTTCGCGGAAGGCGAATTCCTCGATGATGCGGTCAATCAATTCCAGGGAAACACCGTCCACTTCCGCCCGCAAGGATCCGCACAAGCGCTGCTGGATGCTGTCTTTGCCCATGGCATTGAACATCATGTCATCTTCGTGAATGGCCATCATGCCAGTGCGCTCACTGCCCTGGCCGCATTATGGCATATTCCGGCGATCCATCCTGGCGATGCTGCGTAAGACAGCAGAAAACTCTGGCGCGTGCCACCGTTTTCTCAAGGGCTGGGCCAGGACGTCTCGCGAACGTCGCCGCGTCAGCCGCCTGATCGGCGCGAGCCCACACATCGCCAACCCAAGCGCGACCTGTTTACAGCTGGTTTGTTTGGTTCATTGGTAGCATTGACGCTACCAGGTCTGCTGCTCCACATCAGGGACGCTCGCCGTGCGGATGCGGAGCTTGTAGGTATCTCTTGAGCCCACGCGGCGTGGCAAAGGAGCCATCCGATGGTATCTGACGAGCGAGCCGCGCCGGATCACTTCAGTCATGCTTGCGTTGTCCGCAAGAAAGGGGATTGTATGGCTGTCAACGATGCATCCCAGCCCACCACATCTGGTCACGAGGCCTCATCACCATCCGCACCAGGCACAGGCGCCTCCTGGAGTCTGCTCGACGATCTCAAGACTCCGCTCTCGCGCCGTCGTCTGCTCTCGCGCGGCGTCATCGCGGGCATCGGCGCTACCGCCCTGGGACCGCTGATCCTCTCCGCCTGCGGCACCAGCAGCAGTGCCGCCAAGAAAGGCCTGGTCAATCTCACCTATTACGCATTGCAAGACAACACTGGTGAGCAGACCGCCGAGGTCAATCTCTTCAATCAGCAGTATGCCGGTAAGATCCATGTCGATTATCAGGTGCTGCCCACCGTCGCGACGGATCAATATCAGAAGTTTGTCACCGCTTTCCAGTCACAATCTGGTTCGCCAGATGTGGTGCATATCGACGTCACCTGGCCCGCGCAGTTTGCTATCCCCGGCTGGTTGGCGCCGATTGACCATTATGTCAATGCGCAATATCTCACGCAGTTCTTCCCCAGCGCTGGAACGGTCGGCAAAGTCAATGGCAAGCTCTATGGCATCCAGCGCTACATGGACATCGGCATGTTCTACTACCGCACGGATCTGGTGAAAAAATACGGAGGAACCTTGCCGACGACGCGCGACGCGTTGACCGCGATGGCGCAGCAGATTATGCAGGGCGAGGCGGCCAATGGCGTCACGACCGGCATTTTGTTTCCGGGCAAAAAAATCGAAGCGATTGTCGACCATTGGCTCGAAAACCTCTGGGGCGCGGGTGGCGACATCGGCACACCGGGCAACTTGCAGGTCAATGGCCAGACGCAGATCGACGCGCTCCAGTTCATGCATGATCTCATCTACACCTCCAAACTCTCGCCGTCTGGCACCAACACGCTCGCTCCCGCGGACTTGCTGGCGCTCTTCCAGAAAGGCGCTGCTCCGTTCATGCGCAACTGGACCTTCGCCTATACGCCTGCGAATGATCCCAAAGCGTCGAAAGTCGCGGGCAATGTCGGGGTCGCGCCAATGTGGTCGACGGCTGGCAATCAGGGACATGGCTGCACGGGTGGCTGGGTTCTGGGCATCAACGCCTTTTCCCAGAACAAAGATGAGGCGTGGACCTTCATCGACTTCCTGCTCAGTCAGTCGACCCAGAAATCGATGTCGGAGAACGCCGGTCTGATCTCCAGCCGACCCGATGTCGTCAACGATCCGACCGTCCAGGCCAAGATTCCTTACTTCTCGCAGATCGGCACGATATTGGGTTCGGGGTTCAACCGTCCACCGCTGCAGAACTACAATGCGTTTACCACACCGATGCAGGCGGCGATCAACGGCGTCCTCAGCAACCAGATGTCGGCGGCCGATGCGCTGAACGGCGTGCAGTCTCAGGTTGGCGCCATCAAGTAACCACCCATCCACGCGACGCGCTTGCGGGTGGCGCCACCCGCAAGCGCGTCGCACACGGCCAGCCATCGACAGACGTGTTGTGGCAATCAGCACCCGGCCATCCAATCTGGACACGATAAACCCACCGGGCTGGGACCGGGCCACCCGGCACCTTGCTTCCGGCGGTCGGGTCTGCCATCCACCGAGAGGGGTGATCTTCGCCATGCAAGCCACGTTCGCACCCACTGATGAAGTTCGCGAATCGACCGGCATGTCCGGTGCCGCATTGCCACCTGGACGGCGAGGTCCACTGGCGCGCCGCGAAGAACGTTTGGCCTTCGCGATGTTGACGCCGGTCTTGCTGGCCTTGTTCGCCCTGGGGCTGTATCCCGCCATAACGACTGTCTGGTACTCGCTCCAATCTGGCGGCTATCAAGGGATCAATACCAGTTATGCGGGATTCGCCAACTATATCCGCCTCTTCCATGATCCGTTATTCTGGTCTTCCCTGCGCTTCTCCCTGCTCTTCTCGATCATCACCGTGAGCGGACAGATGATCCTGGGGACAGCGCTCGCGCTCTTCGCCAATGCCAAATTTCCCGGACGCTGGGTGTTGCGCGCGGCGATTCTCTTTCCCTGGGCGATCCCCACAGCGACGAACTCCGTCATCTGGGCCTATATGTTCAACTACCAATATGGCCTCTTCAACAGCATCCTGATCCATCTGCATGTGATTACGCCCGCCACGACCATCAATTGGTTGGGCGGGACGACGTCCGCGACGGTCTTGATCTATATCATCGCGATCTGGAAGGCCAACTCGCTGGTGGCGCTGCTGGTGCTCGCGGGGTTACAATCGATCCCCGACGAGATCTATGAGGCGGCGCGTGTCGATGGCGCGACCTATTTCCAGACGCTCTGGCGCGTGACCCTGCCGTTGTTGCGGCCCACCTTGATCGTTGCTTTGATTGTGCGCATCATCGAATCGCTGCAAGCGTTCGATATCATCAGCGCCTTCACCAATGGGTCGCCTGGAACCTCCACCCAGAATCTGGGCCTGTATATCTACTCCGAGATCAGCAATGGCGATTTTGGCTATAGTTCGACGATTGCCACGGTCGTCATGGTGTTGACCGTGGCCTTCATCTTCTTCTATCTGCGGACCCTGACCCGCAGCGCGTCGGCCCGTTGAGCGGCGCCGGACTGGTACCGGATCATCCGGTGGCACCGGCCTTGGACCGGGCTGACACCCGGCATCCGGCGGCGCCGGGGAACCCGGAGGAGTGCAAACATATGGCACACATCGCAGAGCAAGCTGACCAGGCCCGCGAGCCATCCATCGCGGTCGGTTCCAAGCAACCGGGATGGCGTTTCCTCTCGTCGCGCGCCGCGCTGTACCTCATCGTGGCCGTGGTCGTCCTGGTGCAATTCTTCCCGATCATCTGGTCGGTGCTGACCTCGCTGATGTCGCCCGCCGAGACCACTTCGATCCCGGCGACGCTCTTGCCTGCCCATCCCAGTCTCACCAATTATCAGCAAGCCTTGACCAGTGACATCGGCGGTTTCAAGATCGGCCAATTTTATCTCAACAGTGTGATCGTCTCGACGGTCTCGACCATCGTCACCATGTTCCTGGCGATGCTCGCCGCCTATGCCTTCGCGCGGCTGAACTTCCGTTTCAAATCGCAGATTCTGCTGATCGTGCTGGCGCTCTCGCTCTTTCCACCGCTGGCGCAATTGATTCCGATTTTGCGGATCCTGATCCTCTCGAAAACGATCCTGGGCATCCAGCTCTTTGGCACCATTGGCGCTTTGATCGTCCCATATTCGGTCCTGGGTCTGCCATTGGCGATCCTGATCCTGATCGCGTTCTTTCAGGAGATCCCCAAAGATCTCGAAGAGGCGGCAATGATCGATGGGATGTCGCGCTTCCAGGCGTTCCTGCGCGTGATCTTACCATTGACCATTCCGGGGTTTTTCACCACGGCGATCATCGTCTTCGTGGGAAACTGGAACGAGTATCTCTTCGCGTTGAACTATACGACAACCAGTTCCTATACGCTGCCCGTCGGCATCGTGACGATCTCGCAGAGCGAGTATGTGACGAATTTCGGCATTCTCACGGCCGCGACGGTCATGGCGGTCGTGCCGCTGGTTGTCTTGATCCTGCTGTTGGAGCGGCGTATCGTCTCAGGCTTGACGGCTGGCGCGGTCAAGGGTTGAGCTCTTCCCGGACCCTCGCGAGATCGGGTCCGAACCCGCCGGAGACCGGGTGCCGGGTGGCCCGGTCCCAGCCCGGTGCCGTCGGCTGGCCTGGAGCCAGCCCGGCGGCGCACATCACATGAACCATTGCCCCTAGGAGGCGAACATGGAACTGTATCTGGATACCGCGCAATTGGATGAAGTGCGGGCGGCGCACCGCTGGGGCGTGCTGCGCGGCGTGACCACCAATCCGAGCCACATGGCGAAGGCCGGGGTGCGCGATATGCGGGCGCACATCCAGGAGATCTGCTGGATCGCCGATGTGCCCACGAGCACGGAGGTGGTGACGACCGACGCAGATGAGATGGTGCACCAGGGTCGCGAATTCGCTACCTGGTCGCCCAATGTCGTGGTCAAGATCCCGACGATTCCCGCCGGGCTCGAAGCAATCGCTCAGATTACACGGGAACCAGTGACGGCGACGTGCAGCGGTTGCGCGCATTTTACCGACTGCCCAATCCGCGCCCGTCATATTGCTCAGGGGACGATGACCCGCCGACCAGAGGTCAACGCGACGCTGATCTTCGCCACCAATCAGGCCATCCTCGCCTTAGCCGCGGGGGCGACGTATGTCAGTCCTTTCGTCGGTCGCCTCGATGCGATCGGGGAAGATGGCGTTCAACTCGTCGCGGATATCGCTGAGGTCTTGCAGGTGCAGGCCGAGGAGGGGCGGATTATCGCGGCGGCCCTGCGCCACCCCATGCATGTCACCCAGGTGGCGAAGGCTGGGGCGCACATCGCCACAATGGCGTATCCGCTCTTGCTGCAAATGGTGGAGCACCCCCTCACCGAGAAAGGCCTGGCGGATTTCATGGCCGATTATGAGCGGAGCAAGCAGGCATGAAGAGTGTCGTACACGGCGCCGATCAGCGCGGCCAGTATCTGCGTCGACTGCGCGCCATCGGCCGGCCCGATGCTGGCGGGCCATCACCAACCCAGAGCCAGTCCGACGCTACCCCACCTGGCTTGCGCGCCGAGGTGGAGTTGGTGGACTTTGGGGACTTTGGGGACGAACGGCGACCCGTCATTATCAGCGCTGAGCCATTGGCGCAACAGATGACCTTTACCAACACCCCCAATGTGCCGCGCAGTGCCGAGACCGGGAATAGCCACTGGCCTGCGCCGCCGGATGGTCCGGTCGGCACGACCATCTTGGAAGTGACACCGCTCGATGCGCAGATCGTCCGTATCCGCATGGGTTCCCCGGCGTGGCTGGCGCTGCCCCGCGACTTCGGCATGCTGGCACCTGGCGCCCTGGCACAGTTGACGCCGCCACCCCCGGGCGCCGTCCGCGAGGACGAGCAGCAGATCACCTGGGAGGGCGCGGGTCTCACCTGTACGCTCATGCGCGATCCCTTCGCCTTTCAGCTCGGCCCGATCCGCACGGCATTGGATGATCGTGATGTGCATGGCTTGCTCTGCACACCGCCGCCCGGTTTCGTGGCAGAGGGCGGCTCAGAAGCGTTCTGGAGCTGGGCGTTGACCCCGGATGAGCATCTCTATGGTTTGGGCGAACGTTTCACGGCCATCGACCATCGTGGAGAACATATTGCCCTCTGGAACACGGATGCGTGGGGGACAACGACCGCATCATCCTACAAGTATGTCCCCTTCCTGCATTCATCGGCGGGCTACGGCATCTTCTTCCACACCCCCGCACCAGTGGATCTGCGGCTGGGAGTGGCATCGCAACGCGCGGCCAGCGCGCAAGTTGGCGAACCAGGCTTAGATGCTTTTCTGATCTTTGGTGACGACACCGCCGCGATCCTCCGCGCGTATACGCGGCTGACCGGAACCCCGACGATGCCCCCGCGCTGGGCGTTTGGCGTCTGGCTCTCACGCTGTCGTTACCAGACACGCGCCGAAGTCGAGGCCGTTGCCACGCGCGCCCGCGCCGAAGCTATTCCGGCGGATGTGCTGCATATCGATCCCGCCTGGCTGGCAAAGCCGGGACTGAACTGTGATTTTCAGGTCAATGCAAGCGCTTTCCCGGATCTGCCGGGCATGATCCAGGATCTGCACGCGCGCGGCTTCCACATCTCGCTTTGGGAACTGCCCTATGTGACGATCGATTCACCCCTCTATGCCGACGCGGCAGCCCAGGGCTTTTTCTTGAAAGACGACCAGGGCATGGTCATCCCGGCCGATTTCAGCGGTCCCGCGCCGGATGGCAAGCTCCGCGCCGTGGTGGACTTCACCAATCCCGCCGCGCGGAGCTGGTGGCAAGATCTCCATCGCCCGTTGTTACGCGCTGGGGTCGATGTCTTCAAGACCGATTTCGGCGAGGGCGTGCCATTGGCGGCGCGGGCCGCGAATGGCATGACAGGTTACGAATTGCGCAACCTGCTGCCGTTGCTGTATAACGCCGCTGTCCACGAGGTCATCACCGCGGAGACGGGTCGGCCAGGAATGGTCTGGGGCCGTTCTGGTTGGGCCGGGACGCAGCGCTATCCCGCGCAATGGGGCGGCGACCCCAAGACGGATGCCTGGTCGATGCAGTCCTCGCTGCGTGGCGGCTTGAATATGGCCCTGAGCGCCCCCGGCATCTGGGCGCACGATATCGGCGGATTCTATGGCACGCCGCCGCCGCCGGACCTCTATCGACGCTGGGCAGCCTTTGGCCTGCTCTCACCGTTGGCGCGCGCCCATGGCACCACACCACGCGAACCCTGGGAATTTGGCGAGCGGGCGATGGCGACGTTTCAGCGCTATGCCCGATTGCGCCTGCGCCTGCACCCCTATCTCTATACGACCGCGTGGGAGGCGCATGCCCTGAGCTTGCCGATGTTGCGGCCATTGATGCTGATGTTCCCGCGCGATCCCGGCGTGGCGACGATCGATGACCAATACCTGCTCGGCCATAGCTTGCTCGTCGTGCCCGTTTTCAGCGCAGATCCTGGCATGGTCTCGCGCACATTCTATCTGCCGTCCACTGCGGGGGATGGGCGCCCGGGCGAGAGTTGGCGGCGACTGACGTGTGACGACGAGGGCGCGCCAATGCTGGGCGAGGTGATGCGCGATGGCTGGCATACGGAGGACTGCGACGATATCGCCATCTTCATGCGTCGCGACGCCGTGATCCCGTTGCGACCACTGGCTGATCATATCGACGCGGCAGACCCGGAAGAGATCACCTTACTGGTTGGCGATCGCGCCGCGGGTACTGCATCCATACCGGTCGTCTGGGACCATGAGGAACGGGCCTCGCATGTTCTCGTGCGCCAGGGCAGTGAAGGTACGCAACGCGTGGAGATCACCGGAGGCACGACCGTAGCGTGGCGAGTGCAGTTGCCCGGACAGCGCCATGGCGACGCTACGCTCCTCGGACGCTTTGCTGCTGGCGGGGGTGCGATGGAATAAGGCGAGAGTTACGGCTATCTCATTGAAATTTCAGAAATCTCGCCTGGGATGACCAGATCTCTAGAGCGGGAGAGCCTGAATTTGCTAGAATGAGATCAGGTAGGCAGGGAAAAATGGTTGAGGGTGTGTCCGGCGGCCGATGGCGTTCGCCCACAAACCTGGACGGGCGGAGACCAGTTGAGAAGAGGTTATCGGGATGCGGGCATTAAATGCACAGCAACGCGCTGAAGATCTCGCGACGATGACACGCGAAGGCGTGGATGTGTTGATCATCGGTGGCGGGATCACGGGTGCAGGCATCGCCCTGGACGCCGCGACGCGTGGTTACCGGGTGGGTCTGGTGGAGAAAAGCGATTTCGCCAGTGGGACGAGTAGCTGGTCCACGAAGTTGGTCCATGGCGGAATTCGTTATTTGCCACAGGGTGATGTGCCACTGGTGCGTGAGGCATTGGTGGAACGCGGTCTGTTACTGCGCAACGCGCCCCACCTCGCGCATCCACTCACCTTTGTGTTGCCCTTATACAGTTTCTCGCGCAAACCGGTTGGGTTGCCATTTGGGCCGCCCTGGGGAGTGGGCCTTCGGCCAATCCTGGATATCGGGCTCACCCTGTATGACGCGCTGGCCGGACGATTGAATGTGCGTCACCATAAACGCATTGACCGTGCCGAGGTCTTGCGCCGCGCTACCTGCCTGCGTTCTGAAGGCCTGCGTTCTGGCTTTTTGTATTCTGATGGTCAGACGGATGATACCCGCCTGACCCTGGCGGTGTTGCGGTCAGCAGCGAATGCTGGCGCGCGGCTGGCGAATTACGCGCAGGTCACGGGATTCGAGCAAGATGCCAACGCCCGCCTGTCCGCCGCGCATGTCCGCCTCAGCGCTCCACATGATCCTGACGCGGAGCGCGCGGTCACGATCCGCGCTCGCCACATCATCAATGCCACAGGGGTTTTTGCTGAACAGGTGGAGGCCTTGACCGGCCAATCACCACAGTTGCATATCGTCCCCAGCAAGGGAGTGCATCTCGTCGTCAGCCGCGAGGATCTCGATATCGGTGATGATGCGATTGTCCTGCCTGAGACCGAAGATGGCCGCATCATCTTCCTGGTACCCTGGCGCTCCAGCGTCATCGTCGGGACTACGGATACCGGCGAGGGTGATCTGGACCGACCAATTGCCGATGACACTGATGTTGATTATTTGCTGGAACATCTTAATCGCTCTATCCTCCATCCCATCCCACGCGAGCGCATTGTCAGCACCTATGCCGGATATCGCCCACTCATCCAATTCCGCCACTCCAGGACGCCCTCGCGACTCTCACGGACCCATGCCATCGTCGAGAACGAGGTGGGACTGCTCAGTATCTCCGGTGGGAAGCTGACCACCTACCGGCGCATGGCACAGGACGCGATGGATCGCATTGACGCGCGCGAGGGTGTGAAGCACCCGTGCGAGACCGCGCAATGGCCACTGGCGGGCGCTGATAACTGGCCCGCCACGGCGCCCGGAAGCCGGGTGCACGGTCCGAGCCCGGCCCCAGCCCGATCCCAGTCCGGTGCCGCTGCGGTCGTGCAGCGGGGCCAGGCGCTCAGCCTCAATGCCGCGACCATCGCCCATCTGGGAACCAGCTATGGATCGCTGGCGCTGGAAGTGCTGGATCTCGTCGCGGCCGAGCCGACATTAGCCTCGCCAGTCGTGCCAGGTTTGCCCGCCATCATGGCTGAGGTCGTCTATAGCCTGCGCAATGAGCTGGCGTTGACGACCACCGACGTCCTGGAACGCCGCTTGCGGCTCAGCCTGGAAGCCGCCGACCATGGTCGCTCCGCCGCCGGCACGGTCGCCAGTATGCTCGCCACGGAATTGGGATGGAGCAACGCGCAACGGGCAGCGGACCTGGCGGAATACACCCGCTACATTGCCATGCATGATGGCGGCTTGCAGCGAACTCCGGTGGGGGCAGGCAGCGTGGACGGCCGCGAGACCCCTGAGTGACTCGCTCACTCTTCCGGTGGCAGGGCACTCCGCGCGCGATAGCGCGCGGCTTCGCGCGAGCGGAGCTCCGCGCGGCGGATCTTGCCAGAGGGAGTCCTGGGCAATGCATGCACGAACTCTAGCTCACGCGGCACCATATAGGGCGCAAGGTGACGCTGGAGATGTTCCTGAATGGCAATGACCTGGTCCGCATCGCCGGAGTCGGAATGGTTCGCTGCGTGCCTTTTGCGCGTCGGGAGTGCGTGTGTGCCCCGTTCGAGGCCAATCGCTGCGCCAGGGACCAGTACAATATACGCTTTGACCTTTGCTCCACGGATGGCATCCGGACTGGCGACCACCGCGGCCTCGCGCACGGCGGGGTGCGCGGCGAGCGTTGCTTCCACTTCATGGGGATTGATACGATAACCCGCGCTGAGGATGATATCTTCCGCACGCCCCGTCAACCAGAACGCGCCATCGCTATCCACCGTGACCCGGTCACCGGTGAGATACCAGTCGCCGTGACGGGTCACCAGGTGCCCGGCGTCCGGATGGTCTGCTGGCTGACCTGGCGCCAGCACTGCCTGCTGGAAATATCCCTGAAACATTCCGGAAGGCTCGGTGTCGACCTTTATGGCAAGATCGCCCTCGGTGCCGGGCGGCAAGGTTCGTCCGGCGGCATCCAGCACCGCCAGTGTCACCCCCGGCGCGGGCTGACCAATCGAACCTGGACGCGCCGCGCGAGCGGGGTGATTGAAGCAGAGCAACCCGGTCTCCGTCAGACCATAGCCCTCGCGAATGTCCAAACCCGTCGCGGCATGCCACGCCGTGAATACGGCTGATCCACCGCCTTCACCAGCGCTGACACACTGGCGTAGCGCGCCCCAGTGCGGACGGGGCAACCCTGTCTGCAGCAGGCGGTGATACAGCCAAGGCGGCGCGTGCAACACCGTGATGCCCGATCGCGTGATGTGTTCGCCCACCACGCGCGGATCCACCTCACCATGCGCATCCTGAACAAAGAGCGCTGCGCCCATCAGCCAGGGCCCAAAGCGATAGCTCCACGACGCCTCGGCCCAACCAAATTCTGCCCAGGCATACACGACATCAGTCGGATCCAGTGTGAGCCA
>DAIDHM010000109.1 GCA_027459705.1 Ktedonobacteria bacterium | reverse complement strand
ATCCACCTGTGAGTCCGCATATAGCCCGCTGGTACACGCGGACCCTCCGCCATCCGCCATCCGCCATGCCAGGGCAGCGCAGGGCGGTACACCTCCCGTCACCATCTGCCACGCGGCGGATGGTCCGCTCCCGGTGGCAGCCTTGGCGCGATCGGCAGCCCAGCTCACGATCGCACCAAGGCGCCAGAGGACAGGCACTGGTCGAGTTCGCTTTGGTTGCTCCGCTCTTCCTGGCAGCGATGCTGGGATTGGTGGAACTGACGCTGGTCTACAGCTCCGCGGCATTCTGCCAGGCGGCGGCGGCCGAGGCCGCGCATATGGTGGCAGTGAGTGGCGCCAGCACCAGCACCATCGACCAACAGGCCGTGCTCATGGTGACGCAGCGATCGGCAGGTTTCGTCACGGTGCATGTGACCCAGGTGGAGATCGATCATATCGACGCGACCGGCACCATTCTGGCCGCCAATACGTACAACAGTGCTGGCAGCCCGATCGGCAACGTCGGGTGGCCCGCCTGGGCTCGCGCCAGCACTGCCAGCGCACCGCTGCTTGTCCAGGTCCGCATCACGTACACGGAACAATGGATCACTTCGTTTCTGGGAGCGAGCGGCACGACCATCACGATGCAAGCCAGCGGTACGGCGCTGGCGCCCAGCCAGGGAGGATAAAGATGTCTCTACGCGCGCGGTGCATGCGCGGCGGATGGCGGAGGGTCAGCTCTCAGTCCGCTCCCAGGGGCAAGGCGAATGGCGGAGGGTCCGCTCCCAGTCCGCTCCCAGCGGATAGTTCGCTCCCCACCATCGCCCGTGGGCAGAGCCTGGTCGAGTTCGCCTTGAGCATCAGCATCTTGATGGTGTTGATGCTGGCACTGCTGGATCTGGGGGTATTGCTGATGGATCATCTGGCAGTCACCACGGCTTCCCGCCAGGCGGCGCTGGCGGCGGCATCCGCGGCGACCCGCTCGCAGGCGGACTGCAATGCCCTGGCGGCCATCGCCCTCGCGACAGCGCATCATTCGGGACTGACCGTCAATCGCATCGTGATCTATGAGGCGGCACCCAATGGGTGGGAGCTTGGCGGCGCGGGTACGACCGGCTATGCCGATGTCTACACCGGCAACCCAGGCTGCACAGCTAACACCACACCAGCGCCAACCATCGCGAATTGGCTGCCAGCCACACGGCACGCATGCTTTTATACCGAGAATTCCCTGGGCGTCGAGATCGACTATACCTACACATGGCAGACGACGGTCTTCGCGCTCCCGGCACTCCAGATCACCGATCACGCGGTGGTGCCACTGGCTGCGGATATGACGGTCGGCAATTGTTGAGGGGAGAGTTGAGATGGATCAGCCAGATAAGCGGTTAGACGGATGGCGGATGGCGGATGGTCCGCTCCCAGTCCGCTCCCAGTCCGCTCCCAGCGGATGGTCCGCTTCCGCCTGCAGGTGGCCGCTGGCCAACAGCCGGCCCGGCGTCGCCCAGCGGCAGGCGGATGGTCCGCTCCCAGCGGATGGTCCACTCCCAGCGGATAGTTCGCTCCCAAGTGCCAGGCAATTGCCAGCGGAGATCAGTCGCCATCGACCGGCGCGTGGCCAGGCACTGGTGCTCTTCGCTTTACTGCTGATCCCTTTGCTGGGATTGGTGGGCTTTGTGATCGATGGCTTACGCACGTACATCGCTCAGGCTCAGGCCGAGCGTGCGGCGGAAGCGGCAGCGCTGGCGGGCGCGATTTACCTGCCCAATTATCCTACCCCCGCGACCCCTGCGCCAGACGGAGAGGACGCCACAACCCGCGCGCTGGCGGAAGCCGCAAAGAATGGATTTACCACGGCCAGCGACATCCAGGTCGTAGCCTCGCCGTGGAATGCTGGTACGAACGCGGCGCCCCCTACCCTGACCGTCAGCGTCCACTATCATGTCACGCTGACACTGGCGGCCGAACTCAACCCCGCGCCACTCACCAGTGTGGCAACCGCAACTGCCCAGGTGGTACCACCAATGACCCTATTCACCGGTAGCAACCCCACCACGCTGCGATCGATCAGCAGCGGTATGGTACCAGTGCTGGTAGGACCAGACGGGCAGTTCACGCTGGGCGATCCCTATTCCGTATGGTGTGTCACACCGCTGCAATGCAGCCCAGGATCACCTGGTAACCCGAATACTATTCCTACCAACTATGAGGGGTTGGCAACCCGCGAACCCTTTAGCGCAGTACCCACAGGGGTCAGCTATCTCATCACGCTTCCACCGGGCACACAAAATGAGGCAGTCTGGATCCGTTCGGCCGACGATAATTATAGCCTGAACTCACTGGCCTTCAGCCTCTATAGCGTGCCGCAGCTCTGGAATCGCCTGGCTGATCTCCCGATTGCCGCAGTCTGGCCATATGCATCGCCACCTGTCACAACCCCTGCCCCCGCACTCCTTGCCAGCCAGATTATTCCAACGTCAACACTACCAACCAACAGTACGACCTGGGTGCGGCTCCCGGCCACCCTGAGCGCGCCGTCGAACGCACCGGCCTTTTTCCGTCTGACAGTCGAAGATATCGCGGGAACAGGCTACACGCCCTATTCCGCCCGCGTCTGCCAGGATACGACAACCGGACCGAACTGCGGGACGTCCAATGTGGTCCTGGGCGCGTGGAATTTCGCCACCCAGGCACTGTATGCCAATGGCACGTACGGATTGCTGACACTCCCCGCCGCCTATGCTGGTCGACAGATCGCGCTCCAGATCTTCGAGCCCGCGCTGGGCGGGACGACGTTTAATCTCCTGGCGCCCGCGGCAACGTCACCAACCGCGACCTTCGCGATTCCCGCAAATCCCGGCGCGATCTGGCTGAGTTATACCCTCACACTGCCACCAGACTACACGGGCGGCACCTGGAACATCGCGGTAACGATGCCTTTCGAGCCAACACCAGTCATCTTCACGATCGATGCCACGTTGCTCGGGCCACCGGTGACGCTACTGGGTTGAGAGGGACCGAGAGAGGCCCGCCTTTCTTATAAGTAAGCATTCCGATCACGAATGGGCTGAATACGAGAGGGCCAATCTCATTGCATCTCGTGCGGGACAAACAGTTATCAACTCAACTATAACGTCTCTATGCTGAGAAATTTCTTATCTTCACCACAAATTAGCTATCGTTACAAAAAGTAACTGTTAGAGCATATTGACAGATAAGGTATAGCCAGGTACAATATTTTTCATGAAACTGACGTGCCTGATATATTCGAGGCATATAGCGGCGTTAGTTTCACGGGTACCCGATGCTCTGGTCGTAGTTGTTGTCTCTATCAGTCGAAAGGAAGACTCCGATGAAACGACTTGCCAGCAACCTCAAGTATGCCCGCTATGCGATGGGCTCCCTCACCGCCGTCCTCTTTGCCGCCTGCTGCCATAGCTCATAATTTCGGCTCCCCCTCAAGCAGGAACTCCCTTGCATACCCTCCACATCACGTGGTTCAGACATGTCGCGTGCCTATTTTACGCACGTATTTGACGGACACTGCACGTGGTCGGGCAATGTCGTGGCGTGAGCCTCGCGCGTTACGATATTGAAGTTATCTGAGGGACTTCCTGCCTTTTTTCACTGTTCATGGTGCGGCCCTAATGTTTGCGTATCGTGCACCTGTCGTCCACACGACATTCGCTGGCCAGCTGGGGAGAAGTCGCTATGTTCGAAACGGCTATCCGGCAATTGCGCATGGCTATGGCAATGATTTGGGGCCGCCCAATCAATCCGCGCAATCTCGAACTGCTTGTTGATGATGTCCTCAAAACATTAGAGGAGTTTGGCGAACCCGGTGATGATGTGCAACAACTCCTCGAAGGCCCTTTCGCGGATCCCAAAGATCGTAAAGAATTCCAAAACCGATCTCTACAATTGACCGCGCGTCGCCTGATGCGCGTCTCGCCGTACTATCAAAAGCTGTTCGCCACCCACCAGGTCGATCCCGATAATCTGACAGTGGATGATCTGCCCAAACTGCCAACGACGCGCAAACGCGATCTTCAGGCCGATCCCCACGCGTTCTTGACCAAGGATGGACAACCAGCACTCACCACCCGCACTACGGGCACAACCGGCACACCGACGGAAATCTGGATCTCGCGCTACGAGATACAACTCTGGTCCGCCCTCTCCGCGCTGAGTGGATTGCTGCGAGGGGAGATTGGGCCCAGCGAGAGTTTCCAGGTCAATATCAGTTCCCGCGCTACCGCCGCGATCCAGATGAATCTGGATGTGGCGCGCCTTGCCCATGCGCGCACCCGCATCCTGGGAATCATCGATCCTGAAGAAAGTTTGACAAGTCTGGCCACAACCAGTGATGATGCCCCAACTCAGATGAGCACGTATCCCAGTTATCTGGCCCGTCTCATCAATACCGCGCGCCGCATGGGCATGACGCGGCGCGATTTTCACCTCAAACGGGTCATCTCGGGCGGCGAAATCCTCTCACCGGCGCTCACCCAGGCCGCGATCGAAACGTTCGGTGTGCGGGAAGTCAGCGACACGTTCGGCATGACGGAGGTCTTACCCGTCAGTGGCCGCGTCTGTAGCCATGGTCATCTCCATCTGGATCTCAACACTGGCCATATCGAGGTCATCAGCCTCGATACAGACCAGCCCGCCACACCTGGAGAACTGGGGACATTAGTCATCACTCCCTATTATCCATATCGCGAATGCATGCCTGTCTTCCGCTATGATACGCGCGATGTCGTCCGCGTCCTGCCAGACGAGCCGTTGCATTGCGAGTTTGCCGCCAGTCCGGGCACTTCCGCAATCCTCGGCAAAGCCGATCATCTCCTCCGACTCCCAGACCGCATCGTGACTCCACGCGAGATCTTAGAAGTTTACGAAGCGCTACCTTCACAACCCTGGCCGGCGCGCTTTAGCGCCCAGGTCGTTGAACAGCACATCGAACTGACCATACCCGAGGCCGCGTTGACGGGCATCACCCGCTCGCAGGTCGAGCGACGCTTCACAGAGGCCGGTCTGGATGTGCGGATAGCCGATGGGTCGGTGGTTTCGAATGAAGAGATGGCCCACATGCGGCCAATCCGTGCGGATTTATTAGAGACCACTTTTGCTGGAAGGAAGTAAGCGATGTCTAGTGAATTGCTTTTTGAGATTGTGGTGCTGCTTATCGGCACTTCCGCCACTTCGCTCGGCGCGCTCTGGTATTTTCAGCGGGTCCGCCTGGAAAGGCCCCCGATCGGGGTATTTAATAGCCGGGATGTTTTCATTGTCCTGACCTTCATCATCGCGTTGCCCCTGCTCTATCTCATTTTACCAGGTATCGTGTTGACGGGTTTCCTGGTCTTGACCTTCACCAGCGCCCTGTATGTCACATTCCGAGGTGTGATTCCGCCCAAATATCTCTGGTTTCTCATAGCCGGTGTCCTGGGTTTGAATATCATCGTCGCCTATACGCTGCTCGGCGCGACGTTCGGATTGCAATTATATTGGTTACTGAACAGTGTCGTGGCGCTCTGTGCCTCCATTGGCATCGCGAACTTGTATGTGCAGGGAGGCATGCGCATGCGTAATGTCGCAATGTTCGCAGTGCTCCTAGCCTTCTATGACGGCATCTTCGAATTCATTATCCCCATCACCCAGCGATTGGCGGATCGCTTCGAAGGAATGCCGCTGGACCCTTCCATCGGCTTTGCCTGGGGTGGCAACAACGCCAATATCGGTCTCGGTGACCTTTTAATCTACGCCCTTTTCACCATTGCCGCCTACAAGGGTTTCGGGCGGCGCGGCTTCACCGTCGCTTTCCCGGTCATCATTGTCTTTGGCGCATTGATGCCCTCTTTCGCCCCCCTGGTTATCCAGTCGGTTACGCGTAGCGGCATCGGCATTGTGGTCCCAGCGCAAATCTTTTTCGGACCAGCGGCGTTGGTCTCTTACCTCTGGCTCGCGCGCCAGGCACCCGAACGCAGCATGCGCGAGTGGTACCGGGCGCAGGCTAGCGCGCGACAACAGGCAACCGAAACAGCCGTTGGCGTAGGGAGCGTCACGAAAGTCATTGCAGAATAACCAACAGACAGACAACAGGTGGTGGTAGCACAGCGCTACCACCACCTGTTTTTTTTCAGGACTACGCGCTCGGCCCACAGCGCAGTCGCCCGATCAACCGCATCTCGCACAGCGAATCGTCTGAGCACGAGGGTCGCAAATAGTGGTAGATCACTGCCTGATCACCGGCGCGTTGCGGTACAACAATTGGAGTCATCCTGCACACCGATGTCCACATCCCTCATGCCAATCGCCTCCGCGCTGCCCAAGCGGATAAGAAAACACACAGTGTTGTCAGTCACCAAATCGCCAGGTTATACTCTGTCAGGTGGAGAGTGTGAAACCGCCACAACCCCGTGAGGAGTACTAATGATGAGTGCCTTTACAGACGCCGAACTCGCCTACTTAAAGTCCCAGCCTCTCATGCGCTTTGCTTCGGCCTCTCCCAGCGGCAAGCCCGACGTTGCTCCAGTGGTCTTTGCGGTCGAGGGCGATGACATCCTGACAGCTGGCTTCGATATCACCCATACCGTGCGCTACAAAAACATCCTGGCGAACCCGCGAGCGACTATCGTGGTAGACGACCTGGCCTCGTACAAACCATGGACTCCACGCGGGGTCAAGGTCATCGGGTCCGTTGTCGTCGAAGAGCATGAGGGAGCTCCGCGCTTTCGGATTAGCCCCAAGGTTATCATAAGTTGGGGGATTAACGATACGACGCCGGGCATCCCCAAAATGGAGCGGCGAACAGTTGGCTGAGCAACTGTTCACACCAAAGAGTTCATAGTACGCGAACGACTAGTAGCAAGGAGAAAGTCATTGGAGAAATTCATGGTGGTCTGTACTTTCAGACCAGACACGGTGATGGACGAGGTAACCGCTATGGTGCCTGAGGAGATGGCACAGGTAAAGGTTCTCCACACCGAGGGGGTGCTCACTGCCGTGCGTGTCTCCATAGCTCGTGACAAGGTCTTTCTCGAGGTCGCCGCGGACGATGCCGCCGGCGCCAAAACAACAGTTCAGCGCCTGCCAATGTCAAAGTGGTGGGATCTGGAGATCTATCAGGTCAATGCTCTGCTCTAGTCGGACAGTCCCACACACAGACATGAGCCCGACGAGGGTAGCTTTGCCTCATGGTTCAGGCGGCTTCCCTCAACGCCACGCCGACAGTCGCCAGGGATTCTCCCGGCACCACTGCGCCGGCCAGCGCACCAATTGCGCGACCCAGCAGTCATCGCCATGCTGGATCGCTCATGCGCCCGTGCCACTGGCCGCGGCATGGGGACAGCGACGCGCTCAACTGCTGGCATAATCTCGCACCGCAATGGCATAGCATGGTGTGATGCCAATGACGACAAAGGCATCGCACCGTTTCATTGCCATGGGATATCATCAGGCGCTCGCTCCTAGCAATAGTTGCCCATATGGCATGTGGGAATTTTCTCCCATCACGACCGCGCAGAGTTCCGAAAATCCCTTTAATCTGCCTTTAAATCTTCTGATTCTCATCACCCACGTTGTACAATGAACATAGCATGGAGCATCCATGCTACGCTTGGTATGGCAGAGAACGGAGTAGAACGTGGACGATGAAGAGCTGGAACGCCCGCACGAAGCTTGCGGCGTTTTTGGTCTCTATGGACCTGGGGTGGATGTCGCGCGGATCACCTATTTCGGCCTCTTCGCTTTACAGCATCGCGGGCAAGAGAGCGCGGGCATCGCGGTCGCGAACAGCGATGGGGTTGCCTGTCATCGCGATATGGGTCTGGTGAATCAGATCTTCACAGAAGAGAAGATGGCGATGCTCAAGGGTTCGATCGCGATCGGACATACGCGCTACTCGACCACAGGCGGCAGCGAGATCAGCAATGCACAGCCCTTCGTGATGACGGACCCACAGCTCGGTGAATTTGCCCTGGCCCACAATGGCAACCTGGCCAATGCCACCGCGCTGCAACGTCGCCTGAACCGCCAGGGCCACAACCTCTCCTCGCAGAGCGATAGCGAGATCATCGCCAAGCTGATCACCCTCACCCCGGGCGCGAATTGGGAAGAGAAGCTCTGCCGGGTGATGCCACAATTGACCGCTGCTTACAGCATTGTCATCTGCACTCAGCATGAACTGATCGCGTTGCGTGATCCGTATGCGGTGCGCCCTCTCGTCTTGGGGCAGATGGATGATCACTGGGTGGTCGCGTCTGAAACCTGTGCGATTGACACGATCGGTGGGCAGTACGTACGTGAAGTGGCACCTGGCGAGATCGTTCGAATCGATGGTGATGGGGTAGAACATCTGCATAGCAAGCAAGCTATACCTCCGCGCAACCGCGCCAGCTGTCTCTTCGAGCACATTTACTTTGCGCGCCCGGATAGCGATCTAGGCGCCGGCGCGCTGTATTCGGCGCGGCAACGGATGGGCGCCGAACTGGCGCGCGAATTCCAGGTGCCCGCGGATATCGTCATCTCTGTGCCAGACTCCGCCACACCCGCCGCGACCGGCTACGCCGCCGCGCGCGGTCTCCCGTTCATGGATGGACTCATTAAAAATCGCTATATCGGCCGCACGTTCATTCAACCCGACCAGCGTCTACGCGAACTGGGCGTCCGCCTCAAGTTCAATCCGCTGCCCGACGTCTTACGCGGCAAGCGGGTCATCATGATCGATGATAGCATCGTGCGCGGTACGACTACCCGCAAACTGGTGCAGCTTTTGCGCCAGACGGGCGCCAGCGAAGTCCACGTCGCGGTCACCTCACCACCCTTCCGCCATCCCTGCTATCTGGGCATCGATGTCGCGCAATACGATGAACTGATTGCCCATCACCACACCACCTATGCGGATATCGCCGCCGCCATTGGCGCCGATAGTCTGCATTTTCTCAGTCTCGATTCGCTCATCCGCGCGACCAATCTACCCGCCGAGCATTTCTGTACCGGCTGCCTGACTGGGAAATATCCTGTCAATGTTGAAACTGACGAAGTCACCTCAGCCGCTGACCCATTGAGGAGAACCACAACCCATGGCATTGACCGGTATGCTCGACTATCTGGCGAGCATTGATGGCGTGCGCGCGGTCATCCTGGCAGGCCGCGATGGCTTGCCCATCGCCTGTGCTCCGCGGACGGCAGAGGATGTTGACGCGCTGGCGGCACTGGGAACAGCCGCGCTGAGTGACGCCCTGAATCTGGGGGTGGAGGCGCGCCGCGCACCGTTAATCGGCGTCCTCTTCGAGTATCAGGACGGGTTGGTCTGTGTCGAACCACTGGGAGCCTTTGGCGTCGCCATCGCGCAACTGGATGCCGCCGCGGCGTTGGTCCCCTGGCGACAGACCCTGCGCCAGAGCCAGGGTGAGATCCTGGCAACGTTGGATACGCTCTGATGCACAGCGACCCGCATGGTGGCATATCGTGTGTTTCTCACCATGTGCGATACTACGAATATGCAGCACAATGACACCCCGCCGGAACAGAGCGCCTATGCCGCCGCCGGCGTCGATATTGATCAGGGTAACCGCGCCAAAGAGCTGATGGCCGCGGCGGTTCGCTCTACGCGCCGCCCCGAAGTGTTGGCAGACTTTGGCGCATTTGGTGGCCTTTTCGCCCTCGGTCCTCTGGGGCTCCGCGACCCCGTGCTCGTCACATCCATCGATAGTGTCGGCACTAAACTGAAGGTCGCCTTCGCCTTGCAGCGTCATGACACCGTAGGTCGCGACATCGTCAATCACTGCGTCGATGATATCCTCGTCTGCGGCGCTCGTCCCCTGATGTTCCTGGACTATCTGGGCCTGGGCACGCTAGAAGATCCGACAATCGCCGCCACCGTCGTCGCGGGTGCCGCCGCGGCTTGCCGTGAAGCGGGTTGCGCGTTAATCGGCGGCGAGACCGCGCAACTGCCCGGATTCTACCAACCTGGCGAATATGATCTGGCAGGGTGCATCATCGGCATCGTAGAACGCGCGGCACTGGTGACCGGTGAGCACATCGCCGCGGGAGATGTCGTGCTGGGATTGCCTTCGAACGGATTACATACCAATGGGTACTCGCTAGCCCGCCACATCTGCGCGGATCTGGATTGGGGGACATCCCTGGCGGAACTGGATGGCGCGACTATTGGCGCTAGCTTGCTGGCACCCCACCGCTCTTATCTTGCCCCGATTCAAGCAGTTTTGGCCAACCCTGCCCTCGCAGGCGCGGTACACGGCATGGCGCATATCACAGGTGGGGGATTACTGGAAAATATTCCACGCGTCCTGCCCAACGGCATCGGCATCACGCTCGACGCGCGGACGTGGGATATCCTGCCGATCTTCCGCTTCCTGCAGGCGCGCGGTCAGGTGCGGTGGGGAGAGATGACCAGGGTATTCAATCTGGGGATAGGCTACGTGGTGATTGTCGCTGCCGAGCAAGCCGAAGAAATTCAGGCCGCGCTGGCTCCGGCAGGCGCACGCATCATCGGCGCAGCGGTCGCGCGCACGGACAGCACACCCCGCGTCCTGGTAGAAGGGTTGCCCGCATGAGCATGGTATCGCCACCGCGCCTGGGGGTGCTGGTCTCGGGGCGTGGCTCGAATCTGCGCGCCATCCTGGATGCCATTGATCGCGGATCATTACACGCGCGGGTTGCCATCGTGATCTCCAGCAAAAATGATGTGCCAGCGCTCCAGATCGCCGAGGACGCGGGGATACCCTGGCGGGTGATCCGTGGCGCGGAGTATTCATCGCGCGCCGCCGAGGGCGCGGCTATCGTTGCGGAGCTACGCGCTGCGATGGTGGACCTGGTAGTGACCGCGGGCTATGGCAGGATCTTCGATGCCAGCGTCGTCGAAGCGTATCGTTGGCGGATCATCAATATCCATCCCTCGCTGCTGCCTGCCTTCGCCGGTTCCATGGCTCCGGGTCCCCAGGCGCAAGCGCTCGCCGCGGGTGTGAAGATCGCAGGCTGTACCACGCACTTTATCACAGAAGAGACCGACGCCGGGCCAATCATCATGCAAGCCGCCGTGCCCGTTTTGGATGATGATACCGTCGAGACCCTGGCGGAACGTATCCTGCGCGAAGAGCACAAGATCTTACCCGCCAGCATCGCAGCGGTGCTGGCCGGCACGGTGCGTGTGGTGGATCGCCGTACCATCCAGGTCACGGAGGCAAAGGATGCGCGCAGTTGATGATCCGACCCCCGCCTACCTGGAAGTGCTGCGCGTTCTGCGACAGTGGGGTGCGCTACCCGAGAGTGATGTGACGCGCATGCTGCGGCCGTGGATGCTGGTGACGAACGATTTTCGCGAGATGGAAGAAAATGGGTACATCGAGATGACGTTTGTCGGCGATGAGTATGTGCTCGCAATCGCCATCCTCGGACGGCTCTTTCTCGAACAAGAAGATGCGTGAGGCCTCGTGATCAGCAATCGAGGAAGAGCACGGCGACCGTCATATCATCCGGTTTAGCGCGCACTGATTGATCCACCACGGCCACGGCATGCGCGACATCCAAGAGATGCACCGCGACATCGCGCGGGGACTCACCATATGGGATGATGCGGGTCAATTCCTCCAAGGTAAGATTATCGTGAATTCCATCGGAGGTAGCGACAATGCGATCGCCAGGATGGACAGTTGCGGAACCGAGCGAGAATTCGATATCTTCCATCCCTAACCAGGCCGAGACCGTATTCCGCTGCTCCCAGGCTTCGCGGGCAATGACGGTGAGCGCCTGTGTTCCATCGAAGGCGTCGATCTGATCGGCAAGTGATTCCAGCAATTGGTCATCGATCCATCCCAGGTCACGCCACTGTCGGACAATGTTGTCATCGCTGGTGAGCCGTTCGAGTCGGTTATCCGCCGCGTGCCAATGGTAGAGCCGACTGTCACCAACATTGGCAAAGAGGACATGGACAGGCGCATCTGGCACGGGTGGATGCCAGAGTTTGGCGAGCGTCGCCGTTGTGCCGCCATCGCCCGCGTTGGGGAACTGGCGCTGCAATGACAAAACACCGTCCTGTGCCGCCAGGAGCGCTCGCCCCACAGCCATCAGCGCATCATTGAGTTCGGTATAGTGTGCCCGGTCAATTGCGCTGAGCTGAGGCGCGGAGGCCTGGCGAGCGATTTGACTGGCAAGGCGCGCATGGGTATAGGCACCTATCCCATCAAAGACGCCAATTGCCGCATCCACCGTGCGACACAAGACGGCGTCTTCGTTCGCGCGCTCAGGGATCGGCTTTTTGCGTGTCGCAGTTCCTCCGCGCACACGTCCACGCCAGGCACCGGCCATTCGCCTTGTACCGCCATTCTGAGGAGATTGTGGTAGCATCTCCAGTATACTCACGTCAGGGTGAATTTTGCTCACTGTTCCCCTGAAGAGGCTATGGGCATCATTCATGCATTCGTCTGAAAGCGTAGACGCGTAAACGCTTCGACCCCCATCTTCAATATTTCGGCCGCTCGGGGGATATTATTATTCGCCTGCATCAAAGCTGCGCGGACGGCTTCCTTCTGGGCTGCGAACAGGATTTCTTCGATGCCCGCGCCATATCGAATCATCTGTCCGACATCCACCATGGTTGGTTCGAGAGCTTCATTAAAAACGATATGCTCAGGCATGACCAATTCGCCCTGGCTAAAAATCACCGCGCGCTGAATGACGTGCATCAAATCACGGACATTGCCCTGCCAATCATAGGCTTTCAGGCGTTCCAACGCCTCAGGCGCGATGTCAGCGGGAGGCATGGTCGGGCGGAACGGGAAAAGCCGCAAGAAATGCGCGACGAGTACGGGAATATCATCCGCGCGATCGCGCAGGGCAGGCATATGGATCGGGAACACATTGAGGCGGTAATAGAGGTCTGCGCGAAACCGCCCTTCGCGCACTTCGCGGGCGAGATTACGGTGCGTAGCCGCGATGACGCGCACGTCGACCTTGGTCGGGGTAGTGCTCCCCAGCCGGATGATCTCGCGACTATCCAGCACTTTCAGCAATTTGACCTGGGTATTGAGTGTCATATCCCCGATCTCATCGAGGAAGATGGTGCCCTTATTGGCAGCTTCAAAATACCCGGCACGTGGTGCGCCAGCATCAGTGAATGCGTTCTTCACATGTCCGAACAGTTCGCTCTCCATCAACGTCTCGGGGATACCCGCACAGTTAAAGGCGATAAACACCTGGCGACGACGATCCGAAGCGGCATGAATCGCTTCAGCTAACATGGACTTGCCCGTACCTGTCTCTCCGGTGATGAGGACGGTATGCCCCGTCGGTGCGACCAGGCCAACTTTGCGGAAGATATCGGCGATCAACGGACTACGTCCGATGAATTTCTCTGACGGATCGATTTCAGGCAAGGTCGAGGCGCTGGAAAATTCGCGGCGCACTACCACCTGGCGTAACACCTGGGCAATAATCTCTTTCGCCTGATCCAGATCAAAAGGTTTAGGGAGGTAGCCCGCCGCGCCACGACTCGATACTTTCGCGACTTCCATCGCCCGCATATGTCCGGTCATGAAGATCACCGGCACTTCAATCCCATGATCAAGCAGTTCTTGCTGCACTTCTCCGCCACTCATGTCATCCAGATAGTGATCGAGCAAGACGAGATCAGGTCGGCTTTCTACTGGACCCATCAGGAATTCCATCGCTTCACGGCCTGAACTGACCGTGCTGACCTGGTATTCCTCGGAGAGGATTTTCTGGAGTGAATTACGTATCGCATCCTCATCATCAATGATCAAAATGTGTGCTTGATTTCCCATAATACGAGGTGGCTTTCACGCGAGCGCCTCTTTGACTCGCACCACTCCCCCTCCTATGAGAGGCATTCCCACTTCCACTCATCCCTCTGGAACACGATGCATTTTAGCATAATCGTCGAGGTGACGGTGGCCCATGCGCAATATGCTCGCACGCTGCGCGAAGAGAGCATTCTAGCATAACTCACGCCAGGAAACCTGATTGTTCGGCGTCCCCAGGGAGGATAGTTATTGGATGGGGAGATGGTGATCCGCGAATTGCTTTACATGATGTGGAGTTTTGATCATGCTATTATTAATGGTGCCCCCGTAGCACGCTTAGTCGCGCGGTTGCGTGAGGCCATTGAACAAGGTGCTGGAATTGCCACATATCCCACCCTGCGGCGCTGAGATTACGCTGAGAACGCCCACGCTCCCTGGTGGATCATATACTGTACGGGTAACGCATCATCATGAGGAGAGCAATATTTCATGGCCCTGACCGTCGGCATCATTGGCCTGCCCCAGGCGGGCAAAACGACCCTCTTCAACGCCCTCACGCGCTCGCAGGCGCCGGTCGCGGGCTTCTCAACCGGAACCGTGCAGGCGAATCGCGCCATCGTCAATGTGCCCGATGAGCGGGTCGATCGTCTGGCGGAGATCTTTCTCCCCAAGAAAAAAACGTACGCGACAGTAGAATTTGTCGATGTCGCTGGTATGGCCAACGTCGAAGGCGAGCGTCGTGAAAGTTTAAGCGCCGAATTTCTGGGGCATGTGCGCGTGGCAGATGCCCTGGCGATCGTCGTCCGCTGTTTCCAAAATGCATCCATCCCTCATCCATTAGGCGCCGTCAACGCCAGGCGCGACGTGGATGACCTCTTGACGACCCTGATCATCACGGACCTGACAACCGTCGAGAAACGACTGGAACGTTCCACGAAAGCCTCGAAAAATGGCGATAAGAAACTGATCGCTGAAGTGGAATTTCTGCAGCGCATCCAGCATGAACTGGGACAGGGGACACCCGCCTCGCGCTTGACCTTCACCGATCAGGAACGCGCGATATTGGATGACCTTTTCTTGCTCACCATGAAGCCCCGGCTCTATGTCGCCAATGTCAGTGAGGGAACGCTCGCGGCGGCAGGCGACCTATTGGCGCGCATGACATTGGGTACGACCGATGTGGCGAGCCTGGTGGCCCAGGCCCAGGACGAATTGCATGATGTGGCGGAAGTGGGAGCGCAGGCGATCGCCGACCATGCCGAAGTCATCGCCGTCAGCGCGAAGCTTGAGGCGGAACTGAACGAGTTAACGCCTGACGAGGCCAGCGAATATCTCGCATCGCTCGACCTGCCCCAACTGGGGGCAGACCGCGTGATCCAGGCGGGTTATCGCTTACTGGATCTCATCACCTTTCTGACTGCGGGTGAGGATGAAGTGCGCGCCTGGACCGTACACGCGGGCGCGCGGGCGCCGGTCGCGGCGGGAAAGATTCATACGGATATCGAGCGCGGATTCATTCGCGCCGAGGTCGTGCGCTTTGAAGATCTCGCGGCAGCCGGTGGCTTCGCGGGCGTGCGAGAGAAAGGCCAACTTCGACTTGAAGGGAAGGAATATATCGTGCAGGACGGTGATGTCGCGCACTTCCGCTTCAACGTCACCAAAAGCTAGCGGAACACTGGTCAAAGCTGCTCTCGAATAGGAGGTTGCTGTGCCGTGAAGCATCGACCACCGCACCGTGGGCGGGGATTGGTGACGCGTTTCTTCGTCCTCCTCGTTCCACTCCTGGCAGTCTTGCTCGGTGGCAGCCTCACTTTACCTGCGCGCGCCGCGACCATCGTCGCTACACCGACGGTTGCGCCGACGCCCACAACGCTCCCGAAGCCCGCCTATCAGGCGATCGCGCGCCAGCGATCGCCGATTGGGGACAATTTCTCCCAATTCTATGCGGATCATCAAGGCGCTCTCTGGCTTGGTGACGCGATCACTCCCGAAGTCCTCACCGTGGCCGGGGTCGAACAGATCTTTCAGGGGGGGATATTACGAGTCAATCAGAATGCCAATCAGAATATTACGGTGCTGCCCCTCGTCCCCAATCTCATCCAGGCTGGCGCACAATTGCCGCTCGCCGATGCCGATGATGGTCCTACGTTCGCGGATCTGCGAGCCCTTTCCCAGCCGACCGAGCGAGTTCCTCCACCCTGGTGGTGGCAAGCTGGCAATTCACCACAGCGCGACGGCATCTTCATCCCGCAGGGGTCGCGGACCGGAGCACTCGTTGGCCACTACATCCCGGTGGTCTTCGCCACGTTTCTGGTGACTCTGGGCAAATGGCAATCATTCATTGGACTGCCCTTGACGGAAGCCGTCCCCATGACCGTCATTATGAATGGCACACAGCAGCGCGTCATCATCCAGGCATTCCAACGGGCAGTGCTCACAGTGAATACGATGGATCCGTCATATCAGGTACGGGCCGATGATGTGGGCGCCGACTCCATCGCGATTTTCGGGCCACCCATTGCCGCGGGCTCGGCTTCGCATACGGTCTGGACCGCGGCAACCCCAACAACCGTCCTGGTGGGGCCTGGGAGCCAGGTCCCCGTCACCACTTTCGCGACTCCATTCCCAGTCACCCTACAGGGCGACTCACTGTGGCTGAGTGGCGTGCTCTGGTACCACATCTCGTGGAATAATCTGAGTGGCACTCGCGATGGTTGGGTACGGGCAGACCAGATCGATACGCAGGCGACCGGGGGGCAAGGAACGCAGATAGCCGACCTCGGCGCGCTCTCCCCCTATCTCAACCATCTCGCGCAATCGCAGGGGAGTGCATTGGCGGTCGAAGTCGCCATCCCCGATGCCGATCGAGTGTATGGCTACAATACCAATCAACCCATCGTGATGGCCAGCACTTTTAAGATCCCGTTGTTGATGACCCTCCTCAAACAAGTGGAGGCGCAAGGGCGAAGCTTGAATCCAACGGAAGATAGTCTGGCGCAGGCGATGATCGAAGAATCAGATAACGACGCGGCGGCGGCTATCTACGCGGAAGTGGGTTTTGATACGGGTGTCAATGCTTTTTTGCAGAGCATTGGCATCAACGGCATCACCATCAATACCGATGGGTTTGGGTATAGCACGGCCACACCTGATGCGATGATCGCCCTGCTGAAAGCGCTCTGGAGTGGGCATGTGTTGAGCGATATCGACCGCCAATATATGCTCGACCTGATGGGACACATCGCGGCCGACCAGCAAATGGGTATCGGACCAACCGCCCCCCTCAATGCGACAGTCGCTATGAAAGATGGCTGGATCCAGGATAGCGATGGCTGGGTGACCGATTCGATCGGCATCATCACCAGCGGGAGCCAGACTTATCTCGTGGTCGTGGAGCTGCGCCAACAACCCGATGAAAACACTGGCTGGCAGATCGTCAACCCGCTCTGCGCAGCAATAACAGCGGCCATGACCGCGAATTAATTGGAACGCCGGACCAACGCAGCGATGTAACCCGCGATCAAAGTGAGACCAAGCAAGCCTTCCAGGATACTGAGGCCGCGTGTCAGCGCGTCAGCGTTGGCCGGAAGAAGAGTGAGACCTACGGGAGTAAAGCTGGCGAAGCTATTGAAGAGCGCATCGGCAGGGGACTCTGCGATGCTAAGCCGCAAAATCATAGCAACCCCGATCACTACGAGACTGGTGAGCGCAATGCGTCCCGGCGCTGCGCCATCGCCGCCCCCGAGGTACGCCAGTTCCGCGGCCGCCCAGCGGAACCACCCTGCCACGCCCCCTCCCACGCGCCAGGCGCGCCGACGGAGAGACCGCGCGCGTTGATCCAGGCGACGGAGCGCGGGCCGCTGCGGATGGGTGAGAGATAAAGCGCTCCGCAAACGATCCAGTCCGTCGGCGGCCTGACGCAGTGCCTGCGCTCTGGCCGGGCCACGCAGTGCCCGCGCCGCGACCTCATCACCCGTAGGCCGACTCACGAGGGCCTGGCTCTCTGCAATACGACTCAAGTCGACGCCAGCCAGATCGATCGTACCAATCCGCGCGCCGGTCAGGATCGCGCCAGCCAGTTGTGCATCGCGCCAACGCGACCCCCGCAGATCCGCGCCTTCAAGCCGCGCACCATAGGCAGAGGACTGATCACACCATGCGCCTTCCAGGTTAGCCCCCCGCAGATCGGCCGCGTCGAGCAGTGCCCGTTCCAAGTGCACCGAACGAAGATCGGCGCCGGCCAGCGTCGCACCTCGCAGGTCAGCTTCGGTGGCGAGTGCCCACGTCATCACACTAGCCCGCAGGGACGCTTCGTGCAGGTCGGCATGTTCCAGGTGCGCGCCGCGCAGATCCGCCCGGTCTAGGATCGCATTGGCGAGATCCGCTTCAGCGAGCCAGCATTGGTGGAGGTGCGCGCCAGTCAGATCAATGCCATTCAAGCGTGCCCCACGGAGCCGCGCCATATCCATCTGGGCGCCAGCCGCCTGTGCCTCACGAAGATCGCTACCAGTAAAGTGCGCATAGAAGAGATCCGCGCCCCGGAGGTCCGCCCCGAACAGAATCGCCCCTTCCAAATGCGCATAGCGCAGGCGCGTCGCTCGCAAGTCGCAGCGCGCGAGATTGGCGCCCCGGAGATTCGCCCGTTCACCAGGCGTGTCGTCCGTACTCCAGTCATGTTCAGCGATCAGCCAAGCGATATCCGCAGGATCCAATCGCGTCCAGGCGTACGGTGGTCGGCCAGCCGCCTCATTGAGCGCGCGACGTTCGCGTAGTTCAGCCTGACGTGCTGCGCTGAGGGACGTAGTGAAGGACATCGCTTCCGACATGAATCTACCTCTCACACTCGAATCACCTGGATTCCTCGCCTGGTCTTTAGCGTACACGATCGCGCGACAACTGGCAAGTGAACAACGAAGATTCTAGATACGAAAGGAGCCAACATCATTCCCACCACTACCTTCGCATCCTCCAAGCAGATCGTTGTCCAGAGCCAACTGACGCGTGTAACAGGAGAATTCTACCATTAGCAATAGCCTAATAGTACCATTTCACACGCTACTTGATAGTGCCCAGAGATTGTCATAATGTGTGGGATAAGCAGTTATTCGCGAATCTCAGACAGAGAGCGAATGCACAGAAACCGTGATGTAGAGCGGCTTCATCGTGAATCACCCCTGTAACACCATACAGCCAGCCTTTGGAGCACAGCAGCGGAGTAAGCTGGCCAGCGCCAGCGCCCCATATGCTATACTCGCAACGAGTGCCGGAAACGCGAACAGATGTTTGCCAGCGCGCATGTTGACACCATACCCGGCACGCGGGGTAAGTCTGGCGGCGGGGCGCGGAGGCAGATCCGTAGACCGCAAGCCGCCACGGTCACAACGTCCCCTCCTCTCTCAGGATGGGAGCACGAACAACGTAGAGGGAGCGCAACCATGTCAGTAGAAACGAAGACCGTGACAAAACAAGATCTGATCAAGCGTGTTATTGCCAAGACGGGTAAAACTAACCGGGACGTCACCGAAGTTATCATGGCGACGCTCGACAGTGTTCGTGAAGCGCTCGAAGCAGGCGAAGAAGTACGCCTGGTCAATTTCGGCGCTTTTCGCGTCCAACAGACCGCCGCGCGCACCGGGGTGAATCCCAAGACCCGCGAGAGGATGGAAGTGCCCGCGAAACTCCGCGTCAAATTCACACCGGGCAAAGTCTTAAACGAAGCAGTCGGCGGCGCAAAGTAATGCCGTGAGCCATCCGGACCGAATGGAAAGCGGCATGATGTTCGTCCGGATGGCCTCAAGCGGCCAGGAGATGATCGCGCAATACCTGGAGTAAGATCGCAAGATTGACGGGCTTACGGAGTAGGATGCCATCGTCGATACCTGACATATGCAGATCGTGGCTGGTCGCGCCAGAGATAAACAGAATGGGCACCTGCATGGTCCGTGGATCCTCGCGCAATTGGCGATAGATTGTGCCACCATCGACGCCCGGAAGACGCAGGTCCAACAAAACGAGATGAGGCGGTTGTAAGGCGACCGCATTCAGGGCATCCTGACCATTCGCGTAAATCTGCACTGACCAACTGGGATCGCCTTCCAGTGCGATAGCTTCGTTGATCATCGCAGCGGCGCGAGCATCGTCTTCAATGAGGTAAATGCGCTTGACGCATTTGTGGACAGCGACCATAGCGGCTCTCCTGCAGGGGAATTCCCCGAGCCCCACTTACCTGGCACTTGCAGAGCATGCAAGGTTTGTGTTGCTCACAGGTTGCCATCCATAGATGACGTTCCTGTTAGCACCCAGCATACCGACTGACTGCAATGTGGTCAATCGTACCTGCCATTCTGGCTAGTCTCAAAGTCATTGCACAGCAAGCTTGTGTTCCACGTGGAACGCAAGCTTGCTTAAATTGGCCCCAGATATTCTCAAATAGCCTCAATTATTGGAAAAGAGCTCCAGATTGGTGCCACCCAGATGGCGGGCAGCATCGCTCGCCAGCCAGACGAGCAACTCTGCCATATCGGACGGCGTCATTCCGGGTCGCAGGTGCGGCGCCGCCGCGCGTAGCATAGGCGTATCCACCGCGCCTGGACTCACGGCAACCACCCGAATCCCCAATGGCTTCCCCTCCACCGCCAGAGCTTCCGCCAAACCTGCGACACCGAATTTCGAGGCGACATATGCGCTCAAGCCCGGAAATTTTTCGACATTTTTTACCCCTGAGAGCGAAGAGAGTAGGATGATTACCCCGCCACGCTCACGCATCCGCTGAAACGCCGCATGGCAACAGAGCATCGTGCCACGCAGATTGGTATTGATGACGCGATCCCAACTCGCCTCATCCAGATCAAGAAATGGCACATTGACCAGCTCGCCCGCCGCCGTGATCAGGAGATCGCAGGGACCATAGACCTCGTCGACGCGAGCGAAGCTTGCGCGCACTTGCTCACCCTGCGCCACATCAGTCACCAGGGGAAGGGCCACGCCACCCCGCTCCACAATCGCCCGCGCTTCGGTCGCCAGTAAATCCGCGGACCGCGCCATAAGCGCCACATGTGCCCCACGTGCTGCCAGTGCCCGCGCCGTCGCCGCGCCAATTCCCTGGCTGGCGCCGGTCACGATCGCTACGCGACCGGCGAATTCCTCAGACATGCGTGCCTCCCGTGCGCGCGGTGCGCCCCCGCCGCGCGCGAGTCAAGGTTTCCCATCCCGGCACAGGCACGATTCCGATCGAAAAGCGGACATGATCATCGGCATACCCGAACGCGGATCCGGGAACACCGGCGATGCCAGTGGCGGCGAAGAGCTCGAAGACATCCACTTCTGGCCGTAATTGACACCACACATAGACGGTTCCTCCATCGTCTGGATGGATTCGCGCGAAAAGTGGGGTTGAGGCCTGCAGGGACTGCAACTGGCGAATCAAAGCCTGCCGTCGCAAGCGATAGAGCGCGCTGATCTTCACCCGCAATTCGGGATGCGCGCGTAGCAGTTCAAAAGTCGCCATGAACCGTAATTGCCATTCCGCCGATGGCGATGCGATCGTATTGGCAAACGCCACTTCAAGGTCACGCGCCAGGTTTGGGTCACCAATCGCCATCCAGCCAAAACGATCCCCGGTCATGGTGTAGACCTTGGAGAGCGTCCAGAATGTGATGACGCGCTGTGCCACCTCCGAGTTCGTCAATGCCGCTACTCGCGCCTGTTCTTCCAGCAGATCGCCGGTACCCGTATAGGCCATATCCGCCAGGATGATCAAGTCAGGGTAGTCACGCGCCACTTCCAAAAGCGCGGTCAATTCATCCGGTTGATAGGAGCAGGCAGAGGGGTTATTGCTGATGATCACATACAGGCCGCGGGCACGCGGATGGGCGCGCAGCGTCGCGCGTAGCTGATCAGGCGTCAGCTTGTACTGCGCCTCTGGAGTGGTCATAATGCGGACAGGTATCAAGCCTAACGACCGCGCCTCCCACTCGGGCACACCAAACCCTGGCGCGGGGAAGATCACTTCCGTCTCGCCACGCCATCGGGTGGCTCGCAATCCACGGAAGGCTTTATCCAATGCATCCAACGAACCATTCGCGATAAAAATCTGATCAAGTGGGACGGCAATATGCCAATCCGCCGCCAGATGATCGCTGAGCCAGAGCCGCAAGATGGGGTTGCCGACCCCTTGCAGATCATAGACATGCAAGTCGATGCCCACATCCAACAAATCGCGCTCGATTTGGGCCATCCGGGCCCGCAGCGCCAGATAACGCTCACCGCTGGCTACGGTCCCCGCGATTCGTTCTCCAGGGAGCGCGACCCCCAGTTCATCCGCCAACAATCGATAGTCCAGCTGGCGATCGTGTTCAATGATACGCCGCACATCGATATCACCGATAGTACGATTAACCACCTGCGTCGCCATTAATTCAGCTGGAATTCCCTCGGCTCGACATCGATCCTCAACCAGATGGACCAAACGCGCCATAGCACGGATGGGTGCGATCTCCCCGGTCGTCGCCTGTCGCGCCGCATTGAGGACATCGCGGCGAATTGCCATGAGGTCAGAGTTGGCGGATTCGGGGACAACAGACAACGGTAGCGGCGCAATTTTTCGTGTCACATCCTGCCTCTTCTCTCGAATGCATCATTGGCCTCTGCTCCGAGTCTAGCACTTGATCAGCGGCATGACCAGAGGAAATGGAGATTTCCGCGCATATGATTTGCGTACGACTCCCTGGGTCGGATACCATGTGCGTGGAAGAGAACTCGCAGGTGAGGAGATTTCCCCATGCCACATCCACTCGCCGCCACAACGGCCGATTATCCCTTCGATACCGTCTTGATCGCCAATCGCGGCGAGATCGCCGTTCGCATTATCCGTGCCTGCCGCGATCTCGGTCTGCATAGTGTCGCAATCTATAGTGAAGCCGATCGCCTATCTGCCCACGTGCGACTGGCAGACCGTGCCGTGCTGATCGGTCCGGCCGCCGCCAATCAGAGCTATCTCGCTATAGACAAGGTTATTGCCGCCGCCAAATCCACTGGTGCGGGCGCGATTCATCCGGGCTACGGATTTCTCTCGGAAAACGCAGATTTCGCTCAGGCTTGTGCCGATGCAGGCATCGTCTTCATTGGACCACCCGCTGCCGTGCAGCGCGCGCTGGGCGAGAAGACTTCCGCACGTCGCATTGCTATCGAAGCGCAGGTGCCCATTGCGCCAGGCATCAATGCCGACGTAGTGGACGCCGCCGAGGCGCGCCGCCTCGCCGACGATATCGGCTATCCGGTGCTCCTGAAGGCCGCGGCGGGTGGTGGAGGCAAAGGCATCCGTTTCATCTTCGCCCCTGAAGAAATTGAATCCGCCCTACCCGCGGCCCGCGCTGAAGCGCAAGCGGCCTTCGGTGACGCTCGCGTATATCTGGAGAAAGCCATCACGCCCGCACGCCACATTGAAGTGCAGATCTTTGGCGATACCCATGGGAATGTAGTCCATCTGGGCGAACGCGAGTGTTCATTGCAGCGCCGCCATCAGAAATTGATCGAAGAATCGCCATCGGTCGCCCTTGATACGGACCTGCGTGCCCGAATAACTTCCGCGGCAGTGCGACTGGCGCAGCGATGCGGCTATGTCAACGCCGGCACCGTCGAATTTCTGCTTGGACCAGACCGGCAATTTTATTTTATGGAGGTCAACACGCGCCTGCAGGTGGAACATCCTGTCACTGAATGGTGCACCGGGCTGGACCTCGTCCGCGAACAGATTCGCGTCGCGGCTGGCCTTCCCCTGAGTTTTCGCCAGGAAGATATCCAATTTCGGGGTCATGCTATCGAATGCCGCATCGCCGCGGAAGATCCTGAGAATCGCTTCCTGCCGTCTACAGGCACCGTCGAGCAATTGGTGGAACCTTCCGGCCCAGGCGTGCGAGTTGATAGCATGCTCTACACTGGACTCGAAGTCTCGCTTTATTATGATTCGTTGCTGGCAAAGCTCATCGTCTGGGGACCGGACCGTAAAACCGCGATTGCCCGCACACTGCGAGCCTTGCGTGAATATGCCATAGGGGGAGTGCATACGACCATTCCACTCCATCAATACCTGCTCGAACATCCAAGGTTCATTGCTGGCGATCTCGCGCTGAGTTTCATCGATGACACCTGGAACGCGGACCAGGCGAAGCCAACGCCACCTGCGATAAACGAGGAAACCAGTGCATCAGTCCATGCACCAGCATTCGTGGCAGCCATCGCGGCAGCCATCGCCGCCCAGCAACCCCACGGGGAGAGTAGGACAATCGCGCAGAGTGGATCTCGACCACCACGGAGCCGTTGGCGTGACAATGGCCGCACCTGGCATGAATAGGCAAGCGCGGCTCGCCCCTAGCGGGGGTAACGCACCGCCGCCGCCAGCAAGGGCAAGAAAACGAGGATCGCCAGTGCGCCAGGCTCGGTGGGAGGCATCACGGGCAGCGCACTGGTAACGGGGGCAACAGGGACACGCGCGAAGACCGATGACTCATCTGGCAAGAGGTGGAAGCTGGAAAGTGGCCAGTACACCAACACGGCTTTCCCGATAATCGCATTCCGTTGCACCAGACCCCAGTCACGAGAATCGGAGCTGGCACCCCGGTTATCGCCCAAGACAAAATATTCATTGGGGCCGACGGTGACGGACTCTGGCCCATAGGGATTATCCAGATCATTGACATAAGGTTCGGTGAGCGCGACACCGTTGACGCGCACAATGCCATCGCTTGCAACCGAGACCTGATCACCGGGAATACCGATAATACGCTTGATATATGGATCCTTGCTGGTAGTTGGGGGCATGAAGACGATGACATCACCACGATGGGGCGCGACGAAATGGTACGAAAGTTTATCGATCAAGACAAACTGGCTATTTTGAAAGGTCGGCACCATGCTCGTGCCATCTACCTGAAAATCCTGGACCACCAAACGAATGACGAGAAACATGAGGAGCGTCAGGACGATGGTCTCACTGATATCGCGCAAGATTTGCCAGAGGGCCGTATGGCGTTCTGGCTCTACGTACGAGAAATCGCGCGTCAGGTCATCACTGGTCGATGTGCGACGCTGTTCGTGCATGGTCCGCCGCTCCCGTTTCTCAAAAACTCTGCGCGAGATGCATTCGCGCAATCCATGCCGAATCGGAATAAACAGGAAGCCCCGGTGGCATGGCGAATAGGTGCTTTCCTGATGATACGCGCATATCGCCCCTTTCGGCAAGGCCATATCCTGGTCCGATGGGTGGTCGTGCTATGCTGGATTCGCAGAGTGTGATACAATTGGGCCGCCATACAGGGTGGGTGCGTGTGTGGCCTGGGATAGGTTGTGTGGAAGACCGTGGAGGATCATTGACGGATGCAAGAACCGCCGAATCGACAGAGCCGAGCGCTCCCCGCGCAGACTCCGGCTATGCCCGAAACACTACCACCAACCCGCCAGAAACCGCGGATGGCCTCGGCGGAGATCCTTAATCAGAGTTTCCCCGGAGTCCCACTCGACTCTCCACCCATGCCATTGTCAGCGATGCCGGAAGAAGGACCACCGTCAGCGCAGGTACGTGCGCTCCGCAAAGAAGGGCTGGCGATCGCGACCGCCATCATTACCGGCGCGTTCATTATCAGCCGCTTCGTCGGCATCTTCCGCGCCTCACTCTTCAGCTATGTCTTTGGCGCGGGTGTCGATGCCAGCGCTTATACCTTTGCCTTCAACCTACCGGATACGGTCTATAACATCATCGCTGGTGGCGCCTTGAGCTCGGCGTTCATACCCGTTTTCACCGATTTTTTGATCGATCGACGGGATCGCGCAGGTGCCTGGCGACTGACAAGCGCAGCGTTCAATATCTTCACGCTCTTATTGATCATCCTGGCCGGAATAGCGTGGATTTTCGCGGCTCCTTTAGCCCATCTTTATGCGCCCGGTGTCTATTCAGGGCCATACGCCAATGCCCATGAAGGCAAACTCATTATCGACTTGACGCGCATCATGCTGTTGCAGCCCATCCTGCTGGGAATCTCGATCATTACGACGGGCGTATTGCAGGCGCGTCAACTCTTTCTGTTACCTGCCATTGGTTCGGTCTTGTATAATTTTGGCCTCATTGGTGGCATTGTCGCGACGATGGTCGATCAACGTACGCACATCTTCGGCGGCAATCTGGGTATCTATGGTCCCACGTGGGGCGTTGTTGCCGCCGCGATGCTGCAGCTTGTCGTTCAGATCCCGGGCCTGATTCAGGCCAAGATGCACTACACCCCAACCTTTAATTTCATGAGTCCTGGTATCCGTCGGATCTTTGAATTGATGGGACCAAGGATCATCAACGCGATTGCGCTCTATGCGTCGAATTTCGTCGTGCTGGCACTGCTCTCGGATCAGGATACCGGGAGTGTCTATGGCTACCGCCAAGCCTTTCAATTGGTGTTATTACCATTGGGTATCTTTGGCATGGCAATCTCGCAGGCGGCCTTCCCAACACTCGCCGCGCTCGTCTCGGGCCGCGATTGGGGCCGCATGCGCTCTACCGTACTCTCGACTGTGCGTATCGTGCTCTACCTGGCGATCCCCTCCAGCCTGGGAATGATGGTCCTGGCGGAGCCTTTGACGCGTCTGCTGTTTGTTCATGGCAAATTCCAGGAGAGTCAGGCGCAGTTGATCTACATTCCACTGATCTTCTTTGCCATCGGCATCCCTGGCCTGGCGCTGGTCGAGATTCTCGTACGAGCGTTTTATGCGTTGCAGGAAGTGCGCGTGACAGTGGAGATCAGTATCCTCCAATTTGTCTTTGTCATCGCGCTCAGCTTCTTCCTCATCAATACGACCACACTCGGTCCAGGTGCGCTGGCACTGGCAACTTCCCTCGGTTCGCTCGGTGAATCACTCGTGTTGTTGCTGCTCTTGCGCCCGCGGATGGGTTGGTTTCGTGTGCGACCATTACTCAATTTTATTGTGGGTGTCCTGGCCGCGAGTCTGGTAGCAACATTGGCGGCACTCCTTACCTACACACTGTTGGCGGTGATCGCCAATTCGGTCATACCCTCGCTGGCGGCGATGAACGATCTCACCCAGACGGCCATTCTGGGATTGGAGCTACTGGCGGCAGCAATTGTTGGCGCGGTGATCTACTATCTGGGGGCACGGTTCCTAGGTATCGAAGGCACACTGCCCGTCGACCGCATCGCTGCCCGCGTCGGCCGCCGGGTATTTCGACGCTGAGCCGCTCACCCGATCGTCAGGACAAACGTAACACTGGCGGCGATGGCGAGATCATTGCTGGTTATGACAACAACGGCATCCCAGGCGCCGGTCTGCGTAAAAGTCACGGGTACTTGATAGGTAATACCATCGGCATCGGCCACCGCTGCGGCCGTGAAGCCACCATTGGTCACGCGCTCTGGGCTGAGCGCCACCGTGACACTGGGGGCCGGGAGCGCGCGCCCCTGATCATCTGTCAGATTCATGTGGATGATGGTCGCGCCAATTGGTTGATGGGGATCACTGAGGGTCACTCGGACACCATCGGCGGTTGCACTCAGTGCGCCTGCGGGCACAGTCGGTGTGGGAAGTGGAGTGCTCGTCGCGGTTGGGATGGGATGCAGAGCGAGCGCGCTCGTATGCGGTGTGGTAGCGAAGACCAACAGCGGGGCCGAGGTACTCACCGAGAGTACCAGACAAGCGAACGCCGCCCCACTGAGAAAGAGCATCCGTTGGCGTGCTCGCAAGGTACGGGCGCTCAGCGTGCGTGATGGCATGCCAGCGATTGGCAGTGCCCGGACACTCTGCCAGAGCCGATGCAAGGCAGTCACCCGCAACAACAGCAATCCCAGCACGGGGAGGACGGCCAACAGAATCAGGGCGATGGCCGCGGTGGGTGGCGCGCTGGCGAAAAAGATCGTCCAGAGCATAACGACCAGGAGCACCAGGCCCGCCAACACCACACTACTCAGCGACCAACGATCGCTGACAATCGCGAGGATCACTTCGAGCTGTGGAGACTCATGTTTGAGAATTGGCCTGACCAGCGACACACTGGCCACCGCAGTGCCCAGCAACGCACCACCCGCCGCCACCACTCCCCAAAGTGGTCCCGGAATCGTAGAATGCACAATCATTTGCGCGATCGATCGCGCTGACAAACATAACGTAATGGTCGCCCCAAGGGCGTAGAGGCCGGTGAAGATCTGATTGCGGGGTGGTAAGCGCCTTGACGCATCGGCTTGCACCAGCGGCTCCACGTGCAACAGCAGTCCGATGGCTGCGGCGCTGGCCAGGACAACTTCTAAACACTGGCTGGCCGTCGCGACGCCACTTGCTGCGACAGCCAGCAGCGTCGCCAGCACTACTCCAAATGCGCCTAACCAACTCAGACGGCGTAAGATGACACGCAATTCACCAATAGTGCTGTGGAATGTGCGTAGCATCCCCAGTCGATTGATTCTCGCATCGTCAGGGATGGCAATCGTCAGACGCAGGACACTCGCGCCATACCAGGACGACGCAGCTAGCCACGCTCCCCAGAGTCCGATCTCCCCCAATGCCTTGCCTCTTCTCCGTATCAACGGACCTTCACCAGATGATATGCTATGGATACCACAATCATACACGTCGCGAACTGACGCGACGAAAGGATCAACGAATGTCAAAAAAAGACTCCACCATGATGCGACCGGATGATGTCCATCACACTATCGATACGCGGCGCGCGGCAATGCTGGAAGATCTCATCGCATTTCTGCGCATCCCGAGTATCAGTTCCTTGCCCGCCCATCAACCGGATATCAAGGCGGCCGCCGATTTCGTCGCTACCCAGTTGCGTCAGGCGGGTATGCACAATGTACGCCTGATCACAGATTATGGCAATCCGTTAGTAGTGGGTGAATGGCTCGCGGCGCCTGGGAAACCGACGATCCTCATCTATGGACATTATGATGTACAACCGGTCGATCCCATCCAGCTCTGGGAATCTCCACCATTCGAACCCACCATCCGCGATGAGAAGATCTACGCCCGCGGGGCAACCGACGATAAAGGGCAACTGCTGGCGATGATTCAGGGAGTCCGACTCTGCATGGAAGCCCGCGATGCCCTGCCAGTGAATGTGCGGTTCTTGATCGAGGGGGAGGAAGAGTTCGGTGGGGCCGCGATTGAAGCCTATGTCCGCGCACATGCC
>DAIDHM010000095.1 GCA_027459705.1 Ktedonobacteria bacterium | reverse complement strand
TCGCCAGTAAATCCCGCGACCCGAGATTCACGAGATTCGTGAGGCCAGTCTTCCCAATCTCTTCGATGAAGAGACGAGGATCAATCCGTTCTGCTGGTCGCTCCTCAGACGCGATCTGTTCACCCATCAACTCGAGACGATCGAGATTCTTCCGCGCAATGGCATTGGCGGGATCGATCTCGAGTGATTCACCATAGTAACGTTTCGATTCATCATAGCGACCGAGCTCAAAACAGGCTTTCCCCAGACGATTCAGCGTCTCGGCATTACGCTGAACCAGTTTGAGAAGCTCTAAATTGGTAGTGATCGCATCATTCCAGCGACTCTGTAGGGCACATTGAATCGCCTGATGAGTGAGTTGGCGCACACGTTTCGCGCGCTCTTCACTGGTGGGCATTATCGGCGCTGACATCAGGAATCCTCTTTCGTCTCAACGGGCTCGCGCGGAAAAATCAAGTCGTAGAGCTTCTGCTGCACGATCTGATCACTCCGCTGCAATGTGAAAGTATACGTTATTCGGCCAAGGCTATAGTACTTCCTTGCGTGACAAGCGTCGCGCGTTCTGGCATGGCGGAGATCATCCGCACGAACGTGCCTTGCAGTGACCACGGCGATGCACGATCCACGATGACCTCGACAAGGTCGCCGCGCCGCAAGCGCGCGGCCTGTTCTTCCGCCGGGAAGAACAGGATCTTGTTGCTCATGGTCCGCCCTTTCCAAAGGGAACGATCCTGGTGAACCTGGCGTTCTTCGATCAAAATCGATTGGTGGGTCCCCACAGCCGCTTGATGCAACGCCAACGAAATCTCCGTCTGAATGGCTTCCACGGCGTGGAGCCGCTCTTTCTTGATGGCGATTGGCACATCATCCGCCCATTTGTAAGAGAGCGTACCAGGTCGCGGTGAATACATAGCAACATGGACGACATCGAAGCGAATCTCGCGCAAAAGATCCAGCATATGGCTAAATTCTTCGTCAGTCTCACCGCAGAAACCGACGATGACATCCGTTGAGAGCGCAACCCCCGGCCACCAATCGCGCAATTTCGCTATCAAAGCGCGATACTCTGCCAGAGTATAGCCGCGCCGCATGCGGAGCAACACGTTATCATCGCCATGCTGCACAGGAATATTGACATGGTTGCAAACTTTAGGAAGTTGCGCCATCTCCAGAATCATCGTATCGGTGAAATGGCGGGGATAACTCGTCATGAAACGGATGCGCTCCAGACCTTCGATCGCACTGAGACGGGTCATCAACCCACTTAATGTAGGCTGCTCGGGAAGATCAAGCCCATAGGCTTCCACAGTCTGGCCGAGCAAGGTCACCTCACGCGCACCGCCCGCTACCAGTTCACGCGCCTCCAACAAAAGTTCATCAAGGGGACGACTGCGTTCCCGTCCACGGCGTGACGGGACGATGCAATAGGAGCAGACCTTATTGCACCCCAAGACAACTGGCAACCAAGCAGTTGGGCCATGCTGTGGCATGACCTCAGTCGGATAATGCAGTTCGCGAGAACCCGGTCGAAAATTGACCGCGACAGGACCATCCACCGGAATCGGCGCCGGCGCTAACGGGAGGACAGGGACAGCATGGCCCTCGCCGATGGTACGTGGGGCCGCCAGATCCGTCACATCGACACAGCCATCACCGGTCGCCAATGGGGTCCATCGTTCTTCCAGAAACCTCGGCAGGATGTCGGCTTGCTCCACTTTGAAGAAGAGATCGACAACCGGATATTTTTTGGCGAGTTCATCCAACTGACGTTGGCTGCCGACCATACACCCCATCATCGCGACCAGCAAGTCGTCGCGCTCGCGTTTCGCATGGCGGAGAAGTGAAAGCTGACCATGAGCGCGCAGTTCGGGTTGTTCGCGCACGCTGCACGTATTCAGGATGACAAGATTGGCTTCGGACATCGCGGGTACCGCCGACCACCCCAACCCATCCAGGATAGCGGCGACACGCTGCGAATCAGCCATATTCATCTGGCATCCAACCGTCCAGATATGATATTTTCCTCGTGCGATTGCCATGCTAGCTGGTCCTCCCGCTGTGCGCGTCCGCCTGACATGGGCATCGCCCGTGGGCGGAGAGTGATGATGGCACACTCGTTATCTCATGATGCGCGTCAGGCATCTCAAGATATCAGTATAGCATAAATTACCGCCACTGTAGGCCGGGGACTCCGGTTGAAAGAGCTGACTATCCGTACGAAGCTGACCATGCAGGTCTGGTAGACAGTTTCCCACAGCCCGGAGGCGCCGCACCAGAACATACCAGGCAGACAGGAACAGAGAAGGCGGTCGATATCACTCACCTTCTCTGTTCCTGTCTGCCTGGCGACGCGCTCCTCATCACCGCATACGCAGATTCAGAATATATGGACACACCCAGGACGATCCAACTTTCTGCCATCATGCAGATTATGACGTTCGCGCAGGCAATACAGCGATGATGTTAGGTTTCAGCTTCCTGTTGTTCACGCTCGCGCAGGAAAGTCTGCAATGCTGTCAGGCTAATGCGATACCCCGCGCGACCTCCCAGATTGATGGCGCGCAGTTCTTTATGCCGGATCCATTTGCGAATTGTGTCCGGATGGACGGATAGACGTTCAGCTACTTGTTCCACAGTCAACAGTTGTTCTTCTGCCATGTGTCTTCTCCTTTTCACTTGACAGCATCTTTTATCAGTATAGCACAGCATAAGCCAACATGGCATCATGCTTACGAGAAAGGCCTGAGACGACTCGCTCTTGGGCATTTATATCTCGCTCTATAGTGGTGAAACCCTACGTAGATACCAGGTGAGAATAACAAAGGCCAGGAAATAGCTTCTAAGGATTGTAGATAGTTTGTTCACTATCATCGAGCGGGATAGTCACGATTCGCGTGGAAATTCGGCACTGGCCGCGAATTCATTCTAGACAATAAGAGGAAGTGGCACCTATTCGACACCACTTCCTCAAAGCCGCGCTGGGTAGTCTACACCATGTTACACTTCTTCACCACTGAAATCGATCTCTTCATCCTCATCATCGTCGATATCATCGTCGAGCCAATCATCCTCGTCATCATCGTCTTCTGGTCCGAAATGCCACGAAATAGCCTGTCGCATGATTTTCTCTCCTTATTCGTGCACTGTTTCAATATTCCAACGAGTCTCAGGCGAGACCCGTTCACGCAAGGTATTCACGAACATTTCGAAGCCCGGCAGATCATCTCGCCAGATGAGAAAAGCACGATGCACACCGCGTTCTCCCACTCGCTTATAGACCGCGACACTAATCGGGAGGCCATTGGGGAAGCGCTCTTCTTTCACACGCACCACTTTATCCCATGGAATCGCGGTCTCATCCGCACCACCTTCTTGATAGATGAGTGAATCCGCCCCGAACTGGACTCGAAATGGCTGGGGAGCAATGACACGCAAGTAGCCAATGAATCCCAGAATAAAGGCCGCGCCGATGATAGTGCTGATGAGTACGGATGCTCCCTGAATCGCCGCTACCATGACCGTGAATCCACCCAGGATAGCGAGAAAAATGCCCGTCCCTATCACCCGTTCGCGCGGTACTCCCGGACTGGCGAAGGTCTTTTCCACGGTAACTGAAAGGTCAGTGATTCTATCAATTTGCTCACCAGGTTGTTGCATGCGTCGACCAGTCCTCTCGATTTTCACCAGATGAGACTTCATCGTTGATGATTATAGCGCATGCGGATGGGGCCAACATAGCGGATCTTCCCCGGCAAATATTCTTGTTACTGGCGATTATATGGGTCGTCCCAATACATAACGAGGCCTGGAACACGACATTTGCTTACCAGAGTCTCATGTCCCGACATTTTGTGCCGGGAGTACACTCAAAAGTAAGGGAGACCTAAGGTCCCTTCCGCGATAGAACGATGCGGAGTTGGGATGGTTGATGTTGGGTGAAAGCATCGTAGCTAGGCGGAATCAGTCCTGGTTGAGTGGATTTCGGAGTGCATTCTGTGGAATGCGGTTCGCGGAGTGTGTCCTACGGTGAACGGTTCGTGGAGTGCGTCCCTTGGAGTGCGATTTCCGGAGTCAGTCTTTTGGTGAACGTCCCCTGTATTGCAGCTTGTGGAGTGCTTCCTGCGTAGTGCGTCCTGTGTAGTGCGGCTTGTGGAGTGCGTCCCGCGTAGTGCGGCTTGTGGAGTGCGTCCCGCGTAGTGCGGCTTGTGGAGTGCGTCCC
>DAIDHM010000099.1 GCA_027459705.1 Ktedonobacteria bacterium | reverse complement strand
ATTCCCCGCGGCGTCGTAGCTCGTGCTGTACCCCGGCGCGTTGGTCACTCCGTCCAGATGTCCGGGATCATAGTAGCCATACCCTGCTCCCAGCGGTCCCGTGGTCAGCCGGTCCATTGTATCATACGCGTAGCTCTGCTGATAGTTCGCCGCGGTCAATGTCCCCGGCGTGAAGCTCTGGCACGGTGCCGTCCCACTGCTCCCCGCCCAGGTCAACCGGTTCTGCGCATCGTAACAGAACGCCTGCGTATCCGTCCCGGTCGGCAGCGTCGTCTGCACCGTGTTCACATTCCCCACCGCGTCATAGCTCCGCACCTGGTCAAAGAGCGTCGTCGTGTTCGCGCTCACCTTCGTCTCCGCCGGTCGCGCCAATCCATCATCCAACCATATAACCATACAAGAATCCATGAAATTAATATAATGAGCGCTATTATTGGTAAAAAAATCACAAATCCTATCCCCCAGAAGGTAAGGTCGAGGCTTTTGTTAATCGTTACCATAGTGGTAATAAATAGGTCTGACATAATAGAGATATAGATAAATAAATATATATACTTTTTCATGTTGGAATAGCCTGTATGTTTCATAATGAACGCTATCCCATAAACCATTAGACATACAAATATAAACATCGCAAGCATTGTTTCAAGAAATTGCGGTAATGTCGTGAATTGTTTGCTTTGCATAATCGAATTCCTCATGATGTTTACATGAAATATGATATTTACCAACCTAACCAATTTGTTATAGAAGTTACCGCATTCACAGCTACATCAGATACATTATTTACCACTGAACTGACAGGCGAACTAGATACGATATATCCTGCTGCTCCTCCTATGAGAGCTCCTCCAATAGTTCCCGCAAATGGAATTGGAATCAACGATCCTATGGTCGCACCAAGTTCCGCGCCAGCAGCCACAGCTCCAAAATCAATCCCAGCATGAATGGCCCCCGCGGTAATCGCACGAGCGGTTTCTGTCGCCCCATCATATTTTCCGTTGTCGTTTGTTACTTGATCTAATGCACTAAACCCAAAGTCCAGAGCAACGCCAACGTAAGATACAAAGTCACTTACATTTTTTAGCACTTTGGCGGTAGAGCGGAGTTCATTGGAAGTTTGGCGGAGCGCTTTTACATCATTTTGAAAACTCACGGCATCTTTTGAATCGACGACAAGACCCTTCTGTTTCGACTTGATCTGCTGGCGCCAAATTTTGGCATTCGCTTCTGCTTGAGTTTTTAACTGTTGCGCTTCTGTTTGGGTTCCTCCCCTGACTAAACCCATCAAGGTAGTCATTGTAGTTTCTGCATAAGAAGCGTACTGATCAATATAACCCCATATGCTCAGACCGCTAGGATCCGTCAGCGTCGTCGGGTTGCCCTGCACATAGCCGTAGCGGTTCAGCCCCTGCGCGCTGTCGGCGCTGATGAACTGCCCCACCGTGGGATCATAGTACCGCGCGTGGAAATACGCCAGCCCGCTGGGATCGCTCCGTTGCCCGGTGAAGCCGTAGCTGGTCGGCATCACCCCGCTGCTGTAGCGTGTGGCGCCATACGGGGCGAAGAGCTGGCTCGCCGTCACCGCTCCCCCGCTGCTCAGCGCCACGCTCACGCTGCCCTGCGCGTCGGCCGCCAGGTAGCTGTACGTGCCGCCGACGTTCTCCACCGTCGCCGGTCCTGCCTGGTAATACTTCGTCACCACCGTCGTCCCGCTCGTCGCGCTCACCTCTTCATAGTTGCCGATGTAGCTGGTCGTCGTCGTCCTGCCATTGCTCGTCACGCTCTGCTGCACCCGCTGCCCGTCGCCTTTTAGTCTTGATTTGGTTTTGATCTCCGCAATTGACTCATCAGCGAACCTATCAAGTAGAGTATAATCATGCCTATAATATATCCTCCTGCAATCCAACCAAAAATATTATTAATAAAAGATCTAACGTAATACATTTGCGGAAATACTAATGATATATTTATCGTAAACCATATTATTATCACAATAACATAATATATTAAAGATAAAATTCTCATAATTTTGGCAATTCGACCTCTTGGTACAGACTCCTTTATTCCCTTTTCGATGAACACAATAAGACCTATTCCGATCATGAAAAGCGTTGCTATTTCCTCGATGACAATTTCAATTGTACTAGGAGCTCTATTCAACTTGTGAAGTAGCATGAATACCAGACTCTGGTGGAACGTGGTTTTGCAATGCCCTACAATTGCTATGAATTCCATTATTACCCAACTCTTGACGAAAACCACTCATCGATCGAAATGAAAGGCTGTGTTCTCTGTACTAATTTGGTAATAAGTTTTCTGCCTCATTCTGGTATCGGAGAGCGCGTCCGTCACTTTGGTCGCCCGCCCCAGCCCATCATAGGTGATGGAGGTGACCGTCTGATTACCTGAGCTTTTCGTCATGATAATTGACAGGATGCATCCTGTCAAGCCTCTCCAGCTCTTCGAAAAAACAGACCAGGTGCTTGACGGACTGCATAGGACAATATACGCGAAAAGCAGTGGGGCTATGCGATAATCCATACAGCAGCATCATGCTATACTGTCGCTATGCGATGCGGCGAGTGAGTTCAAATGCCGGGCAAGAGTTACCAGACAGGCTGGCGAAGATAAAAAGCCAGCTGGTCTTCCGGTTTCCATAGGTGGTCAACAAAGCGTGAACAGCGGTAAAGATCACCGCTCGCCCGCCGACCTGCATGCCAGACGCCAGAATGGGCAAGGATATCCCATCAATTCAACCTTCTGAGCGCCAGGCGTCAACGACAACTCGACAATTATCGGCACGTCGCCAGTCGTCGAATCGTTGTAGTGCTGATTCGGCAACGGACTCAACGGGCACGATCGCCCGCGGAGGTGGGTCAGTCCATGGCCCGCACAGCGAGGAGGAATGAGCATGTCAGAAGTATTGTCGGATGCGGAAGTGCGTAACGCCCTGGCACAGTTGCCTGGATGGGCAATGGTGGGAGGAGAAATCACCAAGACATTCAGCTTGCCTTCATTTCCTGAAGCAATCGCCCTGGTGAACGGCGTGGCTGAAGCTGCTGAGGAACTTGGGCATCATCCAGATATCGATATTCGCTACACGCGGGTGCGCTTTGGCTTGACGACGCATGACGCCGGGGGTATCACCGCGCGCGATCTGGCGATGGCGCAGGCCATTGAAGAGCAGGCCGCCTTCACCCCAGACGAGCGCATGCGCCTATCTGATTGAGGCGCGCACATTCCAGCAAGCTTTCAGCCGATCGGTATGCGCGCTTGCGTGATGAAGGTCGTCAATTGTGCGCAAACCGACCCGGCAAGCGCGAAGAGCAACAGCCGTGTGATCTGGCGGCTCCATCCCACGCGACGACTCAGCTGTGTTACGCTGGCGCTGGCAACAATGCTCGCGAACAGTCCCGTACCCGCTGCGAGCAGGAGGCCGACCACGCCGGATAAGGGGAAGAACGCGGCTTGCGTCCATCCCGCGATGGGGGGCAACATGCCCCGCACTACGGCTGCCGCCGTGGCAGCGACGATTCCAGCCAGGCACCAGACGATGGAGCCCGGCTGGCGCGGCGCTTCTGGCTGGCCCAGGCTCGCATAGTGCCTATTGGCCTGACGCCAGCCCGGTGCCGCCATCCAGCTCAACACGGCGAATATGAGGGTTGCGACAACGACCCAGGGCAGAGTCGCGGCGCCAAGCACCACCCCGTATGTCGTCGCGAAGATCGCAACATACAGATCGCGCGAGGTGATCAAAGCCAGCGGCACTGCCAGCACCGCAACCACACTTGCAACCCCCGTATTGGCGAGCACACCGACCGGCAACGCCAGCAGCACTGCTGCGACCGCCTGTCTCCGACTTCCTTCATCCACCGAGGGTGACCCTGCTGGTGGATTGGCGGCGGAGTGACGGCGATCCTGACCATTGTGCGCAGGTGGCAAAGTCACCGTTCCGCTTCAAGCACGGAGCGAATCAGCCCATTCGCCACCATGAAAGCGATCAGGCCCGTGATGACAGCCATCGTGATCCAGAGCCAGGACAAACCCGCCGTTGCGGTATCTGGCTGGCGGAACAGCAAGACGAGCAACACGAGTGGCACGATAGGCAGCACTGCCGCCATCAGGAAGACGACCAGACCACCGCCGTTCACCCATAACGCGCGACCACTGGCGTCACGCGCCATCGTGATATTGGCCGCCACATGCGCGGGGATATCAATATGCTCGCCGAGCTTCTTAGGTTGTTCCTGTGTTTCAGCCATATTCCGTTCCTCCTCAGCCATCAGGCATTGTGCGCATCGTAACGCGCCGGAGGCGCATACGTCAAGCTTCAGCGAGCGGCAACCTGGATGACAGCAGCGGATCGCGCCCGGACCAGGAAGGCATTCACCGTCTCATAGTCGGGAAGATCCGGTAAAGCAGTCGAAACCAACGCGGCTTCAAATTGCCGTTGCAGCGTGATGGCCCAGGCATACGTCTCATCAAACGACATGCGGCCACTGCGAATCGCCAGCAATTCTGTCTGGTGTTCATGGGCCAACAGATGCAGATCACCAGTGCGTGCCGCTGAAATGCCGGCAAGCAAGAGGCGGATGAGCTGTGTGGCATGGCGCGCTCGCGGATCCTCACCGCGTTCACGAGCGCGGCCCATCTTGCGAAACTGACTCATAGCGTAGCCTGTGAAAGTTCCATAGATCTGCTTTGACAGGAAGGCCTCGCGAATATCAAGCAGCGCGCGCCCAACCTCGTTTGCCTGAATGATCACCGGGCTCCACATAACTTCCAGGACGCTGGGATAGGCGGCCAGACCCTGCCGGACAAATTTTTCGATCTCCCAACAGATTTCTTCGGTCATCCCCGCCCCATTGCCAAATGGCGGTAGCGAGCCACTCGGCCGCTGTGTCTCGATCTGCTCCGGTGGCTTATAGAGGGACCAGTGCAAATCCGCGGGTGGCAGATAAATACTGCGTATCGCATCATCGGTCCCTTGCTCGTCTAAGCCATAGGCTTTCGGGCCAACCAGTACCCGTAACATGACATAGGCATGCCAGTCCACCTGCTCGGGCGCCAGCATATCCAACTCAGCGGTCATCAAAGTGCGACGCACCACCAGGGCACGACGCGGCAGAGTGGCAACAAACCCATCCGAGAAGCGAATCACATACGACTCATCCACGTCATCGATGAGCTGGGTCACCTCGCCAATATAGCCGGGCTTGCGCCGCGGATACCCAGATTCAACCGGAATCCTCACGCCCGAACGCAAGACGACCTGTGTGCCAGGGAGTAATCGAGCTACTTCTCGCATTCCATTCATCCGCTTGTCTCCTGTTTGCGCGTCGTTCCTTGTCGTTGGGCGTGCCCTTGCGGGTCGTTGTGCATATGTTGGGGAAAACACGCACATTCGTGAGGTACACGGCATTGAGCCTGCTGCCTGATGGACCATACCCAACCGCACAGAGCACGCGTGAGCATGCGGCAATGCGCCCTATCACATGGATGAATGGTGGATATTGCGCCAGGTTGTTGTACCGATCCGCCTGTATCTCATCAATACATTATCGGCTTTTTCTCCAAAAAGGCAAGTCCTCCCCGCCTTCCCTGGCCTATTTCCCCACCCGAGCGTGAACTATTACCAGCCATTCGCCCCGTTGGGCGGGCAATGCAGGCCATTGCCAAACACCACATCGTTCGCGCGAATAATGCTCATGCCATACGGAGGACACACATTTGCCTGAGAGTAGGCAACCGTTGCGCCTTGAGGTGTATGATAGCGCTGATCGCCCTGGTTCCGCAATTGGATGGCGGGATGAAATTCGACCTGTCCAAGGCTATTGGTGGCGAGAATCGGATGAAATGCCGACACCTCGGCATAGACGCTGGGTGCCATCACGCCGGTCGAAGCGGCATCGGTCGTGATGGTCCCGATCACGGTGTTATCCATCGTCGCGGTCCAAACCCATTGTTGCCGCGCGGTTTGGCTCGTCAATGCCAAACTATACGTATGCCAGCTCCCCACTGAACCAGCGCTGTTGGGGGGGCCAAGTGGACAAGCGCCTTCCTGATGTTGGGCCGTAAATGAGCAATAGAACCAATGCGCGGTATGATCGGCCCCCGAGACGCCATAGCCGACCTGAATGAACGAACCGTCAGCCAGGTACGATCCAATCCAATAATAATCATTGGTCTGATTGGCAATCGTTGCGGGAATCTGCGTGCGAATCGTCGTCCGCATCGCCGTGCTCGCCATCCCATCCGCGGTCGCACGTATGCCCACCTGCCAGAAGAGCGCGGTGGGCGCGGCAGCGGCCCCGGCCGCCGATGGCGATGTGGTACGCGCCCTGGGTGCCATCAGCGATGCAAGCATCCCCACCCGCGTGACGCTGAAGAGCAAGATAACCAGCGCCATAATCGCGAAGATCGTCCCGGTGACTGAGTAGTCGCGCTGTCGCATTTGTTCACATGTCCCTTTGCGCACGGCGTCCACCGCACGCCCGATTCCGCATGGCCATGAGGTGCGCCCTTTGCTATCATACGCGATCACGGCGCGCAGGATGAGGCGGAAGCGTGGCGATCCTGACTTCAAGTCTGACGGTGGCTCGCGGAATCGTCCCCATGCAGAGCTCGGACGACCTCATGCGTGACGCGCATGAAGGTCGTAGCGGGCACCGCCAGCGCATGATCTTCCCGCCAGGCCAGGGCCAGAGTTCTGGTCAGATGGGGCGCACTCACGGGCAAGGCCACAACGGCAGGTCGCGGCACCCCCTCGAAAGCCAACTCGGGCACCAGACTTACCCCCAACCCTTCCGCTACCATACGCAATACCGTCTCCATCTCGCCACCAGCCAGACCAACCCGCGGTTCGAACCCAGCAGCCCGACACCCCGCAATCGTCGCGGACCGCAGATGATAGCTGGCGCCATAGAGAATGAACGGCTCATGCGCCGCAACGCGCAGATCCACCGCGTCGCCCTGGGCTCCAATCGCAATCTGCGAATCGCACGCGGTTGCCAGCAACAATTCCTCCGTGAAGAGTGGATCCGTCGTGATACCGGCAGCCTCAACTGGCAAAACCACAATCCCCAACTCCACGGCGCCGCGCTCGATCATCGAGACGACCCCACGCGCGCCGCCTTCGCGGAGGGTCACCTCCACCCGCGGACAACAGGCGCGAAACCTGGCCAGGATGCGCGGCAGCAGGTGGGTCGCAACCGTCGGCGTCACCCCCACACTGACGCGACCAGCAGCCTGCACTCGAATCTCCGCGATGGCCTGGTGGGCCGCGGCAATTTCCGCCAGAATATGTTCGGCATAGGGAGCAAGGCGATTGCCGGCTTCCGACAATCGCACGGTACGCCCATGGCGATCAAAGAGAGTAATTCCCAGATCCGCCTCCAATTTCGCGATCGATTGGCTGACCGCTGGCTGGGCGATATGCAGTGCCCGCGCGGCGGCGGTGAAATTGAGCCGGTGCGCCACTTCGTAAAAAATCTCTAATTGCCGAACATCCATCGTTGTTTTTCCGATTTCTTGACTGGTTTCCCGGTTGGTGACACCACTCCATCTTACAGTATAACAAATAATTATGTATTTGTGGCTTATGCCTATTAGACGATCTAAGTGCTCTATGGTACTCTAGATAGCGTGAAGACTCGGCCCGCGCCAAAATGTCGCGGGTTGTCCGCGTACGATACCGCTCACGCCAACGGGCGTTGCGTAGACCGCGGTCTGCTGCGCGAAAGTCTCTGGCTTTCAGGCCATGGCCCTGTGCGTCGCCGCACAGCATCTCTCCCCCCGCCAAAGGAGGCATTGTTCATGTATCGTGGCCAGTCCGGCATGTGGTCCTGGCTCCTGCATCGCGTCACTGGCGTCGCCATCCTCTTGTTCCTGCTGGTGCATATCGTTGATATCACCATCCTGGGATTTGGGCCTACGGTGTATAACAATGCACTCCAGGTCTTCGCGACGCCTTTTGTGCGCCTGGTCTCATTGGCATTGATCGCCTCCGTGCTGTATCACTCGTTCAACGGAGTGCGCATCATGCTGATCGACTTCTGGCCGCAAGGCGTCAAGTATCAAGGAGCACTCTGGGTAGGGGTGCTGGCACTGACGCTCATTGGGTTCGTCGCGATGGGGTATTTCGTGATGTTGCCCGTCTTCCAGGGATGCCCACCGCACCAGTGCGGCAATTGAGTGGGGAGGCTTAGGACATAATGCGCACTTCGATCTATACCTCGACGCGGCCAGCCTCCACGAAGGGCGGCATGACCTTCGAGCTGTTCTCATGGTATTTCATGCGCATCTCTGGCTTAGCGTTGGTCTTTCTGGCGATCATCCATCTCGTCGTGATGCACGTCTCGAACGATGTCTCGCAGACCTCGTATGATTTCGTCGCTACCCGCTACCAGAATCCTTTCTGGCGAGTGTATGACCTGTTGCTGCTCTCCCTGGCCCTCTTCCATGGGCTGAATGGGTTGCGGGTCATCATCGATGATTACGTACGCAATCAAGCCTGGCGCCTGGCATGGCAGACCTTCGTGGCCGTCATCGCCGTTGTCTTCTGGATTACCGGGACCATCACGGTGGTGACCTTCCACCCAGGCAGCGCGCCACTCTCCGCATTCTTTGGCATGCTGTTCCATCGCTAGTAAGGGAGTGAGTCCAATGCCGTACCACAAATTCGACGTCGTGATCGTCGGCGCCGGC
>DAIDHM010000085.1 GCA_027459705.1 Ktedonobacteria bacterium | reverse complement strand
TGGCTCTGGAACTTTTGGCACACCACCGTACGGTCGGGCAGACCGAAACGGGGCCGGTTCGCCGGTCGCAACGCTTAGGGACTGATGGCCTCCAGTCGGACGCTAGCAATAGCACCGGTTGCGCTAACAGGTTGAACTAAGCATCCGCTACGGCTTTAGCCTATGCGGAGTGTCAATTACTGCCCCACAGGTGAGCATCGCACAACAACCACAGTCTGTGATGCTCATCGGCAACTACCTCATGATCGATGACCCTGTGGCTGACAATGAGACGATCTATGACACGAACAAGATCCCCACAATATAGTTAGGTATGTTATCAAAACAATCGATCGGCCTACTGACATGAGCAGATCGAATTGGCCTGCACCCGGTCATGCAGCACCAGGTCCAGTCCGCTGGTTCGGTAGCGTGCGCCGGTATGCGAGACTGGGGATTCCGCCACTTCGAAGGCCCGGGCAATCGCCGGGATACTCCACCCCTCACTCGATTTCAACTGAATCTGCGCACGGGTGTGGACACGGGCGGAGGTCCGACCACGGTATGTCCTTCGACTTGTTACGACGGCGGGTACTGCGATGAAGTGCTGGATTTGCTCGCTGCGCCGATCGATGTCGAGCGTCTCCGATCCCTTGTGTTTTCACTCACGGGATCGGTCTGGCCATCCGCGATGCGCAGGCAACGCGAGGAAGAGACGTGGGAGAGCGATCTATGCGATCGCTCTCAGAGCGATTCCGTATATTGCCACACTCTTTGATCAACTTGATAGGCCGAAGTATCTGCCCGAGATCGTCCAAAACGTTGCCGTGGTGTTGAAACGTTCGAATGCCCCCTGGCGGGGGAACATTCCCATGCGGAATTGTTGTGCTACCTTGCCCTTGGTGCTTTGCAGGTTGCGTAAGCGGCGAAGCAGAGGAATGCGGGTAGCGAACGGTCATATCGACGCTCCTGTGATCGAAGTGAGAGAGCATCAATGGCATCAAATAAAATGGCGGGTGCTCATCCCATGAGCATCTGATCATGTGGCGGGATCTCACTTTCAGATCCACCAAAAAAAGAGGCGGGTGCTCTACACGGGCAATTTCGATCGGCCGAAGAAGCAAGAAACCGGCAAGGATCGAGTGCTGGAGCGGGTTTCAAGGAGGAAGGAGCCGGCGAACGGGATTGAACCGTTGACCCCCCGCTTACAAGGCGGGCGCTCTGCCGCTGAGCTACGCCGGCGTATATGCCAATTGTATGACACATTGGGCGGTATTGTCAATCAAACAGCAACCAGCAGATAACCTCACCTTTGGTGACCTTCACGCCCATGCTCTGCCTTGACTTTTCCAATAAAATCCGCCTACGTTTTAGATCAGTCGCTGTTTATCAGTTGATAAAGGAGATTTCGCGCTATGCGCTTCCCATCCGTACGCCAGGGGATCACCCTGTTGGCGTATCTCGCCACCGTGCTCGTCAACTATCTTTCCGTTGCCATCCCGATTGGTGGCCTTACCACCGCGCAGATTGCCAATCGCTATCCGATTGTTTTTCTGCCCGCGAATGTTACTTTCGGCGTCTGGGGCATCATCTATCTCGGCCTCGCCGTCTACAGCATCGATCAGTTGCGACCCGTACATCGCAATGATCCGACGCAACGCTTCGTCGCGCCGCTGTTCTGGCTCACCAGTGTCGCCAACATGGGGTGGCTCATCCTCTTTCAGTATCTCGCCTTCCCCGCGAGTACCATAGCTATGGTGACCCTGCTTGTCGCCCTGATCGTCATCTATCGGCGGATTGCCGCGTCCCCGGGTGTGCCTTTCTGGAGTCTACGCGTACCCTTTAGCCTCTATCTCGCCTGGATTAGCGTGGCAACGATTGCGAATTTTACCTATGTTTTCTACAATGCGGGTTGGAATGGTTGGGGGATCAGCGCCGCCACCTGGACGGTGATTTTGTTAGGGGTCGCCGCCGCGATCGCCGCCGCTTTCATAGTGGTGCGACGCGATGTGGCCTATACCGCCGTCATTGTTTGGGCATTCTATGGTATCGCCATGAAACAAGCAAGTATCACCTCAGTCGCGGACACTGCCATTGGGTTGTCGATTGCTCTGGTTGTCTTGCTCGTCGCTCGCCTCATCATGGGGCGGCGCGTTGGCCATTCTCGTACCACCGTTGGGATGGCCTGAGAGCGATCAACACTTGCTTAGACGTGTCTTCTTGGCGGAAGCGAGACTGATCGCGACGGGCGTCCGCAGGTGAGAACACCTGGATGCCTATCGCGATCTGCAGGTAACTCAATGAGTCTCAGATCCGGGATTCTCGAATGAGTAGGTGAAGTCAATGGTATAGGGACCATGGCCGGCGAGCGCATAGGTGCCCTGCCCGTTGAGGCCACGCAATTCACCGGTGCTGGCGCCCGGCACGAAGGACCAGGTAGAAGTGACCCCGGCCGCATCAAATGTACCGGCATGCTTCAGAATGCAGCTCCCGATCTTGTCGGCAATCTGCCCATCCAGCCGCTCCAGGCCGACGAATTGGCCCGAATCGTCACCACGATACACCATCAAGTATTCAACGGTACTGGTCCCTTCGATGGTACCGGTGTACGTGTAGGTTGCTTTGACGCGCGTCATCTTACGTTGCCCGGGCGACTCTTCGAAGGTTTCTTCACCCCACGTCGCAGTGGCAAATTGAGTCTGGGCTGCTGGCATAGAATAAATCCCTCTTTCTGTAGAATATATGTTCCTTGGTGCAGTATATACTGTTACTACCGCGATCGCAAGCGCTATTTGTCAACTCCCTGGAAAAGCCCGCTATCGGCTAGCACACTTGCTTCATGCTGTGGGCGTAACGACACCGACGCATGCGACGTGTTGTTTGGCGCTCACAGGCGAATTCGGTATCCCGCACGCCAGTCCACGCGTTATAGCAGATAGCAGCACCATGGTCGAGCGCCTTGCCCGCCTCGGCGCTCGCCCGTTGTGATTTGGAACCAGGCGCGCTTGGACCTTATCTCCTAACTTTGGAGGACTGAGATCTCGTATGTCGATCCCACTCACCCCTGATGACCTGACTCGCTTTGCTCTGCCAACAGAACTGGTCCTCGCACCTGATGGACACTTGCTCGCTGTCACGGTCACGGCGCAAGCCGAGAACGCAAAATATAGCTTGATTGCTCTGATCGATGGGCGCGCATCAACGATTGCCCCGCGCTTCCTCTCGTCTGGTCACCACCTGGATCGACATCCCGCCTGGTCGCCAGATGGCGATTGGTTGGCGTTTACCAGTAATCGCGCTGATGGGAATCAGATATGGATTATGCCTCTCGCTGGTGGTGAACCCCGCCAGGTGACACGTCTACGCCACGATGCCAGCCGACCACGCTGGTCACCGGATGGCCATACCCTGGTATTTCAAGCCGAAGTTCGCGATGAGTCAACCCCGCTACTTGCGGGGGACGCGCAGAAACCCGAATCTTCCCCTGAGGCGACTGAACGGATCCGGCAGGTGACGCGCTTGCAATACCGATCCGATGGCAGCGACATCGCGGAGGGGCGAACGCATCTCTGGTGTGTCGATGTTGCTGGGTTGATGCGTGCGGAGATGCCGACTGCGCGCGAATTGCCAACTCCTCGTCAGATCACGTTTGGTGATTTCGATCATAGCGCGGCAGCCTGGTCTCCCGATGGCACTCGCCTGGTGTTCATCAGTGATCGCGCTGCGGATCGAGACGCGAACATTACGGAGGATGTCTGGTTATTGACACTGGCGACAGGTGAGATCGTTCGCCTCAGCACGGGGGAGAGTGAAGTAAGTCGCCCTGCCTGGTCTCCTGATGGTCAGATGATTGCCTGGTATGCCATGCCCACCTCGACGCAACATTCAATCGATAATACGCACATTGCCGTGGTAGCGTTTGGGTCTGACGGCCAGTGGTCTTCGCCTCGCGATATCCTGGCCGGGTTAGATATGACCGTGGGAAGCGCGTTGCGTATGGATTTGGCGAGCTTCGAGGTCAACGCGCCGACCTGGTCGCCGGATGGGCGCGGCGTCTATGCTCCCGTCAATGAGCGCGGCACCGTCCCGTTATGGTGGTTCCCCGCGGCGGCAGGCGCGCCTTATCGCGTGACAGCGGGCGCGCTGCAGATCGGCCCATTTGCCGCGCTGCCCGAAGGCGATCGCATCGTCGCGATCGTCAATGCACCAGAACACCCGCCTGAAGTCGCGAGTTTTGATCTGCGCATCGATGGGCCGTCAACCCAGCCGACGAGTTACCTGAGCGATTTAAACCCATGGCTGGCGGAACGATACAGAGGTATTCCCGAGCATTTCGATTTCTTTACTGAGGATAATTGGTGGTTAGAAGGATGGATACTCTGGCCACCTAATGACACAGCGTCATCACATGAGCATCGCCATCCGGTGATCCTGGATATCCATGGCGGCCCCCATGGATTTTTTGGGCCAGCCTACTTCGCGCGCCATCAGGTCTTCGCGGGCGCAGGCTACGCGGTGGTCTTTGTCAACCCTCGCGGGAGTGTCGGTTATGGCGCCCATTTTGCCCAGGCCTGTGATCGGGATTGGGGTGGCGCTGATTACCATGACCTTCTCGCTGGGCTGGATGCGGCGCTGGCACGTGGCCGCCTGGATGCTCAGCGGATGGCGGTCACCGGGGTGAGTTATGGGGGTTATATGACCAACTGGATTATCGGCCATACGCGGCGTTTCAAAGCTGCAGTGACCGTCAATAGTGTCGCCAATCTCATCAGTTGCTTTGGCACCGGCGATATCGACGCGACGTTTGGCATTCCCGAGTATGGGGGAACACCCTGGGAACGGATGGGCTACTACATCGAACGATCGCCGATTACCCATGCTCCTGCCATCACAACGCCGACACGCATCATCGGCGCGGAACGTGACTGGCGCTGTCCCATCAGTCAGTCTGAAGAGTTCTTCACGGCCCTGGCATTCTTGCGTCATGCTCCGGTTGATTTCTTGCGTGTTCCGGGTGTCAGCCACAATATCAATACGGGGTCGCCGCGCCAACGGGTGGCGTGGTTACGTGCCATCCTGGAATGGATTGAGCAGTATAACCCTGTCGCAACCATTAGCGCGGATACCGGTGTCATTGATGGCTCAGCTCCATACGCGCGATAGTCCCGCCGAATATCAGAACAGCCCGGACGATTCTATGATCGTCCGGGCTGTCCAACTTTTCTCACAGTCGACTCAGCGCCGACGCGCGGTCGCGCGTGGAGCGGGTCGACGCGCGGCGGGTGCTGGTTTGACCGGGGCAGGCACATCATCCTGCATCTGATAGAGTGCGAGCATGAAGGTCAAGACGACTAGCACATGCACGCCAGTGCACCAGGCGCAGAGGTGGTGGAGGACCACGATCTCCGCGTAAATGAGATAGAGGATACTCAAGATCCCTACTGCCCCCCAGGCGGCCTGCGCGCGGTAAAGCCAGGTTGGTGCTGCTTGATTGCGGGTGCGTGCCACCAGGTCGGTCAGCGCCAGCCCGCCACTCACCAGGAACCAGAGAATACCCGGAAAGGTAATGGGGATCGCTGTGCCCGGAACCACGCCAAAGCGGCTCTTGAGCACGGACGCGCAGTCCACATAGCCGCTTGTTGAACAGATCAACGGTACGGCCTGATAATGGACCTCGGTTAAATAAAGCGAGATCCCGACCCCGATCACCGCACTGAGGATAATCACGCTCTGCAGTGGTACTGCGCGAGCAATACCCCAGACGCGTTGCCAGGGTCCAGTTGATGTTTCCATCATCTCACCTCGTGCGTTGTTCATTTCCCACTATTCACTTGTTGTTGAATCGTCGGGATCGGCGCGGCCTGGCAGACCGAGGCTGGCTGATTATTCGTGACATTGCAGATGGCGGCGGTCAGGTAATTGGCTGTGCCGATAATGTCACGCGCTGGCGTACTTCCAGGGTTGCCCAGGGCGGCCGCAATCTGTGACCAGGTCATGCCATTGATGTCTTGCGGATTGTACGGACTCGCTTCGGTGACATATTGATTGGCAATATCTAAGAACGGGATTCCACCAGCAGATTGTGAGTAGGGTGGGCCGTCATAGGTATTGAAGAGTTGTTGATCTTGCGCGTTCAGCGTCTGCAAGGCTTGCTGATTGCGATCTTCAATCTCCGTCGCCGAGTAGGTAATGTATTGGCTGGTATAGCTACTGCCAACGAACGTAAACGTGTTCGTATCGGGATAGATATCCGTAGAGGACGAGGTCGTTAAAGCCAGATTCTTGAACGTGCCAAAGCGGCTCAGGGCGGCAATAATCGACCAGCGATATGCGGCGCAGTAAGGGCAAAATTCCCCGCCGACATAGACTATCAATGGCTTGCCAGCGCTGTCCTTCAAGACGGCGACTGACGGCGTGACTTTTTGTAAAATGCTCGTCACGCCACCTGTCCCAATCCCCTGGTATATGCTGAGGGGTACCGTCGTGACACTATTGGCGACCGCTTGAGTCGTCTTCGCATTGGCTGAGGTTGAGCCGCCGGTATTGAGGAGCGAGAAGATAATGAAGATCGCGACGACGATAACCAGCACTCCGCCCGCACCATAGAGCGGCATCAGTCGGCGATTCCGTTCGTCCCGCTTGGCTTTGAGTCGACGCAGTTGTCCCGCGCTCATCGCTTGTTGGGTGGCTTTGCTCACGGGACGCACCGTGTTCTGGCCGCTGGCGCGCTCACCGGTACGTGCCGCAGGCGTTGCGGAAGCTGTCGGTGTGGTTGAGGGTGGCACTGCGCTCGCGGCTGTGATGGGTCGCGATGGCGTTTTTGTGCTACTCGTCAGCGGTGTGGAGGTGCGCGCGGCGGAAGTCACCCCGGCTTTTGTCGCGGCACCCGCCGTGGCAGAAGCCGGTTTTGGTGCCTGCCCATTGGTCGTGCGCGGCGTTCGGGAGGTCTTGCTCATGGTCTCTGTCCTTTAGATCGTATCGAGTCAGGATCAGCGCGAGTCATGGTCTCGCCTGCATGATCAAACCTCGAGGTTGTGCTTATCGGCAATTCGCCTTACTTATACTACACAGTATATGCCTAAAGGTGTCGGCGTCAATCCCAGGGTACTCACAGCCGCGCTTCTTATGCAAAGCTTAGCGCGTCAATATGATGCTATGGTCGATTGGACCTTCTTATCCCTCCCCCATCGGTTTTGATGAACACCCTGCCCTTGCAGCGATCGCCCCTTGCAATTCGTGCGCCGTGGTGGTAGAATAGAGAAGCAATTGAGACTTGGGTCGGCAAGAGTAGTACGTCACGCCAAAAACAGCGAGTCGCCGGTTGGTGCGAGGCGACAATGAGTGACCGAACTCGCTTGTCTTTCCCTGGCCCGGTGAATCAAGTAGTCGGGGCCGTCTGATCCACGTTAGCGGATCGCCAAGCGGGTGGGTCATCCATCACTTGGGCCTGTGGCGCAGCCGGGAGCGCGTCTGCATGGCATGCAGAAGGTCAGGGGTTCGAGTCCCCTCAGGTCCACCAAGACACCCACCAACATGGGGTGGTACCGCGAAAGCGTTGCGTCTTTCGTCCCGATCAGGACGAAAGGCGCTTTTTTATTGGCAAGTTTTATCGGTTACTCGGCGTTACGCTTCTACCGTTGCGACGAGTGTGCTCTGCTACCGTGGAATTTGGCCCGACTTGGCTACGACGAAAGGAGTGCCCGTGATGTGTTGCTCTGGCTGGTCTGCTCCGATCGCGCGCGCCGCGATCGATTCTCTGACCCTCGGGCCTACTCTTAGTAAGAGGTACGTCATTGTCATGGCGGTATGACGTACCTCTCAGATTGCTCTGTACTCCGTATTACCGCCCTTCACCCAACGCCAATCATCCAACGAGTTGTCATTCCTCGCTATCCGGCCCGTTGCACGTGCCGTTGAAAGGATCGCATATACTATGACTTCCACCTCCACCCGCCCCGTCGAAGCACCGGGACGATATCCTCACCAAGCCGTCGAGCAATACTGGCGGACTGCCTGGGCCGAACAGCACGTGGGCGATACGCCTGATGAAGTGCCCGGCAAAGAGAACTACTATAGCCTGGTCATGTTGCCGTACCCATCCGGGGATCTGCATATCGGCCATTGGTACAACTATACTGGCCACGATGCCTTCAGCCGCTTCATGCGCATGCGCGGCTACAATGTCATGCAACCCATTGGTTTCGACGCATTCGGGTTGCCGGCGGAAAATGCCGCGATAAAACGCAACATCCAGCCGCGCGATTGGACGCTGGCCAATATCGCCAACATGCGCCAACAATTGCGGCTGATGGGCGCGCATTGGGATTGGTCGCGCGAGGTGGTCTCGTGCGAACCAGACTATTACCGCTGGTCGCAATGGCTGTTCCTGCAATTCTATAAGGCCGGGCTGGCATACCGAACGAAAGCGCCCGCCAATTGGTGCCCCTCTTGCAATACGACACTGGCCAATGAACAGGTCAAAGATGGGCGGTGTGAGCGCTGCGATAGCATCGTGGTCCGTAAAGAAATCGATCAGTGGCTGCTGCGTATCACCAGGTACGCCGAAGAACTGCTGCACTTCGACGGCCTGGATTGGCCCGAGAAGACCATGCTGATGCAGAAGAATTGGATTGGCCGCAGCGAGGGTGCTGAGATTCGCTTCACGGCCGAAATCCCGGCAAAGCGATCGCGTGCCAAAGGGGCCGCGCCGCAACCCGCTGAGATTGTGGAAGTGCCAGTCTTTACGACCCGACCAGACACGATCTATGGCGTGACCTTCTTCGTCCTGGCGCCAGAACATCCACTGGTGGAGCGCATCACCACTGCCGGGCGGAAGCGTGCGGTCCGCGCTTATGTGGAAGCGGTACGGCGCGAATCTGAGATTGAGCGGCTGAGTACGGATCGAACGAAGACAGGGGTCTTTACGGGTGGGTATGTCACAAACCCCATCAGTGGCGCTAAAGTGCCCGTCTGGATCGCTGATTATGTGCTGATGAGCTATGGCACGGGCGCGGTGATGGGCGTGCCTGCCCATGATCAGCGCGATTTCGAATTCGCACGTATTTTTGGATTGCCTATCACCCAGGTCATCTGCCCCGAAGATGAGGCACCGTCTGATCCCGCGACCTGGACGGCGGCGCGCCCCGCAATGGGCCGCATGGTCAACTCGGGTCCCTTCGATGGAACCCCCGGTGATCAATCCAAAGCGGCGGCTATCGCGGCGATCACACAGCGCGGTGTCGGATCGGCGAAGGTAACATATCGCCTGCGTGATTGGTTGATCTCGCGTCAACGCTTCTGGGGAACGCCGATCCCGATCGTCTATTGTCCAGAACATGGCACCGTGCCGATCCCTGAAGATCAGCTGCCCGTGCTGCTGCCCGACTATGTCGAGTTTAAACCGACTGGCGAATCGCCCCTGAAGTATGTACCAGAGTTCATCAATACGACCTGCCCGGTCTGTGGTGGCCCGGCGCGGCGCGAGACCGATACGCTGGACGGCTTCATATGTTCATCGTGGTATTTCTTGCGCTATGCTGATCCACATAATGCGACGGCGCCCTGGGATCAGGAGCATATCAAGCGCTGGTTACCAGTGAATATGTACAACGGTGGCGCAGAGCACACGGTGATGCATCTGCTGTATGCGCGCTTCTTCGTGAAAGGGTTGCGCGATATGGGCTACTTGCACTTCGATGAGCCCTTCACCCGCTTGTTTCACCAGGGCATCGTGCTGGGTCCAGATAACCAGAAAATGTCGAAATCTCGCGGCAATGTCATCGCCCCTGATACAGTTGTCGGCAAATATGGCGCCGATGCGGTGCGCTGTTATTTGATGTTCATGGGCCCTTACGATATGGGTGGTCCCTGGAACGATCAGGGCATTGAAGGGATCTCACGGTTCATCCAGCGTGTCTGGATTATCTCGCAACCGGAGGTTGTACCTGCGGTGGATGCCCCGGAGGTGGTGACATCCCTGGTCCGCCTGCGTCACAAGATTATCCAGCGTATGACAGAGCATTATGGGAAGCTGCATTTCAACACCGCGCTGGCGGCGGCGATGGAACTGACCAACGCGCTGTATGCGGCACGCGAAGATGGCACCGCGGCGCGCGAGCCCGCCGCCTTCACGGCCACCGTTGACGCGCTGATTCAGATGCTGGCTCCTCTGGCGCCGTTCATCACGGAGGAGCTGTGGCACCGTCGAGGACATACTACCAGCATTCATCAGTCGGACTGGCCGACTTTTGACGTCGCACTGACGATCGACACGATCGTCACCATCCCGGTACAGGTCAATGGCAAGATGCGCGGCACTATCGAAGCCACGCCCGACGCTGATGAAGCGACGGTCCGCGCCTCCGCTGAGGCCAATCCCCGTGTCATGGCCGCGCTGGAAGGTAAGATGGTCCGCAAGGTGATCTATATCCCGGGTAAAATGATCAGTTTTGTGGCCAATTGAAGTGCTGAGGAAGGATGGGGGCTGCGATAGCTCCCATCCTTCCCTGTTTCTTCGTTTCTTCTTCCTTGCTCGTTTTGCGTGTATGGTGGCTCGCGATGGCAATATTGCGCAGATCTCAGAGCCGTATCATCCGATGCGCGTGACACTGAAGATGAGGATAATCGCCCCGAGCACGAGGACCAGAAACGCGATTTCTACGTAGCCCAGAACCAACGCTGTGATAGCTAACCCGCGATACGCCTTAGCGGGTATGTAGCGTTTCGATTGACTGAGGGCGATATGCCCGAGCACGATGGCGATGATGATGGCTGGCAATGTCAATAAACCAAAGAATCCGATGAACGAAATGGACTGTGGGAATATCCGCGTGAACTGACTCAGAACACTCCCAAATGGAGCATAGAGACTTGCCAGGAAGGCAATGATCGACAATGTATTACCAGCTTGAGATGGTACTACCGCTGGTTGCGTCAGATATGGAGGCGTACCAGGCGGAGATTGCGTCAGATATGGAGGCGTACCAGGCGGGGTTTGCGTCAGGTAAGGGGGCACACCAGGCGGAGATTGCGTCAGGTAAGGGGGCACACCAGGCAGAGATTGCGTCAGATATGGAGGCACACCAGGCGGAGGTTGCGTCAAATATGGAGGCATATCAGGTGGGGGTGGTTGCTCTGTTGACATGCGTATTCCTCCCTGAGTGCTTCATCAAGGACCCAATCAGCCCCGATGCTGAACGCTGCGCTGCTTCGACGTTCGGTTCTATGTTCTTTCCGCCACATATTGTGGTAGAGTGTTTCATCCAACTCTACCACAGAACTCAGGTTATAACAACTGTATGCCGGGCATTCAGTGTATATCGTTGCGCATTCTCTATGGATGGCTGTCATAGGGTGTGGCTGGTATCGGTCGACTGGCCAAGCACGTGAACTGGATGATCCGCTCCCAATTCCGCGAGCCCATGCGGCAGCGATCACTTCATGCGTGGCTAGCAATCAATGCGTCTACCTCTGGTGGGAATGCCGCTAACTGGGAGGTCGGCGGTTGCGCTTGGAGCGGTGGGTGCAAGAGATGGCGTGTCTCTTCGAGCACCAGGAATCCGCCTAGTGCGAGTGCCGCTGCCGTTTTCAAATCGAACGCGGTGCGATGTTCTTTCCCATCTGGTCCGGTAAATGCCAGTTCCACCTGGGTATCAATGGGATGTTGCAGCGCGCCAATCAATCTCTCCCCCAGCAATTGCATCGCCTGTGCCAGGACGGGAACTTGTCCTTTGATGACGGCTTCCTTGAGCGTTTGGACATCGCCATCGGGCAAATACAACAATCCATCAAACGGAAACTCGATGAAATACGTGGGATGTGAGACCCGTCCCAGGTTCTCTGCTGAGGCCAGATACCATTCGACAAACCATGGTTGAATGCCTGCCTTCACTCCATGCAGGTAAAGCATCGTCAGATTATGGAGGGTCGTGCGTTCTTGCTCAGAGAGCGAATGAATATCCGCGAGTTGTTGGAGATGCGAGATCAGCGATCCCAGTAATGGGATTTCTTTGACGACTTTCGGAACCCCCTGCAGGATGCGATCAGCCAATTGTGCCAACGATGCCTGTTGCACACCGTTATGTTGGGGTGGTTCTGTCGCCAGGCTGGGGTTCGGATCATGATAGTAAATGCGGCGAAACGCAAGGTACGGTTCGGCGACCGCCGCGTAGAGTCGCCTCGCGGTGTCGCGCGTCGCGGTAGGGAGGTCCACTGTGTTGGGGATTTTTTCGATTGGTTGATGTTCCACGCCGACGACCTGCATACCATGCATGGTGGATAAAGCCATAGGATGGCCTCCTCTCGGGGTAATCCGGTATCTGCCAAGAGCATGTCATCCCGCCCTCATGAAACTGTCACGAGATCAGAATACATCGTAACTATTGATACACAGAACCACAGGACCACGCGTCCCTATGGCGCGTGGTCCTGAAATGAGGTCGTACAAGCAAGCGTTGACTGAATGGTGACTTTCAATTGGTGTCTAATGCAAACATATCGCAAGCAAGCACATCTCAAGCTCTCAACGCTGGGTGAAGGCGATGCGGCCGGCATTGGCGCGGACGACGATGGTACTGGTGGGTTCAGGGGCGAGATCGCCTGAAGCAGTCGCCTGGACGAAATGTTGGTGCACAGGTATATTCCAGCCATCAAGGGTGAGCTTCCCAGCATTGATGGTTGCCTCGATGTGGGCGGAGGTGCTGGCCGGTAATGCCAGATCGAGATTGCCCGTATTGACTGCAACCTCCAGCGAGGTCGCCGCCGCCAATGCCGCGGATCCTTGAATCGTGCCGGCGTTGACCCGCACATGCGAGACACCCGCGAAGACGACATCACGCAGGGTCGTGCGCCCGGCATTCATCTCCAACTCGACGACGCCGCGGGTCGCATCGATCTCCGCTGATCCAGCATTGAGATTGATATCGAGCGCCAATGCGGTTGGCACGGTGATCACGAGATCAATATGGCGGTCACCCATGAAGACCATATCAGGAAGGTGGTGATATTTCGTCTCGATGCGCACCGCCTCGCCGGTCTGTGCCATGGCCACTTCCAGAGTGCTGATAGCGCGTTGCGCCGTGACCTCGTTAGAGGCACGGGCGACTTTGTTCGCTTCAACGGCGATATGGTCGATCGCGGCACCGATGATGCGCATGGTGCCAGCATTATGGCGGACAATCAGGGTTGGCATGGCACCGACCGGGAAGATCTTGACGAGTTTCTCTGTAATTTCGGCCATCTTACCACTCCTTTTGCTTGTGTTCCTTGTCAACGACAATCCTTGAGGAGATGACTGTGCTCGCGCGCCATTCTGTTGTGACAAGCAGCGCCATCGGTCAGTGTTGTGACCTGCGAGGTTCGGCTACATAGTGGAGTTGTTTTTGGATAGGATTGTCAGGTTCAGTGATGAAAGGAGGGGAGAAGGCGAGTGCCAAGCGACGCCTCCTCCATGTATGCCATGTAGGCTGTAGATCTACAGTTCGCGTAACCGGGATTCGGCTTCATCCAGCGTGAGGTCGCCCGCTCGCAGCTGCTCCAGGATGGCGCGGCGGCGCGCGTCTCGCTCCACCATGGTCGGCGCGGAACCCATGTCGGCGCCAGGCGTCGAATCCATCATTGTTGCTGATCCGTCGACGGCATCTTCGCGATCAACGGGGATGCGCTGCGATGTCGCGCCGCTTCTGGCTTTGGTGGTCTGCTCACCTGGTGTACCAGGTGCTTGAAACTCCTTGACGACCTCGCGCACAGTGGTGTCCAGCTCTGAGACCACGCGCTCGATGATGCTCCGGAACTCTCGGCTCACGGCATCCCAATCGGTTTCCCTTGCCCGGGCTGCGGCGCGGTCTGTCACTTCGCGGATCTTCTCGGCGGCTTTGCGTGCGGCGCGCCCGGAGCGTTCTCCGAGATCACGGATGCGCTGCTCAAATTCTTGGTCGTTCGGTTCTGGCGTTGTCATATGGGTCCTCTCTCTGAATGGCCACATGGTGGCGATTTGATCCAACCCTGAGAGATCGATGTCGATCTCCGGTCCGTTGGGAATGTGGAAATGGAAACGTTGTTCACGGTTCTCGGTGGTCTCTTCAGTCCGCGCGCCCGCGCCATCGACGACGATGTCGCCTTGAGAGTGGAGCGTGACGGTGGCTTCACCTTTGCCAATGACTCCAACCAGGTTGCGCCGATGTCGGTCAATCGCCAGGGGCAGATGGGTCCGGACCTCGCCGGAGACTGATTGGGCGACAAACTGGGCACTGATCGGACTCTTCACCCGTAAGATGATCTCGGCGGCTTCGAGATCATAGACACACCCCACGGTGAGGGCTGATTCCAGAAATGCGTCGCCTGTGCCGTGAGCAGTGAGGCCATTGGTGAGGTTCTGGGCGACGAGATTTCCCCCCACCGACGCAATATTCGCCGCTGCCCGTAGGTCGCGTAGCCACAGGTCGCCATCGACGCGCGCGCACTGCATGGTCTCGGTGACATCCACAATCGTCGCATCGCCACGTACGCTGCCCAGCACGCATTGCAACAGATCGCTGATCGTGACGTCGCCAGCGACGAGATCGGTGACGGTCAGCGATTCCGTGTGCTGGACACGCAGATCACCCTGAATCTGTCCGGCTACGATAGCCGCTGCCGTCCGGATGGTCACATCGCCGCTCGTGTTCCCCAGCGTGACGGACCCATCCGCGCTGTCCACAATCGTATCACCCTGCACGGCATCGGCTCGCAACTGTCCAGTGTGGTTCAGGATGACCAGGTCGCCTTCGACGCGGCGCAAGGTGACGGCGCCCCGGACACCCTCACAATACGTGTCACCCGCTACGGTCGCGATGGTGATATCGCCGCGGATACCCCGGATGGTGACATCACCATCCACACGGTCAATCGTGAGCGTGACCGGTACGGCCAAGAGCAAGATCGCGTCATCCGCAATCGTCTCCACCGCACTGGGATCGCGCGCCTCCCCATCGACCATCAGCCGCACGGTCGCGTCCGCAGGCGCATTCTCCCAGTTCTTTATATGGAGATCCCCGCTGACCCGCGACCAACGGATGACCGTGGCCATGGCCTCCGCAGATTCCATGATGGTTTCCTTTCTTGCCCACTCCCGTAGTGGAGGTAAGCTAATTCATTGAGCGAAATCCGCAGGGGTAGCGCTCACTTCGGCGACGTATTTCCTGGACTATTCGCCCGCAGCCAATGTTTTGGGCTCACTTACCGCTTGGGGGATTACAGTCGTAGATGATGCATCCCGGCTTGTGATCTGCCGAGCGGTATATTCGACATTGACCTGGCCGATTGCCAGGAAAACACTGATAATCAAGCGATCTGATCCGCTGGCCGACGTTCCTTCTTCTTCATGGAGGTGAGTGAAAAAGCCGCTGGAAGTCTCACCCAGGGCGTTTGATTCGCCGAGGAGCGTCATCGCCTGCACTTCGACCGGCAGACCACGCGGAACGCGGATCGTCACTTCCCCGAGGCCGCCAACGATGCGCAACGTGCCACGACGGGGGATTTCCGCGAGCGAGAGGTCGAGCGTCATCTCGCCCAACCCCATGACCCCGATCGTCCGGCGCCCCATGCGCCAGGGGCGCCGTGTCTTGGCCAACTCGCCGAGCACCATGACGAGCCAGTGGGTACCACGGCCGGCGGGACGGATGGGCGTCGGTGGACGATCCAGGCTATCCAGCGGAGTTATTGCTAGCACTGGCAAATCCACCAAGATTTGCTGGCACGCCGACGCCGTCGGCGCCTTCAGGATATCCTGGAACGCCGCACGAAAGACATCGTAGGTGATCGCGCCGCGTTCATAGCGCGCCCGTAATTCCAACAATGCCGCCTGCTGTGCTGTGAGCGTGGCCGATTGGTCGTCCATCATTTCCCCCGTGCTCAATGGATTCTTTGAACGTGTGATCGGGATTCGGTGGCTCGCGACTGATCAGGATTCAGTGGCTCGCGACGCGCCATTGGCCGATGGCGAATCGCCCTGGACCATTTTCCGCAAAAGATGATGCGCCTCCTCAGTCGAGATGCGCCCCTCCGAGAGGTCCGCCAGGATCTCGCGTTGCTCACGACGCGCGTCTCCGGCGATGGGTTCGTCTGCCGGGGAGAGGCCCATGGTCGCGATGACATCGTCCAGGCGATTGCGCACTGTCGGGTAGGAGATGCCCAACATCGCTTCGACCGTTTTGATGATGCCGCGCGCGCGCAGGAAGGTCTCGACGAAGGCGAGTTGCTCAGTCGAGAGCTTTCCCAGCGCGCCAAAGCGTGCCAGGTCCGCTTCTGCGCGTGCTGGTGGCGGCGTTGGCAATTCGAACGCGGTAACCGGCCCCTCCAGATGGGTATGGCATTGCTGGCATTCCAGGCTGATCAGGGTCAACGCGCCGCCGCAGAGCGGGCAGGTGTCGCGAATAGTGGCCATGGCATCTCTCCTCAGACGGGTGCGCGGTCGGGTCGTGGCGGTCTCTCAACGTGGAATCTACCCGATTCCCAACCTCTGAAATGAGTATAGCCAATAATATTAATTAAGTCAATATGTATTGCGTCACAATGTTAATTATATAATGAGGGTGGAGCTGATGCGCTCTGTCATTTTGCTCATCACCTGGGTGGGCAGGATGATGTTGAAGAATACAGGTAGAGAGATGTTGGATATCCGACATGTGACGGTCTTCACTTGCTCATTTGCCAGGCAATGGGTATACTTAGCATGCAGTTGGTTGATCAAAACCCGCCTCTTTGATATGCATATTCAATTGTTTGCGAACGAACGCATCGCGGGCGATAGCAAACCGGAATAATGATGAACGCGTCACATCATGCGGAGGAGAACATCATGCCCTTTGGCATCCATTTCCTGGATCTCTTGATGCTGCCAATCCTCTTCTTGCCCATCGCCCTGGGGATTGCCGTTGTCGTTTGGTTAGTGGTGACATTGCGCGCCATATCGACCAAGCTTGAACGTATCGATCAAAAATTGAATACGCCTTCCAGCTAACACTCATTGAACGATCATTCGCGTCCTTGACGCGATGGCGGCGGAATCACCGCCCGCTGTGCAATCGCACATGCGTCATAAGCAATCCTGCTATCCGTCTCACAAGTGCATGGAAAGTGGTAAAATCAAGAGATCAGCTACGCATAAAGCTAGCGGCATGCCGATCAGGAGTTGTATGTATCTTCTCGGGTATCCAAACGATGTGAGTGACGCAGAATAGCAGATCCTCGCCACATTGAATCCCCAGCATTACCGGGTGGTCATCCCTGTACGGTGAATATCCGGCAGATCCTCAACGGAATCTCGTATATCCTTCGCGGCGGTGGATCATGAAGCCTGCTGCCGGATGAGTACGGGCCATACACCCGTTAGACTGGGTACTAGATAAATGGCCGCAGTATTCCCAATATGGACAAAAGATACAAACTAAGACTGAGAAGATAAAGGGCAACAGTCATCCAACTTATAAACAGGACTATCATACCCAATCCATGACGTTGGTATGATCTACTACTATTGCGGATAATAACTCCCACCGCAACGAGAAATCCGAGTGGTGAGAAGTAGATCTCTGGCCCATACGCTAGCGGGGAGAGTGCTTGGGAGATTGAAGCGAGAAACCCAGAGAAATGAAAGAGCAGTAAATCTCCAGGCAAGACTAAGAAAACGAACGAAAGAAAGGAAAGTAAGCTCAGTATGAGCCATCCTACAATACGTTGATTAGACGATTGCTTTGGTGGTTGTGTTAGTGAGGCCTGTGGCATGGTCAATTCCTTTCACAGGGTACAACCTGCGTGCTCGGCACGAGGCAGCATCGATATCCACTTGACTTAAGGCTTCTAGCTATTCGTCTTTTATGACTTGAATTAAGCTCTCTATAGAAGGTAATTGCATTTCTTCTCAAATGTATCCCTATGCACACAGAGGATCACACAAAACTGTATCAATGTATGGTGCGGGGTATTGAGCATGGGTAGAATTGCCAGGAAATGAGGAAAACCAAAGCAACGATGGATATGGGAAGGAAGCAAAGAGGAACTAGCTCTGCAGGGCTACTCTACCCTCTGCTTCTTCTTACTCTTGCCCACCGCTTGCTTCGCTTTTCCCCACTTCCTGGGATGTATACGATGCCTCCCATAATGCCCTAAATGGTCCAATCGTTCATTCTCAAAGTGCGTCGTATTCATCCTGCTCGCCGCCTGGCTCGGATCCAGACCTTGCTTTTCAAACGGTTTCTGAGCACGGTCCACCCCATCACGGTGTTCCATTGGTAGGCCTACCAAATAGCAGAAGTGATACAGTCCCAGGCGCAATTCGTACGAATTGGCTATCTGGTAAGCCGACTTTGAGACGGATCAACGTGTGGTAGGGGATGCATTCTGGTGTACATGTCCGTTCGGGCCAAGTTCGGCGAGCATGGCGGCCGCGAGATCAGGGCGCGTCGTGACATTGCCGACAGGAAAGTCGATGTCGAGCCGATACGTCGAGATCCCTGTGCCGTTGATGAGGCGGCCTGGGCGTATGATGGTCCAGGCGATGTCGTTGCAGGTCGCGAGGTAGTCCTCCATCCGCAGCATATCTTCGTACAACGTGCGCCCGATGACGTGGAGTAAGAGCGGCACCATGATACGGTCCTGAACAAACCCGCGCACCTTGGGGAGGTTCGGCGCGGAGAGGCCCGAGCTGACCACGATCACTCGGCGGCAGTGACCGCTAGCACGCATCCCATCAACGATAGCCCTCGTCCCGACCGAATACACGCGGACCTCATGCCGCGAGTAACTCGCCCCTAGTGTCGACAGGACAGCATCGGCGTCATTGATGATAGGGGCAAGGGATGATCCGTCCAGCACATCCGCGTAAACCCGTCAAGGCGTCATCCTGAAGCGGAAACGTGTCTGGATGCCGCACTGCCGCGATAACCTGGTGACCTGCTGCGAGTGCCTGCCGACAAAGCTCGAGCCCTGTAGGGCCACTAGCCCCAAAGATGACCAAGTTCATGCCTGTTCCCTTTCTGTTTCTGTTGTGCGTACTTCAGAGTGAGTATTCACTCAACAACTAGGCGAAAAACAAGGAAAATAACGAGGTGCCGCTTAGTGCGCAACCATCCGTAGCCAGGCCGTCGTGAGGTGCGTGGCGAAGGCATCAGCTTCCTTCTGCCAGGCCTCCTCACTTAAACGTCGATTACGCAGAAAAAACATCAGCGTCGACGCCATGTAGACGTGGGCAACCGTCTTGGTATCCACCTGTGGTGTAATCTCACCCCTTTGTTTGCGTCCTTCCAAGAAGTGCTCAAGGTTAGAGGCTCCTTCGTGGATAACCTCGTCGAGAAGACCACCGATATCCGGGTTGATCAGCGCCTCCCCAAAGAGGATGGAGGAGAGCGCGGCCTCACGGTGGAGTAGATCGAGCCAGACGGTCGCCACGCGTTGCATGACATCCGCCAGGGGGTGTGCTGTGGTCGCGGGATCTTGCAGCATGATGCGCAGACCGCCTAGAAAGACATGGGCGCTGCTGGTCACCGCGCGTACCAGATCAAGCTTGGTAGGGAAGTACCGAAAGATCAGACCCTCGGCGACGCCAACTTCCTGGGCAATGTGACGGGTCGTTGTTTTGGCCACCCCCTGTTCAGCAAAGAGGCGTGCCGCCGTGTCAATGATCTGCTGACGACGGGCAGCAGCCTGCTGTTGCCGCATCGTCAAGTTGACCGATCCTGACGTGTCCGTCATGGGTATCGCTCCATTGGCTGTAGACTAATTGGAGTTGAGTGAGTACATACTCAATATAGCACGAAAACTCGACGCGTGTCCATCGTGGATCCATCCGCTGAGAATAGCGGCGTAGGGAGCTGCACGTAAAACGTAAAGCTGGCTCTGTCTGTTTACCTGATCCGGGCTGCGACCATTGCATTGAGATGTTCAACCAGATCCGGTAACTGTTCGGTGAAGTTGTCGAGCGCGAGCTTCATGGTATCCTTGCCGGTATACTGGACCTGACATTGGGGTCCACTGTAGAGTGTAGCTCCTGATTCGTCTACCCAAGAACCGGGCAAATCGGTTGATGTCGCTGCTGGAGAAGATTCTCATTCGCAAATGGGCGGTCATTGAGTCCATCAATGATCAACTCAAGAATATCAGTCAAATTGAGCCCTCCCACCACCGCAAACCTTCTCATTTGTTCGTCAATCTGCTCTGTAGCTTGATTGCCTATTGCCTCCAACCAGTCAAGCCTACCATGAGCCGCGAGAGCTCCATCGACCTCGCCGCTTAACCGAGACTCACGTTTAATACGAAAATAAACATTTTGCAACAGCAAGATACCAGCATTGAGCAGACTCGGACCGAGGATTTTTTGAATTTTCAGAATACATGAAATTTCACTTGACTTTAATGCCAAAGTTGGTTACTATTGCAATACGGTAAGCAAACTGTTACCGTACTTAGTCAGGAAAGGGATACTCTCCATGACGGCTCACGGCTCACGGCTCACGGCTCACTAGGCAAAATGTTGCTCGTGGCCTTCACAGCAATGTTCGGTTTGCTTCTCGCCCTGTTTCCATCGACCGCTTATGCGAGTACTTCTCAGCTTATAATGCATAGCTCAACAGCGATTACTCCCCTTCTCCCCTCTACAAACACACTACCGATTCAGGTGCCAATTGTATACACTCATTCGCAGATAATAGTAGGGAATGATTCTCCATCTGTTTGCTCAGCAAAGAAGATCGAGTTACCCCAATACGCCTCCCGTTCTGATCTATGCACCTACACCTTCACACACAAGTGGACTAATCCAGTCCCCTCAACCCATTTTACCAGCATACCCGCTACCGGATGCGTCAACTACGATGTTTACGCAGAGGACGCCTACCAAGACTCCTACCTTTTCAAAGTCGAACTAGACTCCGGTTTTGTTTGGCACGGTCCAGGGTGTTCATCAGCACCAACGGTGTTTAAAGCCCTTCCTTTTGTTGACTGGGCATTTACTGTCTCAGTGAATCTCACCGCTTATGACTTTACAGATGGATACACCTTCGCTGAAGCATATATGGATGTAGAAATAACAGGTGGGGTGTGGCCATGGACATTCAGCAATTATTACTACGCTTCGAGAACTCTGAATCTTGATGGCAGTTTCCCCTACTCTACCAACATTCCCCATTAATCGTATAATACCAGCATCATTCCACGTGGGCAGATTCAACAACTAAGAGAACTATAATGCATTATTCCATTATAGTTCTCACCTATCAAGAAAGGTAATGTACATGCAACTTCCAGTACACATTATAGCTACAGTCATAGGGGGTCTCGATCCGTTTTTGGTACTAAACACAGTATATGTTCTAGGAGTAACCGCCCTAGTAATCTTTCTGATATATCGGTTCATTCGAGCAACTTCAATACGAAAATAAGCTTTTTGATACAGCAAGATAGCAGTATTGTGCTGAGATGGATATTATATCTCGATATATTTGTGGAGGAACAGGAACTGGTATCTACATAATGTTCTTCTCTACCGCCTCAAATTTCTACTGCTTGTAATTGCATCATCAAGCAGACAAGTGTTCACTACCTTTGGGCACTTTTCTGCTTGAACGGTACAAAAAATGGGAACAGGGAGGGCTGAAGAATGGATATACCACCTTCTCGTCATAAACATTTCCGTTTGCTTTTGATAGTATTAGGAATTATGATATTCACCTTTCTCTACTCTCTCGTCCATCTTTCAACTCTCCATTCTCGAGTGCCTTTGCTAGTAATTCTTTCTGAAATAATATCCCAATCCATCAGTATGTTTGCCCTCTTTTTTGTTCTTCGAGGAACCAGCCGTACTCATATTCGCAACATCCTCGGTTTTTTTGGAATAATGAACTTTGTTCTTGCTTCTCTACTCATAGTCATACTTTTTTGGAGCCTTCAAACCCCCAAGACTTCCCTGTCGGAAGCAGTTTTTCCTACGCTTTCTATAGTGTTTACTTTTTTTATTTGGGTACACTCTTTTTCAACGCAAAGCTTCCTCCATAGAACTCATTATGACTAGCTGTCTATTATATTATCACTAAATAGGACTTTCGCTCATGGTTGCTTCTTATGCTGTTTTTATGGCATTTGATTCATGTTGTTACCACTCGTATCATTAAGCGATCAAGCTTAAGCGAAAGTCCTAACTAAAGAATTTCCTCCGAGAAAAGTAATATAGATCGCTCGAAGATGAGGAGCAAACATGATGGTAACTCGTCGCATACCTTCGAACTTGATGAGTATGCATGGGCAGAGAACGCCGCTGGTGGAGTATATGACACATATGTTACCAGCAGTGATGTCAACTGGATCTGTGGATAATTAGCTTGCTCGGAGTGTGCGAAATTTTAGAAGGTATCCGTAGTGTCAATTTCGACACTACGTCTTCTCAGGATGGAGGCTATGTTACGCATTGGTTTCGGCGGAGAGATGCTTTGAAGGAACTCGCAAAGGATTCAAGTAACGCGCCACCAGTCTTCATGGGCCGTGGATCACGATGATGGGAATATCCCGGCGTCGCATCGGTCGTTGATTCGACCGAGACCCAGTGGCTTATTGACACGCTTGACCACAGATGGGTACTGAATCGCGATGTTTCCCCTACCGTAGCTTCATGGGTACCTGCTGGATTTGCCTCCTACGCCCGTGTTTTCCACCCAGTACCACGTATCTGGGAGGAGACGAGAATGGAACACCGCTGGCACCAGATCCGTTGACGCTACGGTGGGCAGATGTGGCGGAATGGAGCGGGCAGCACTGCACGCTGAATCGAATTTTCATCAGATTGCTACACCACTGCCTGGTCGAAAGCTCCAAACTCCTAATATGTACATTGGTGATCCAGCAAGTGAGCTTCCAGTCGAACAAATGAGTTCGCTCGCAAGGGTACTGCAAGCCACCACCTCGACCCCTAATGAATGTTGGTTCGCACTTTGGGACGGGCTTGGAGATCTCGGGATCGGCTCGGACGGTGGGCCGAAGCGTTTGCGGCTTTTTGGGAGATCTTACCTACTCTACAAAGGTTCAGTCATGGCTACTACAACTTTCGCTACTCGGGGTGCGCCACACGCACCTACCCTCTGGTGGCCAGCTTGCCGAGCCTGGTTTGTTGGCGGAGATGTAGATCTAGATTCAACCTTCGCAGGTGGCAGTAATATTCTGATTCAACTATTGCTTCAGCAACCCGACATAGAAGCGTTGCCGACGATCGCCCAGGCTAAGATTGACTAGCGTCAAGTCTGGGATTTAGGATTGATCTATGTACAAGCGTAAGTCTTACGTAATTGAAGGAGTCTCGAAATGGAAGCAGAGTCGGCCCTTGAGATATTACTGAACATTGAAGCTCAGTTGAAGAAATGGATAGGTGGTGAAAACGCCAGACAGTTTTTAGAGTCCATAACTTTGACTGCACAAATTCAAGGATTGAATGATGATACTGCTAAATTAGCTGACTTCACTCTCTTTAAAATTATCGCTGAGGCAAATAAGCTAAGAGAATATCTCGGAAGGAAATATTTTGAATTAGACGATCCTACAAAATCAACTGTTGTTAAAGTATGGGCTGTTGAACCATTCGAATTCAAAAATGATTCTTAAAGCCTGGATTACGGGGACAGGCGGCTGGTGGGCCTATTGGGTCTGGCAAAGGAGGGAATGTTATACCGACCATACCCAATGTAATTGGCACACAGACCAGGGATAGAATCTCGATAAACGCATGGATCCGCAAGATAAATGAACGCTTCATAACTTGCCGATCCATGTATTCGGTTAGAAAAGAGGAAGTCATGAGCGGATTCTTTGGCTTACATCCACTGGACCTTTCGTTGCCTGGAATATTAGTGCTGATTGTCCTGCTTTATTTTTGGTATACGAACAAGTGGATTTTTAGAAAGAAAACCAAACAGTAATGACGTCTTCATGATAGGTTTCTCATGCGAGCATGGTGAGATGCGTATCGCGTCACCTCATGCCAGCGCGCCGCCAGAGATCGCGAGTGATCTCCGGCGGCGCGTTGGGCGATGGCCGTGACTATACCCCTGGCCGGACGGCGACCGGCACATAATGGTCCTGGAACTTGAAGCGATCGTCAGCGATCAGTTTGAAAAAGGAGCCAAAGCGCTCCGGGCCTTCGGCGGCGGCGCGGTCCAGTGGTTCCTGGTCGCCGTCGTCAGCGGGGTCCATTGTGAAATGACGGTGGATGGCATAGCGCGTCGTGCGTTCGGCGGGGAGTCGCCCGGCGTTGCGGATCCAGCGGCGCAGTTCGCCTGGCGGGACGAGTTGGCCATATTGCGCGCCCGCCGCCGTCGAGATGCTCTCATTGATGAGCGTCCCGCCCATATCATTGGCGCCCGCGTTCAGGCACCACTGTGCCATCTTCAGCCCCTCTTTGACCCACGAGACCTGAATGTTCTTGATGTGGGGATAGAGCATGAGGCGCGCGATAGCGTACATCTTGACGACCTCGTCACCCGTCGCGCCGGGACGGACGCCCGGGACCGTCTTCTCCGCGAACATCGGCGCCTCTTCGTGGATCAGGCTGAGCGGGACGAACTCCGTGAAACCACCGGTCTCTTTCTGGATGTCGCGGAGCAACGCGAGGTGCGCGGCGCGCTGGCGCGGCGTCTCGATATGGCCGTACATGATCGTCGAGGTCGTCGGGATCCCCAGCGCATGCGCGCCCTTGATGACGCGCACCCAGTCCGCGACCGAGATGCGGCCAGGGGCGATGGTGTGGCGCAGTCCGTCGTCCAGGATCTCGGCACTGGTGCCCGGCAGCGAGCCAACGCCGGCATCCTTCAGGCGCGCCAGAAAATCTTCGATCGAGCAGTTGGCGCGAATCGACCCATACAGCACCTCTTCGGGCGAGAAGCCATGGATGTGCAGGTTGGGTAATTCAGCCTTGATAGCGCGTGTCAGACGTGGGTACATGTCGCCATCCATCTTTGGTGGCAGCCCGGCCTGGACGCAGATCTCGGTCGCGCCAAGATCCCAGGCCTCTTTGGCGCGGCGGATGATCTCGCTGGTCGGCAGGAAGTACCCTTCGGTGTCTTTATGTGTTCGGCTGAACGCACAGAAGCCGCAATGCTTGATGCAGACGTTCGTGAAATTGATATTGCGGTTGACGACATATGTCACGACATCGCCTACCGCGCGCCGCCGCAGTTCATCGGCCGTGGCAATCAGAGCGAAAAGGTCTGCCCCATAGGCGCCAAAGAGCAACTCGCCGTCATCAACCGAGACCTCGCGAGACTCACTGAGCGCGCCATCGAGGATGCGCGCGATGTCAGGCCGCAGGCGCGCCGCCATCTGGGCGGAGAGGCCGCTGAGGGCCGGGAAATCTTCCATTACTGGTGCTCCTTCTGGCGAATTTCAAAATTGGCGTGGACCAGCCCGGTCGCGTCGGTCAGGCGCGCGACTGCGCCCTGAAGCGTGGGGTCGAGCCAATGTTCGGGATCCTGGAGATAGTGGGGATAGATCCCCAGGCGCTCACGCAACGTGTAGCCCGTCGCGACCATCTGCTCGCGCAGGCGGTCCAGATCGGGCCAGGCGCGCTCGGGATTGATGTGGTCGCGGGTGACGGGTGAGATGCCGCCCCAGTCGTTTAGGCCGGACGACAGATAGCGCTCCAGATCGGTCAGCGCCAGATTGGGTGGCGCCTGGACATCGATAGCGTCACCAAAGATCAGTCGCGCGACGGCGATCGTGCGCAGCATCTCCAGCGGTCCGGGTTCTGGCCAGTCGCGCATGCGGATGTCGGGCTTGGCGCGAAAATTCTGGATGATGACCTCCTGGATATGCCCATAGCGCTGGTGCAGGTCGCGAATGGCCAGCAAAGCATCCACGCGCTCCTCTGGCGCTTCACCAATGCCGATCAAGATGCCTGTGGTGAAGGGCACGCGCTGCTCACCAGCGGCGGCCAGCGTCGCCAGGCGCACCGCGGGCGTCTTGTCAGGTGAGCCGCGATGCGCGCCGCCTTTCGCCAGCAATGCCGGGCTGATGCCCTCCAACATAATGCCCATGCTGACGGCGACAGGCCGCAACATGGCGATATCTTCGGCGGTCATTACACCCGGATTGAGGTGTGGCAACAGCCCCGTCTCGCGAAAGACCAGTTCCGCCATATCGTGGAGATAGGCCAGCGTCGTGGTGTAGCCCAGATGATTGAGGTGCGTCCGGTACGTAGCATATTTCAATTCGGGTTTGTCACCCAGGCTGAAGAGCGCTTCTTTGCAACCCGCCGCCTGCCCGGCGCGCGCGATCGCCAGTACCTCCTCAGGCATCAGCGTCTTTGCCAGCGGATCCCGTGGCTGGCGGACGAAAGTGCAATAGCCGCAGGTGTCGCGGCAGAGATTCGTCAAGGGGATGAAAACTTTGCGCGAATAGGTAATAGTCCGCCCGGTACGGCGATCGCGCAGGGTGCTGGCCGCCGCCAATAGGGCGGCCAGATCGGCGTCCTCCGCGCGGATCAGCCGCCTGGCACTCTCCGCGGGCAGACCGCCCCCCAACGCCGCCGCTGCCAGCGCCTCACTGTCCGCGCTGGTGAATGTCATGGTCACGATGTATGTTATCCCTCTCCGCCCCAGGGGCAGTGCCGACGCGGTGCTTCGTTCACCTCTGGCGCGTGACGCGGCTGCCAATAGCCGCGACCGCCATGAACGCGCCGACGATGACAAGGACGAGCGGGAGGCCACCTAATGAGAAGAGAAAGTCGTTGACCCCCTGGGCGATCGCGCGCAAGGAGCCACTCGTCACCAGTACGATACCGATGATGATGACGATCATTGGAATGCAGCCGAACGCGGCGATGCGGAGGGCACCGCCCAGAACCTCTGCCTCATTCTCCGCTTGTGGGGGATTTTGGAGGTTCGGTGTTGATTGGGAATGGTCTTCCGGTTGCATCTGTCTTCCTATTCGCAATGGATCCGCATTGTGCGGATGGTCCCGCCGCTCATTCTCTGGCCGCTCCGCGCGATCGATCGCCAACGATTGATGATGCGGAGCATGAGCCTACGCGCACCGATAGCGCGATCTCAAGGCCAACGCGGTCGTGGATTGCCCAGACAGTGGCCGGAACATGGATACTCGATCTGGTTAACTCTCAGCATCTGCATTGATGCGAGGGGGCGTGCCGGACGGCACTGCGCTTGCCGCTCTCTACCGTCCGGCCTAGAGATACTCAGAACGCCTTACCTTTGGTGTAGCGTTACAGGTCGCTCACAAGTGGCGCGACTTCGTTTGCAAAACGATAGAGCTGCTCATGATCATATGCCGCACGGGGGAAGTACGTAATAATGTAATCAATGCCCACATCCGCCATCTCACGGATCTTCTCCGCGATCTGTTGGGGTGTCCCAATTTGGGCACGGGGTACAAACTCTTCATAGGTTAGGCCCTGGGTCTTGGCAACCGGCTCGATCAACGCGCGCGCGTCTTCGCCCTCATGGACGATGAAGAGATTACCGAGTTGCGTGGAACGCGTGATCTCTTCGTATGGTCGGCCGATCTTCTCGCAGTGGCCGCGCAAGACCTCTAGCTTATGCTTGATGGTCGCAGTATCGCCGCCAACATTGCAAGCGTCACCATATTTCGCCACCAATTTCAGCGTCACCTGCTCGCCGCCACCGCCGATCCAGAGAGATGGATGGGGTTGGCGCGCGGTTTTAGGCTCGTTGTAGGGCGCTGTGATCGAGTAATATTCACCCTTGAATGTTGGCTGGTCCTCAGTCCACATTTTTGAGACGATTTCGACCGCCTCGCGGAACGCGCGCATACGTTCACGGGTCTCGGGGAAGCCATAGCCATACGCCAGCCACTCATGCTCATACCAACCAGCGCCCAGACCACAATAGAGCCGACCATGGCTCATGACGTCGACGGTCGAGGCCATCTTCGCCAGGAGTGAAGGGTTGCGGTAGCCATTGCAAGTGACCATCTGGCCAACCTTGACGCGCTTCGTATCGCGGGTCAATGCGGCAGTCGTCGTCCAGCATTCGAAAACTGAATTCGCGGTCGGGGTAGGGACGGTGTGAAAATGGTCATATAACCAGATGGAGTCAAAGATCTCGAGAGCATCCGCTGTATGGGCGACATTCGTCATCGCCTCATACTGTGCGACGGGATCCTTGATGTCGACCAGATCCATGCGCCACCCCTGTGGCACGAAGACGCCGTAACGCATCGCCATGAATATTTCTTCTCCTGAGGTTGAATGGGGTCTACCTCATTATAGGTTCAATCACCCACTGCTTTGCAACTTTCAAAGCGAGGAGCGCGGAGAAGACGGATATGTGAAGGAAAAAGGACATACTGGCAGCCTTTGCCATACGTTGCATCTCAACGTTAGGTCTGTATAATATACAATAATGTATCTGGCGAGTAGCGTGCTCGCACAAGCGTAAGTATGGACGCGGGCAGCCCAGTATCATTTGAGGAGGGACTCACGATGCGGGAGAACCCGTTCCCAGAATTGCCTATTGTTGAGGAAGCGCCAGTAGATTGGCCGGCGCCTTCTCTGGAGTTGACACGTCACTTCGTGATGCTTGGCGACACGCGTATCAGTTATGTGCGTGGTGGGAGCGGTCCGACCGTCGTGCTGCTCCATGGCCTGGGTGCCTGTAGTTATGCCTGGCGCTACACACTTCCAGTTCTGACCAAACACTACACTGTGTATGCGTTCGATCTGCTGGGTTGTGGTGAGTCTGATAAACCTCGCGTCGAATATACGGTTGAACGCCTGGCGGCCACGATCACGGAGGCCATGGAGACACTGGACCTGCGCGAGGTGGCCTTGATCGGCCATTCGCTTGGCGGGGGTGTGGCGTTGCAGGTCTATACGAATATCCCAACGCGCATCGCCCGCGTTGTGCTCGTAGACAGTGGTGGCATGGGACGCCAGGTACACTGGCTATTGCGGATGAGCACCCTGCCAGGTGCGCATGGGGTTCTCGGAGCGTTAAGCCAGCCTCGCTTCCGTGTGGCTGCCGCCAGCCGCGCGATGGAGCAGCGTCGTCTGCGCCGCCTCCAGGTCAGCACCGAAGAGCAACAGATCATGACCGTGCTGGACCGTCTGCGTGATCCTGGCGCGCGCTATGCCTTCTTGAGTATTTTACGCAATGTCGCTGATCTCGGCGGCCAGCGCCAGAGTGCTCTCGATCATCTGGGGGATATCCACGTCCCCGTCCTGTTGATCTGGGGCGCACGCGATCGCACGATCCCCATTGAGCATGGACTGCATGCCGCGAGTATCATCCCATCCGCGCATCTGGAGGTGTTGGATCGCTGCTTCCATCGTCCGCAGATCGAAGCGCCTGCTGAATTCAATGAACTAGTGCTGCGCTTTCTGCAGGCCGAGGAATGGCCGCCGGATATGGTGAGCCTGCCACAACGCGTTCGTCGTGTCATGCGCCAGGAACGCATCCGTCGGCTGGCTCCCGCCGCGCTGGCGATGACCGTCCCAGCGGGGTTGGGCTTGCTACTGGGGGCGCGAGGTCGACGGCGAGTTCTGCGCTATCGCCGCCCGGCCTAGCGCATCGCGCTCGATCGATATGCTATGATTTCGGGTATAATGACAACACAGAGATATGATGCAGTCGTCCTTGGCGCCGGACTGGGAGGATTGTTGGCTGCCGCAAGGTTGGCGCGACGCGGGCAGCGCGTGGCGGTTATCGAACGGCTGGACCATGTCGGTGGTCGCTTCACCGCCAAAACTTTTCAGGGCGCGCAGGTTTCGACCGGCGCTGTCCACATGCTGCCCTTCGGGACGAATGGCATCGTCGCGGCTATGTTGCGCGACCTGAAAATTCCTCACGCGATTCATGACGCCGAAGTCTTCGGATCCTTCCTGGTTCATGGACGCCAGGTGCGGGCGCGGTCTCTGATCGGATTGGCGCGGGTTGTCGGGCCGCGTCAGTTTCCGGAACTGGTCCGGCTGGGATATGCCATTCTATTGCGGCCTCCGCGCGCGGCCGAGACCGACCTGACGTTCGCCCAATGGCTGATAACTCAGGGAATAACACGCGCGTCTCATCGCGAGATGGTGCTATTCTTCGAGCGTGTGGCCCATTTCACCCTCAGTGTCGATCTTGATCAAGTTGCCTATACCGAGGTTGCCGCAATTCTGAAGAACATGCTGCGCTACGGGCCGCCGGGCATCGTTGCTGGTGGTTGTGCTGCCGTGGCCAATGCGCTTGCAGATCGATTGCAGGCCGCGGGAGTCGATCTCCTACTGAGCCAGGAAGCCCACGCGATTCAGACACATGCTGGCGCTGTCACGGGTGTCACCGGAATTGACCGCATGAGTGGCGCAACATGGGAATTGCAGACGACGCTGCTGGTGAGTGATATCGGACCAGCGGCCACTGCCCAACTCATGCCCGCCACAGCAACCGGACCGGACAGCATCGCGTCCCCGTTCAAAGCAGTCGCCACTGGCCTGAAAACGCACATCCTCAGTGAAAACAGTCTCATTGATCACCAGGGTATCCTCTACTGCCTGGATACCGAACGCATCGCAGGTATTGTGCAACCCAGTAATAGCGATCGTTCGCTAGCTCCCCCTGGCCAGCATTTGATCATCACCCACCAACTCTGGCGACCAGATCACGAGAGCATTGCCGAGGCGCGCGCGCACGCCCGGGCAGATCTGGCAAACGTGCTGGGTCCGGGGGAGGGCGATAGGTGGCGCGTCTTAACGATGGGACAATACCATGATGCCTGGCCGGTCAACCGCGCGATCCAGGGGCGGGACAGCCTTCCAGAGACGACCGCGCGCGGCCTATACCTGGTAGGTGATGCCGTCAAGCCATCGGGATATTTGATGGTCGAGGGAGTGGCGCAGAGCGTGAATGATATGCTTGCAGCGCTCGATCGTGCGCTCCCTGGCATGATGGATCCATTGCCTGCCCATGCGATCCCCGGTCGCCGTCGAGCGATGCACTGGTTGGTGGGGCCGCCACCACCCGACGAGCGTAGCGCACCACCACAGGTCTGAAGATCGCCTCCAGTTCAGGGAATGATTCCGACGGCTACCGAGCACTGGCCAAAGACGCCGCCCAAAGGGAGATGTGGGTGGCGTCTACAGGCATCAGAGGGGAGGGAGGACTTTTGGGTCCGGCGAATTCCTTCGACCTCTCCCAATGTAGTGCAAATATCGTGCCATATACCCTTGACAGAGTGATGAATTCATGGTACGATATCATTCTCTAAGGCAAAATCGAAAGAGCGATGCTGCTCTTGCCGCTGACAATGGTCGTGCAAAACGTCAGCGATTTCGTAGCGTCCACGTTAAGCATACAGTCACTATTCAATGGGGGCGAGAGCCGAGAGGCGGACGGTTCGGTGCCAACAACAACCTGCGAGAATCCCCAACGTGAAGACTAACCATAAGATTGAGTTCCAGGAGATACACATCAATCTGATGGGCATAGTCAATTTTTCGTGGTTTGTGGCATAACTTTTGCGCACCATGAGAGGAAGCGTTCAGCGCACATCGTTCCCAAGAATATATAGTGGCGTCCTAAAGGCGAGTGAGGGTGCCGCGTCAAACTGGCGAAGGGCAGCAAGCCATCCGCCCCCAGGACGGATGAACACAATCATTGAAGTCATTCTCTTGTCCTTACAGTCAAGTGGTCAAGGATAACCTGCGACAGGGGAGCGTGAGATTTATCGCAAGATTTTTTCCAGAGTGTGGAATCGGGTCGTTACCGGGCTGGTTATGGGCCGCCTGGCACGCGACACCCGGATGAACGGCACACCACCTTGCGCAGTAGCTACCGATGCTGGCAACAGCGTCAAGTGTCTTTCCACTGGCCTGGCGTTTTGTCCCGGTCCACCAGAGCGCCCGTTATGTGCGATGTGAGCAGCCCTGGACTGGCGCATCCGACCAGGCGCCCGGTTTACATCGGGCTGAAGTCAGCGGACTGTAACGCATGTGGCAGGCCAAGAATTCTTTCTCCAGACGCCACAGATCGACAGGTATTGGATTTCTCGTGATTCTTTCTATTGTGGTCAACACAGGTCCAATCAGTGAAAGGAGGGCGACGATTCCAGAAGCTACGCCTGAACCAGGGTGAGGTCTCTCGTGGGTTGGCGTCTACTTTAACAGTTTCGCGCCGCTTGCCATATCGTTGATGCGCGTCTGTCGGATCCCAGCAACCGACTGCGCCGCGAGGCAGGCCACCCACTGGCAACGGACCACCTGGTGGCCGCGGGTCACCTGGAGGCACCGAGCTACCCGGATCTCAGGAAAATTACCCCGTCACCATGGACATCGAACATTGCTGGAACACGTCGTACCCACGTCGTACCGACATACGACGAGAGGAGAAACTGACGCATGGTCATTGGTACTGATCGTACTGGCGGTAGCGGAGCATCTGCCGACAGCGGACCATCCGCATCGTTTACTGGCACAGCGAAGGACTCGTTCAATGGGAACGGGATGCATGCGACTGTCACGCACGAGAATCCGACGGGGCGTGTGAGCTACGCTCGCATACCGTCCATCCTCCATATGCCCAACATGATCCAGGTTCAGCTGGATTCATTTGCCTGGTTTCAGCGCGAAGGTCTGCGAGAACTGTTTGCTGAGATCTCGCCGATCGAGGATTTCACGAACAAGAGCCTCAAACTTGAATTCATCGTGCCCGATGAACCTTTCGGGACGCCAAAATACGACGAAGAAGAATGTCGCGATCGCGATGCGACCTATGCCGCGCCCCTCACAATTAAAGCCCGGCTCATCAATAAAGAGAGTGGGCAGATTGTTGAGAAGGACATCTTCATGGGCGATTTCCCGCTCATGACGCACGATGGCACCTTCATCATCAATGGCGCCGAGCGTGTGGTGGTGAGTCAGTTGGTGCGCTCTCCTGGTGCCTACTTCACGCAAGAAGAAGACGCCACCGGGCAGGGACTGTTTGCGGCCAAAGTGATTCCAAATCGCGGTGCCTGGCTCGAATTCGAGACCAGCGCGAAACATCTGATCGCCGTGAAGATCGACCGCAAACGTAAAATTCCGATTACGACGTTGTTGCGTGCGATGGCGGCGATTGGCGACCGAGACCCATGGCAGGTGCCCAATCTGCCAGATATGCGCACTGATGATGGTCTGCTGGCGGCGTTCGCTGAAGTGGATACTGGTCCACATGCGTTCATTCAGTTGACCCTTGATAAAGATCCCATCCGCACGCCGGAAGATGCGTTGATGGAAGTGTATAAAAAATTGCGGCCGGGCGATCCAGCGAATCTGGAAAATGCTCGCCAGTTGGTCTATACACTGTTTTACCACCCACGTCGCTATGATCTGGGAAATGTCGGCAGATACAAGCTTAATCGCAAGCTGCAGACGAGTATTCCCCAGACCGTGCGTACGTTGTCGCGCGTCGATATGGTTGCGATTGTCACCCACCTGATCAACCTGAATAACGGCAAAGGGCGCCCAGATGATATTGACCATCTCGGTAATCGCCGTGTCCGTAGCGTCGGTGAGTTGATCCAGCAGCAGTTCCGTGTCGGTTTGATGCGTATGGAACGTGTGGTGCGCGAACGTATCTCGGTGGTGCAGGATCCGGGCCAGGTTTCGCCTAACCAGTTGATCAATATTCGGCCCGTGGTTGCGGCGATGAAAGAGTTCTTCGGTGGCAGCCAGTTATCGCAATTCATGGACCAGACCAATCCCCTGGCGGAGATAGGTCACAAGCGTCGGCTTTCCGCGCTGGGTCCCGGTGGCCTCTCGCGTGAACGTGCGGGTTTTGAGGTGCGCGATGTGCACAGTTCGCACTATGGCCGCATCTGCCCGATCGAGACCCCTGAGGGTCCCAACATCGGCTTGATTGGAAACATGGCAACGTTCTCGACGATCAATCCCTATGGATTCATCGAGACACCCTATCGTCGTGTCTACCATAGTCTGGCAGCGGATGATCCGCGATTGCTGGGACGTGTGGTGCGCCGTGAGTTCAGACTGGGTGATGGTGCCAGTGCTGGTGCGAAGTCCAATACCACCGCCGTGGCGGAGGTGCTTCCTGCAGGGACCCGCATCGATCAGCCCTGGCTGGATCGTCTGCGATCCGCGGCCTTGACGGAGACAGGCGCCGTACGCGAAGTGGCAATCGTGCCGTGGATCTCACTGGAGGTGGAATATCTGACGGCCGATGACGAGGAGCGTTTCACGCTTGCGCAGGCCAATGCGCCGCTCGACGCCGATAACCATTTCTCGGCGGAACGCGTCACGGGCCGTCATCTCGGCGAGTTCGTCGAGACTTCAACCGACCGTGTAGAGTACATGGATATCTCACCGTCGCAGATGGTGAGTGTCGCGGCGGCTTTGATTCCGTTCCTGGAGCATGATGACGTGAACCGCGCACTGATGGGCGCCAACATGCAACGCCAGGCAGTGCCGCTCTTGCGTCCACAGTCCCCAATAGTAGGAACGGGTATCGAACGCCAGGTGGCGTTGGATTCTGGCCAGGTGGTTCTGGCGAAGGCCAGTGGCGAGGTCGTGAGCTGCACGGCGCGCGAGATTGTCATCATGGACGATCAGGGGGCGTTGTTTAGCCACCGGCTCCGCAAGTTCATTCGATCGAACCAGGGTACCTGCATCAATCAGCGCCCGATCGTCAACAAGGGAGACCGCATCACACGTGGCGATCCGATCGCGGACAGCTCATCGACAGAGAATGGTGAACTTGCGCTGGGGCAGAACATCCTGGTGGCCTTCATGGCGTGGGAAGGCGGCAACTATGAGGACGCCATCCTGATCAGCGAGAAGATCGTCCGCGAGGATTTCTTCACGAGCATCCATATCGAGAAACATGAGACGGATGCACGTGAGACCAAACTTGGTCAGGAAGAGATTACCCGCGATATTCCCAACGTTGGCGAAGATGGACTGCGGAACCTGGATGAGCGCGGCATCATCTACGTTGGTGCACAGGTGGGGCCGGGCGATATCCTGGTTGGGAAAATTACCCCTAAGGGCGAGACGGAGTTGACGGCTGAAGAGAAGCTGTTGCGCGCGATCTTTGGCGAGAAGGCGCGTGAGGTGAAGGATACCTCTTTGCGCGTGCCACATGGTGAGCACGGTAAGGTGGTCGAGGTCAAGGTCTTCTCTCGCGACAATAACGATGAGTTGCCCCCTGGCGTCAATCAGATTGTGCGCGTGAGCATCGCGCAGAAGCGCAAGATCGGCGCGGGCGACAAGATGGCCGGCCGTCATGGCAACAAGGGTGTCATCAGTCGCGTGCTGCCTATCGAAGATATGCCCTATCTGCCCGATGGCACGCCAGTCGATATCATTCTGAATCCGTTGGGTGTGCCGCATCGTATGAATATCGGCCAGATCATGGAGACTCACCTGGGTTGGGCTGCCGAAGCGATGGGTATCAAGGTAGGGACCTCAGTCTTCGATGGCGCCAGTGAGGATCAG
>DAIDHM010000088.1 GCA_027459705.1 Ktedonobacteria bacterium | reverse complement strand
TTGAGGGATTGAAACTATTGCAACAATTATGCCGCCTCCGGCACACAATTTTCGTCAGAACTGTCAGAAGCCCGATTGAGGGATTGAAACCCTGACTGATGTCCACGTAGCGAGGATCGACTACGGTCAGAACTGTCAGAAGCCCGATTGAGGGATTGAAACTCCTCGGATTTTTGATGCTGCGCTTCAATCGCTTTAAGTCAGAACTGTCAGAAGCCCGATTGAGGGATTGAAACTGGTAATGGGAGTCGGGTTGAACACTGTCGGGCTAGCGGTCAGAACTGTCAGAAGCCCGATTGAGGGATTGAAACATACGGGCGCTAGCCCAATCATAGGATGGGCATTCGTCAGAACTGTCAGAAGCCCGATTGAGGGATTGAAACATTCATCCGAATCAACGCAACCGGGTATCCAACATTGTCAGAACTGTCAGAAGCCCGATTGAGGGATTGAAACGATAAGATGTACGCTTTCGATGTAATCCCTATACAGTCAGAACTGTCAGAAGCCCGATTGAGGGATTGAAACGGCATGGACCCGGCCCATGGCCCTGGCCAGGAACTACTGTGTCAGAACTGTCAGAAGCCCGATTGAGGGATTGAAACATCGGGTGGCGTCTGCACGGTGTTCATGCTGCAAGTCAGAATCATCAGAAGCCCGAATATGGGACACTTGTGCCGGTTGGGTTGGTAGCGCTATCAGAGAGAGCAGACCTCCGGATCAACACCACCGTCATGTGAGATCTTGATCTTCATACCTCGTACGCTGTATATAATATACAGCGTACGAGGTATTGCTTTCGTACCAGCCATGCTCGGCGTATCTGGGCATGATCCCGTGAAAGCGAACGGCGAGACGGGCAAGGCGCGTCACTTGGGTTGATATTTCATCCTGAGAACCGCTGGTTTCGGCTAAGCCGAGATGTCATGCTGTTGCCTTACGGTCACTGATGAATGCTCGAGCGGATAGGTAGCGTATCCTGATAACCTGCGCGATTTTTTCCGCCACACGTTCGATGTATTGTTCGCGACAATTCAGGTAAGCAGTTGACAATGAGTGGAGATTGACAGGCGGAGGTCCAGGCGCGCAGGCGATCCGGGGAGCCTGTATGGCGTTAACCGGCTTCAGCCGGTTTGGTGCTCCCAGACCATGATTTCGGTCGTGAGCGACAGCCATCATGGCATTTCACTTCGCCTGAAGGGAGGAAAAAGGCCAGATGGCGCGAACCCGCAAGACGGATAAAGAAATGGCGACTCGCCGCGACGAGATCCTGGATGCCGCCCTGGCGATTCTCAGCGATGTGGAGGCGCACGGCGTGACGATGCGAGCGATCGCGGAACGGCTGGGTATCGCGCCGATGACCATCTACACGTATTTTGATGACCAGGCCGCGTTGCTCCGCGCCCTCTCAGCCCGTGAGACCGAGAAGCTTGCCGCACCCTTGCGGGAGGTTGTTCGGCGGGCAGAGGGGAGAGATATCGCGGCGGCAATGCGCGAGATGCTGGCGGTCTTCCCCTGGTTCGCGCGAACACATCCGCAGATCTTCGCGTTGGCCTGGGTATCGTCCACCATGCACAGCGACACCAGGTCCGAATTGCTGGTTGAACGACAGCGCGCCATCGTCACGCCCGTTGCCCAGCTGATTCAGGTCGGCATAGACCGTCGGGTCTTTGCCGCGCGCGACGCTCAACTCGCCGCCATCACCATCATCGGCATTGTCAATTTTCCGCTCGTCTCCTTTCATCTGGGCAGGATCAGCGATTCCGCCCTCGTTGATCAGCTTGTTGTGGAAACCCATGAGGCAGCGTTGCGCTACCTCCATGCAGAATTTCAAGAGGAATGATACTCAATGCAACCAGACAACACCAGCCCATTTGCCAGCCCCGCTTATCATGACAATCCCTACCAATTCTACGCGCAATGGCGGGCCGTTGCGCCGGTGCAAGCGACGACGCTGCCCGACGGCACGGCGGCCTTTGTCGTCAGTCGCTATGCCGAGGTCGAGCGGATCCTGAAAGATCCGCGTTTCGTGAAAAATATCCACAATGCGCGCGACGGTGAAGACCACCCGATGCAACGAATGATGCAGAATACGAATATGCTGCGCGCGGATCCGCCTGAGCATACCCGTTTGCGGGCATTAGCTCATGACGCGTTCACTCCCAAATTCGTCCAACAATTGCGCGGACGTATTCAATCCCTCGCGGACCAGCTGGTCGACGCCGTTCAACCGCAAGGGCAGATGGATCTGATCACCGACTTCGCCTTCCCACTGCCGATCACCGTGATCTGTGAGATGCTCGGCGCACCACTCGCAGACGCCCCCAGGTTTCACGAGTGGAGCAGTGAGCTGATCAGCGCGGGCGCGCTCATCAGCGATCATCCAGAACCCGTACCCGGCATGATGGCGCTGGTACAATATCTCAGCCAATTGATCGCCGCCCGCCGCGCCGACCCGCGCGAGGATCTCATCAGCGCGATGCTCAAGCCCAATGCCAGCGGCGATCAGTATACGGAGATGGAATTGCTGGCCACCTCGATCTTGCTGCTGATCGCGGGGCACGAGACGACCGTCAATCTGATCGGCAATGGCATGCTGGCCCTCCTCCAGGCGCCAGATCAGATGGAGCGATTGCGCCAACAGCCTGAGCGAATCAAAGATGCTGTCGAAGAGTTGCTGCGCTTCGTCAACCCCGTGCAGTTCGTCAATCGTTTCGCATCCGAGGATCTGGAGATCGATGGCGTCGCGATTCCCAGGGGGAGTCGGCTCGTCCTCTTGCTGGCAGCCGCCAACCATGACGCCGCCTTCGCGCCAAATCCCGATCAGTTGGATGTGACCCACCATAACGCGCGCCATGTCGCCTTTGGCCAGGGGATTCATTATTGTCTGGGCGCGCCGCTGGCACGGCTCGAAGGCGAGATCGCCTTCGCGACCCTGCTCGCCCGGCTCCCTCACCTGCGCCTGGCGATTGATCCGGCAGCAATTGTCTGGCGACCGTCGATTGTGTTACGCGGCTTGACTACCCTGCCCGTCACCTTTTGAAAGACCTGATTTTAAACTGGAGGATTGCCCGGCATGCGCGGCGCCAGTCGGGAGACGATCGACGCGATCCGCTCGTATGCTGCGGATTACCGTCCGCCTACCCTCCGCGCCGCCCATGTCGCGACGGATCATTGGTCCTTGCCAGAGAAGGCGCGCTCAACGCCGCTGACGGGCCGCCTGGCGGACCTGATCCAGATTGATGATCTCGGCAAATTCGAAGGTCGGGGCGACCGCGTTGGCCACCGGGCGCAATCGAATGATCGCGGGGAAATGCCCCATGCGACCATGTAGCTCGGCCAGCACAATCGCGCTGATGATGTTGAGCGCGGGCGGCATCACAAGCCATGCCTCTGTCTGCAGGCGCGCTGGCGCGATTGCCGCGTCGTCGAGCAACGCGACCACCTGTGCAACGAACGGCGCTGCGGTGTCAAATTGTGTGGCCAGGTTGACTACTTCGACGATCGGCTCCCCCACGGCGGCGGCGATCTGTGCGCGCTGTGCATCGGACAGGGGATGCGAGAAATTCAGAATATTCATGACTGAGTAGCAACCTCCCGCAAGGCTTGCACGAGTTGGTCAATGCTTTGCCTTAAGATCTCGGCTGATTTTGGTTGCTCCCGCAACCCGACATGGGCAATATCATTGCGCACTTCGCTAAAATTCCACCAAGTTTCACGAACGCGTCGTTCCCAGTCTTCAGATGGGACTGGCGAGCGCGGCAATGCCCCCAATGTAGCGACCCCCAGATCCCTACTCTTCGCTTCGCGAGCTTCGCGATTGAAGAGATCTGTCATCCCGTCGCGCAGTATCAACCAGGAGATCAGCCATTCCTGCGCATTGATTGCGGCAGACAAGAGGCGGTTGCGGCGTTGGCACCACGCAATGAAAGCGAGGTGTGAGCGCATGAATGCCTGGGTATCGGCCCTGGCAACCTTTGCTTCCAGTGCGAAATCCGCAAATTCGGCCCTTACCTGATCATAAAGCACGGTAAATTGTGGAGCGTGCCGCAGATCTGGCTGCACCTGTTCCAACTCGTTCAGAAGGTGCGCCGCGGCATCAGCAGATTCGACGGGACGTGCCAGATCCAGCGTGAGGGAGAGACGTCGAAGAGCTTTGGCAACGGATTTCAGATTTCTTGGTCGCGTGGTCGCGGCGATGCTGTCGCGATAGAATTCATTTTGCCGATCTTCGAGCAACTGGGCCAAGCGCGTGCTATCGCCCGAGTGCAGAAACTCGACCACCGCGCTTGCCCATTCCAAGAGTAAGGTCGCTTGTAGCGCATAGACTGGTGCTGGAGCGCTCTCGTTCGCTTTCGTTTCAAAGGCCGCGTAGTAGATCGCGTCGAGGGTCACCTCGCGGGTCCGCGCGAGATATGCGAGCGTATTGAGCACGACGATCGGCAACGATCGCAGGGCGTGCGTAATATCAAGCATGATGTGCGCTTTTGCAGGAATGATCAACTCGTCTTCATGCGGAATGGGGCCAGCAAGGAGCGAAAATATCCCCCATAATTCCCCTTCATTCGATCCATCAGGTATGGTCAGTGGAACCAATTTCGTTTTGGTCCCACAGAGGCGCTTCATATATCCCCGCATATCGTTCTTCTCCCAGGTAATCTCGCGGGCTTTCTGGGTGAGCAAAACGATCAAGCAATCTGGCTTGATGTCGCGGAACAGCGCACCAGGAAAATATTTTGAGCGAAGTTTCTTCCCATCCGGAAAACGGTATCTGGAGTACACATATTCACCAGATTGCTGCCTGCCCAGACCGATACTGGTAATGACAATATTTGTCATGGAAACCATCCTCCCGTGGTGCAAACAACCGCATCCACACGCCAGTGCGATACCGCCCGGACATCATCCCTCCAGAGCAAAGTGTCCGTATCCCCCCGACGTTTTCGCGCCGATCCCCAGCTCGGCCAGCGCCGCTTTGAGCCAGGCCACCGCTTGTGCTTGCAACGCTGGCGTAGCGCGACCACGCAATCCGACCGCGAAGGCAAAAAGAGTTCCGGCTGGCACGACAGGAAACATGATCGGCACCGGGTTCTGGTCATCGCTGGGTGGCCTGATTGACCGAGTTGCGTCGCCTTTCCCTTGTATACCCAAGATACCATGCGGTGATTGCGCCAAGTAATGACATAGGACATTTGGCTCATGATCAATGTTTGCTAGCGGTTGGGTGGCATCTAGGGCACATATGGCACTTGCGAACCGATCGCGTGCTGATGGTCATGCGTGGTAATGACGATGGCGCTCTCCAACTTGGGCGCATGAATGGCCACCCAGGGGTGGTCCTGGTAGGCCCGGGCGAGTGCCGCGAAGAGCCAATTGGGCAGCTTGCCATCCAGAATAATTCCCAGTGTGGGTAGACAGTGTGGCGCGACGAGTGTGGCTGGGACCGTATCCAGCACACCGGCGAGGATAGTGACAGTGACGATTGCCATGTCATCATGGGGGTCGACTTGCCAGTGGAACAGCACGCTCTCGGGCAACGCTCCACAGTGCCCCTCCGGCGGATCTACCCACCCCCAGCGGGCATCAAAAATGCGCGGCGGCAACGTACACCACACCGCAATCGCCGCGTAGACCCACGTTGGCGCGCGACCATAGAGTGCCAGGGGGAGATCCAGCGGTAACACTTCGCGGAGCATGGCCAGTTCCTCCGGTTTCCAGTGCTGCGCTTGCCGATGGTCAGGCAGTGGATGGAGCGCATGATCCAGGTGCAGGACAATCTCACGGTTGGCGGTCGGAACCTGGAGGGCATATACTTGATTATCATCCAGTCCGATGATTGCGATGATGAGGTCTACGAGGGTGTCAAAACACATCCCAGCGGCGGATCGCTGGCGATCTAGTCCAGTAATAGTTCCCGTCAACGTTTCGCCATGCCAGGCGACCGTCTGTGTCCCATCCAGCGAGGAGAGTAATTCCGCACGGACCGGCAACCCGAGCGGAGCCAGTAATCCGCGCCAGGCCACAAAATCACGTTCCTGGGGCGCTAATAAGATCGCATGCGTAC
>DAIDHM010000044.1 GCA_027459705.1 Ktedonobacteria bacterium | reverse complement strand
GAAGATCTTCGAGACAGATCACATCGTTGGCTTGGACAAGCGCATTGGCCGTCTTGTGGTGAAAATCGAGCCGTTGTCGCGCAACGGTCTGGTGCGCTTTGGCCAGGGCTGTGACGGCCTTCTTGCGACGGTGACTGCCCTTCTGGCAACGACTGACCCGCTTTTGTAGCCAGCGGACTTTGCGTTGGGCTTGCTCCATAAGCCGGGGATTGTGGACCATCTCGCCATCGGACGTGGCCAGAAATTCCTTGATCCCCACGTCAATCCCGATCGCGTGTCCCGTCAACGGCAATGGTTCCATTGCGATGCCGACACACACGACGGTGACATACCAGCCATCCGCTGCTTGCGAGATGGTGACGGTCTTGGGGGTGCCCTCCAGGGGGCGGGACCACCGCACGGCAATACGACCAATCTTGCTCAGTACCAGGAAGCCATTATCGAACGATGCCCCGTTTCCATACTGAGGGTACGTGAAGGAATGGTAACGATGTGCCCCCTGGAAACGGGGAAATCCTGGCTTCTCTCCATTCGCGCAGCGGCGATAGAACGCTTGGTAGGCGCGATCTAACCGTATCAAGACCTGCTGCAAGACCTGGGAATGCACGTCCTTGAACTCGGGAACCGCCGCTTTCAGCTCCGGAAGTTCATTGGCTTGATCGTGATAGGAGAGGGATGTACGACGCATCTGCCACGCGGCCCGACGTTGTTCCAGGGCGGTATTGTACAACCAGTTGCAGAGTCCTTTGGTCCGTACCAAGACTGCCGCTTGTTGCGGCGTGAGATCAAGCTTGTACTTGAACGTCTTGGTCACACTGTGCATTCAGGACTCCTGGTGCTGCTGGATATACTGGCGTCATGCCCAAACGATCTCCCCAATCACGGATCGTTGAGGGAGATGGGCGAAGCGTCGCATCTCTTCTCAGAGATCCTGGGGAAAAACGAACGTCATGTTATGTTTTTCGTTCTGTTGATGCATATATGTATGGTACACACCAAGTACATGTATGTCAAGAGGTCGCTGCGGCGACGGCGCTTCCATCCCCCGCTGCAAAGACGGGGGTTTTTCGCGCCTTTTCTATAAACACCCCATCCCAGACCTGATATGAGTCTGGGATGGGGTGTTTCAGGCTCCCCGGCAAAGATTCGAACTTTGGACCTTGCGGTTAACAGCCGCCTGCTCTACCGCTGAGCTACCGAGGAATAGTGTTGATGCACTCAACATCCCTAGTATAGATCGCACAGACGACTTCGTCAAGTGGTATAGGAAAAGAAACAGCTCTGAGCAATGTCTCCATCAACTCGTTGCCGATCTCTCTCGTTGGGAGAGTAGCTCCTCATGAGGCGAATCCTGGTCAGCCCACAACCACGTCCTATGAGTCTTGCACCCATCGCCAGCGCATCATCCACAGGTGCTTTTTCGGCAGAGGTGGCACGATCATTGACAAACGTGCCGGGGCGAAACCTATGATACCACATGCGAGAAGACTATTGATACGTTCTTTTCTCTATCACCTCACCGCGGCCACGGTGAGACGATCGCCGGAGGCCAGGTGGCAACCATGGATCCCAACAGCATACATCCTTCGCCAACCGCGCAGCTTGCCCAGATGCGTGCCGCCCTGGCACATGCGGCGTTGAGCGCCTACCTGCACTGGAAATACGCCAGCGAGCCAGTTTTGACGCGCGGCGGGGCGCGTTATCCCGTCGCTGTCTTCCCTGTCCCATTCGACCAACAGGGCAATCTGGAGAGCGTCCTGGCTCGCCCCGTGCAATCAGACGCCGTGGCGATGCCATTGCTGGGTGATCCAACCTATCGCCAGCTCATCGAGGCGGCGGGGGTGCGGCCCTTTGATGGACCAACCTTCACGCTACGAACACTGGAGGTCGTGGATGGTGCGCCGCGCTTGCATGCTGGGCTGGGAGGATATTTCGCCATGCTCGATAGTTGCGATACGCTGGAATGGGAGTTGTTGCGTCACATTGACCGAGCCGAAGGTATCCACGAAGCGGATCTCCGTCGCCTCGATGCGCGGCTCCCTCTGCGCACGCATCTGCACGAGCTGGTAGAAAATCCTGTCCGATCGGGGGCGTATCGCCAGCCAGCGATCTCCGTCTCCATATTGTTAGCGTATACGCATCGCGGTCAGACCCATGCGCTACTGCGTCGCCGTTCGGCCAATGTCGCCGTCCACCCCCAGATGTTGCATGTCGTTCCCGCTTTCATGATGGGGCCGACGACCGTGCATATCGCGGACGAATATTCGGTGCGTCACAATTGCTATCGCGAGTATTTAGAAGAACTCTTTGCTCGACCCGAAGCCCATGCAGGCGAGCAAAACTGGCGCTATTTCTATGATGATCCGCGTCTGGGGCAATTGGAAGCATGGCTGCAATCAGGCGCAGCAACCATGCTTGTGACCGGGATCACCGTCAACCTGATGAGTCTGCGACATGAGATCAATGTGCTGCTCTGGTTTAGGGATGAAGAATGGTACGAGCGTCATCTCGGTCCGCATGCGCAGGGCAGCGATCGATTGATCTACAATGAAGAGTTCGCGGCGAGCGACGTAGATGGCGGCAGCCTGACCATGGTTATCCCACCAGAAGCGGACGATGCGGAGATCTTGCAACGCTATCCGGAGATCGCCCCGACCCGCATGGTCCCTTTCGGTGCAGGGACGCTCTGGCAGGGGATCGCGGCCTTGCGACATCGGCGCTGAACAGAAATCGCGAGGAAAACCGATGCAACTCACCCACGACCAGGAATATTTCATCACGCAACTCCGTCACCTCGCGCAACGCATTCGCGCGGTGGTGCTGCCAAGCTTGCGGAGTGATGTCGCCACGCTGGCGACACAAGTGGACCAGCGCGGCGGCGACGCAATCTATCAACTGGATATTCCCGCGGAAGAGACGCTGCTGGATTTCTGCCGAACCTGGGGACAAGCGCGACCATTCCGCCTGGTGGCTGAGGGAATTGAGCAAGAGGTGATCTTCCCGGCCAATGCCGATCCCGATCATCTCGACTTCACCTTGATCGTCGATCCGATCGATGGAACGCGTGGACTGATGTATGGCAAGCGCAGCGCGTGGACCCTATTGGGCATTGCCCCGCCACCGCGACCGGGTTGGTGGCCTTCTCTCAATGATATCCACATCGCGGTCATGTCGGAATTACCGACGGCGCGCGCCGCGCTGGCAGATACGCTCTGGGCCGTACGTGGGCAGGGTGTAGCAGGACAGACGCGCAATTTGATCACCGGCGCGGAGAAGCCTTTTGTGCCACGGCCAAGCGCGGCGACAACGCTGGCGGGCGGATTCGCCAGTATCGTGAAGTACTTTCCAGGCTTCAAGGTGGCGGCCGCGCGCATCGAGGAGGAGATATTCCTCGCAGTACTCGGCATGCTAGACAGTGAGACACCACAGGTCTTTGATGATCAATACATTTCATCCGGCGGACAGTTATATGAACTCGCCATCGGGCATGACCGCTTCATCGCCGATCTGCGTCCGATCCTACCGGGGGGATCTACCCGCCTCTGCGCCCATCCCTACGACCTCTGTGCCGCGCTGGTTGCGGAAGAAGCCGGAGTGATCGTCACCACTCCCACAGGCGATCCACTGGATGCGCCATTAGATACCCTGAGTCCCGTAGCCTTCGTGGGCTATGCCAACACCGAATTGCGCGACGCGATCGCGCCAATTTTACACCAGGCGTTGCGCGCGGAAGGGATCTGACACTGGGATATTGCATCAGGACATCGGAATGCCTGGCGAGCGCTGGCCATATCTGCGCCGATAGTCGGCCTTCACTCCCGCATTGGGGAATGCTGGGCTTGTCGGGCAATGGGCATCATGGTGAGCAGCGCCAACAGACTGGCTGGCGTCACGTGAATTCGGGCACACCAATGCCGTTCAGCGAGCCATTGGTCACAGGATGGTTTTTATAGGGTGCTTGACCTCTGGTGAATAGCATGCTATCCTCACGGCATGCGGCCCATGCTGTGAAGATATGGAGCATCCGGGCTGGTCGGTCAGTTGCTCGGCATCGATATGGTCCCGGAGACGTCAAAACATTTCATGCGCTGTGCCCCTTGAAATAACATGCGGGGTAACGACATGGAGAGGTGATCATCGCTATGGCTCAGACCACCCTCACCCAATCGATCGTGATCTACGCACCGGTCGAACGAATTCTCCATGCGATTCAATTCCTGGAAGAATCTACACGCTATCATCCACTTGTCCAGCATATCGATCTGCTGGAAGCGGTCACACTGCCCGATGGATCGACCAGGCGATCATATCGAGTCGTCGATCGGGTGCCATTAGGGCCGTTCAAACTGCGGACCGTTTATACTGCCATTATGACACGACCGATCGGCGAACAGACCGTCATTGCGGAAGCACACCAGTCACCAGGCGTCATATTGCGGATCCGTAACGACTGCGTGGCCGGTCCAGATGGCGGAGTCACCCTGACTGAGACCATCCAGATCGAAGCGTCGAGGATCCTGATCGGCACGGTCAAGCGCCAGGCGGAAGCCGCACACAAGCGGCTGATGGCCGAGTTACGCGATGCCTTGGGGGCCGAAGGAATAACCGCTTAACGGCGGTCCTCCTCGTCGGTGTTTTGCTTGACAGCGGCTTTAGAGGAACATATAATACAGATAAGTCGTGCTAAGCGGGGTGCCTGGGCTACCCTGTACTCGAAATGCTCATCAATGCGGGGCTGAATTCCTCGCTCGCGACCTGTCAGTTGGCGACTGCGCCATGAAGTCTGGTGTTGAGGTATTGGGTCCCACGCGTTCGAAGAACTCGAACCCCGTCAGGGTGGGAACACAGCAGCGGTAAGGGAACCCCCGAAGCGCCGTGGGGGCACCCGGTACTGAGCCAGATGACATGGTGGCAGCACGTACAACGGGGGCAACAGCAGGTGCACGATCTTCCCTTTTTCTCCCTCCGGAAGTCCCACGTCCTCGCACCCGCCACCACCTATGACGCACACTCAGAATGTCCGATGATGATTCAGCATATCTCTTATATGGTCGGCACACGCTGGAGGTAGCAGGCGATGACGGAACAATCACAGACGCTCTACCGCAAATGGCGGTCACAGACGTTCGGGGCCCTGGTCGGTCAGGATGCCGTCACCCAGACGTTGCGCCAGGCGGTCGGCCAGGGTCGGCTGGCGCATGCCTACCTCTTCAGCGGACCACGTGGCACTGGCAAGACCTCAACGGCGCGTTTGCTCGCAAAGATGATCAACTGCGCCACTCCGCAGAACGGGGAACCCTGTAACTCTTGCGACTCGTGCCGCGAGATCACCGAGGGCCGCTCGACGGATGTCTTCGAGATTGACGCTGCCTCGAATCGTGGCATCGATGAGATTCGCGATTTACGAGACCGGGTGCGCGTGGCCGCCAATACGGAACGCACCCGTGTCTATATTATCGACGAGATCCATATGTTGACGGAGCCAGCCTTCAACGCGTTACTTAAGACGCTGGAGGAGCCCCCGCCGCGTGTCATCTTTGTTCTGGCGACCACCGATCCACAGAAAGTGCCAGAGACCGTCATCTCTCGCTGTCAGCGCTTCGAGTTTCGGCGCATCGGATTACGCGACCTGGTCGCACATCTGGCCTATATCGCCGACCAAGAACACATCACGGCTGAACGGAGCGCATTCGAATTGATCGCGCGGGCCGCGCGCGGCGGCATGCGCGACGCGCTGAGCTTGCTCGACCAGGTGCGGGCATTCGCGGGCGACGTGATCACTGCCGAATCTACACGACAGGTCCTGGGGCAGGCGGATCCGACCCTCGTCCGCGATCTGGTCACCTATGTCGCCGATGGCGACACTGCCGCCGGGTTGCATCGTATCCATGATCTGGCACAGAGTGGAGTGGACCTCCGTCAACTCACCCAGCAGATTGGTGAACTCTGGCGACAACTCATGTTGGCACGCGCAGGGGCCGACATCGCGACTATCCTGGATCTTCTACCTGAGGATACGCGAGATCTGCAGCGTATGGCCGCGTCGTTCTCACTGGAGACGCTGGCAAACTGCGCGCGCATCTTTGCAAAAAATGACGCGGGCCCCCACACCCAGATTGTGCCACAACTGAGCCTGGAGCTCGCTTTCTTGGATTGCGTGGCGGCGGCCCGACCTCGCGCCCCAGCCCTCGCCGACAGCACCGCGACAGTCTCCGCTCCACCAACACACCAAGCGGATCCATCCGTAGCACCGCGACAACGCCAAGCGGATCCGCCACCAAAACCACCAGCCGCGCCACCTTCCACACCTGAACCACCGACCGTCGTCCGCGCCGCGACGCCCGACGCTCTATCGCGCGCTGAGACGCCAGGGTTACGATCAGCGTCAGAGCCCGCTCCACGCATCGCCGAGGCGCCAGGCACACCCACCACCACCTATTTGGCCGCCGCTTCCCGACCCGCCAGAGGCGAAATGCCGGGTGACCATCAGCTTCCGTTGGATGAGCAAGCCACCCCAGCGCCGCTCAACCCATCCCCACCCCTTATAGGACAAGATCTCGCCGCGCTGACCGTTCAGTTACGCAGTCAGTGGAAAGTATTTCGTGAGATCGCCAAGCAGCGCAGTATCCGTGTCTTTGGTATGCTTGGCAATGCGCACTGTTCGACAATCACGCCCGGCACGCCGCCGGTCGTAGTTTTGGGCGCCGAGTACGAGTTCCATTGTAAAGAGCTCTCATCGCCCGAACACCATGAGACGATCGAGTGGGCACTCCAACAGACCCTCAATATTGCGTGCCACTTCACCATCGTACAAGAGGCTGAAGCCCCGCCGGTCGCATCCTCAACGGCCATCCCACCGCCCGCTGGGCCGCCCATGCCCGATTCCAGAGAGATCCAGCAAATGCCACACCAGAGCGATCTCAGAGTCTCGCCGACATCAGAACCACCGACCCAACGCGCGCCCGCGACCAGTAACTTCGCAACTCCAGCGCCCGCGGTCGATCCAGCGATCTCCACCGCAGATCCGTTGCGGCATGCCGCCAGCGATCCGGTCGTGCAGGCAATCATCGGGACCTTCGGCGGACATGTCCACGCGGTGATCCGGCCAACAGGACCATGATCACTGGATTGATATCCCAGAGGTACTAACCGTATGTCCTGGCCAGCACCCTCTGCTATACTCCAGCAGAAGGGGGAGGCGATGGCGCAATCATCTATGACACTCTTGCTTATTGAGGGTCGATATACCCTGACCGTTGAACAACGCATGGCACTGGCGCCGTTGGGTCCGCGCCTCATAACTGTCGCCGCCGCCAGCGTAACCGCGCAACTCGTAACGCTACGGCCGGCGGTCGCCATCCTGTGCGCCCCTGCCCGGTCAGCCCTGGCGATGCAAGTGGCCGACCTCATCCACTCGGCACGGTTGCCCACGCGCGTCATGCTGATCACTCGGCGGATGCTCGCGGCAGATGCATTGCGTGCCCTGCGACTGGGGTTCCACGATCTCCGCACCATCCATGACACGCCGACGACGATCGCCGATGCCGTACGGGAAGCGCTGGTTGTGGCACAGGCTGCGCAACAGGATGACACGGACGTGCTCCTCTCCCTGGTCTCACATGAGTTGCGCTCGCCCTTGACGACAATCCGCGGGTATCTGGAACTGCTCCGCAAATATCAGGGGCGTTTACCGGCCGAGAAAACGCTCGCCTATTTGGACAATTCGCTGTTGGCGATGCAAGAAGCCACCGCACTCACTGATACCTTGACCAACCTCATGCGTATCGAAGAGGGGCAACTTGCCACCACCCACGTACCCGTCCGCCTGGCAACGGTAGTGCGCGACGCCGTGGAACAATATATTCGCTGCACCGACCAACATACGGTACTCAGCGATATCCCCGAGGATCTCACCGTGCTGGCAGAACCCCAGAGCTTGATCCAGATCGTCCGCAACCTCCTGAGCAATGCCATTAAGTATTCACCCGAAGGCGGATTGATCCAGATCGCGGCGCACGCTGAGGGCAACCAGGTCGCCCTCAGCGTGCGCGACACGGGCATTGGCATCGCGCCCGAAGCAATGCCGCGGCTCTTCACACGGTTCGCCCGCGTCCACGACCAGACGCGGTGGCCAACGATCCAGGGTACTGGGCTTGGGCTGTATCTCTGTCGCCACCTGGTAGAGGCATTGGATGGCACCATCAGCGCTCAGAGTACACCAGGGGTAGGTACGACCTTCACGGTCCATATCCCCGCGGCGCCCGCTCGGCTACCCACGCGCTTGTCTCACCGTACCCATGCTCGTTCGGCGTCCTGATCGCATGGTATATGACGAGTCGAAGATGATACAGAATGCAACATTCCACTGCCAGGCAATCGCCTTCGATCTCGATGGCACACTGGTAGACACCACCAGCCTGCATGTTGCGGCGACGCGCGCCGCCGCCGAACAGGTCTTTGCCGTCGTTCCCACTGACGCGCTTGTCATCCAGAGTCTGGGGCATCCACTGCCAGAATCAATGGCAATCATCAGTGCAGGACGAGGCGAGGTTGTAGCCTTGATGCGCGCCTACCTCGAATACTACGCACTGCATGAAGCGGAGGGCGCTCGCTGCTTTCCGCCGACCAACAAGCTGCTCGCGGCGTTGCGCGCGCGTGGCATACGACTGGCCCTGCTCTCCAACAAATTGCGCGCCTGGGGCATCGCCGAGATTGAGCATTTGGGCTTGTCAGATGCATTCGAAATCGCTGTCTTCGCCGAAGATATGCCTGCCCCGAAGCCCTCCGGGCTGGCGTTGCGACCCATTTTGCAGCATATGGGATTGGCGGCACGCGACTGCCTGGTCATCGGCGACAGTGTGGGCGATATCGCCTGCGCCAAAGAGGCGGGCGCCAGTAGCGGCGCGGCGCTCTGGGGCGCGGCGGATGTCGCCAGTTTGAGGGCATGTCACCCCGATTTTCTCTTTCCCACCATGGACGCGATCCTCGAGATGCTCGCGCCGCAGTGAATCTCTTCTCCGCGCCTCATATCCAAAGCGACTGCCACCCCCCCTTCTCGCGCGAATGCGCGGATGGAGAGGAGGGATGAGGCGCGGGAATGACTTCCCGCGCCTCATCCGGAAACATTGAAGAAGTGAGATCTTCAATCGCTCAAGCCCAGGTCGCCAGCCCCATCTCATTGGGATCGGGTAGCGCGATATGATTGGGTCGCACGCGGACGCCATAGAGCAGAGCGCCATTGCGTGTCGGCAGGAAACGAATGGCATAGGCCAACCGCCCATCAGAGAGCGTCTCGCCCTGTTGCATCGGGACAACCGTGGGATGCATCAGCTTCCCATTATCGTCCTCACCCCAGACCAGTTCCACTGCGACATCGTTGGCGGTCAACCCACCCAGTCGGACGGTGGCAGTGACATCCACTGGCGTGTTGACGGCCAATTGGCCGTCATGCGGGCCGCGCGCCTCCAGCGCGACGGATGGCCAGGCCTGCCGGACGCGTGCCTTCCAGGCCGCCAACCGCCGCGCCAACTCATAATGGTCGGTGGCAACAGTCTGTCCCAACCGGGAGGCAGGCAGGTACAGCAGCTCGACATATTCCGTCACCATACGCTGCATGCTGAATTGCGGCGCCAATGTACGGATCGCCTCTTTCATGATGTGAACCCAGCCATGCGGAATCCCATCAGCATCGCGATCGAAGAACGTCGGGATAATCTGGCGTTCCAGCACAGTGTAGAGCGAATCAGCATCGGCATCGGCCTGGATCTCGGTGTTGAGATACTCGCGCTCATCGCCGATCGCCCAGCCATTGTGGCCATTGAAGCCTTCGCCCCACCATCCGTCGAGAATGCTGCAGTTGGGGACTCCGTTCAGCGAGGCTTTCTGCCCGCTGGTGCCACTGGCTTCGTAGGGCCGAATGGGATTATTCAGCCACAGATCGACTCCGGCAACCAGATGGCGCGACATGTCCATATCATACTCTTCGAGCAGGACAATCTTGCCGACGAATTCGGGTTCGCGGGAGAGATGCTCGATCTGGCGGATCAGCTCCTGGCCAGGTTTGTCTGCCGGGTGTGCTTTGCCGGCGAAGATGAACTGCACAGGCTTTCCAGCGAGATTCAAGATGCGCAATAGCCGCTGGCGATCGCGGAAGAGCAGCGTCGCCCGCTTATAGGTCGCGAAGCGTCGTGCGAAGCCAATCGTCAATGCTTTGGGATCAAGGGCTTGTTTGCCGCCAGGAATCAAGCTGGCCCCTTCGCCCAACCGTTCTTCGCGCTGACGGATGCGCCCGCGCGCATAATCCACCAGATCTTGCTTGAGGCGCATATGCGTCTGCCAGAGTTCGCCATCCGGAATCCCTGCGGTCTGCTGCCAGGTGGCAGGATCCGCGACATAGTCTTGCCAATCGGGACGCAGATACGTGCTGTAAAGCTGACTGATGGCGGGCGCGACCCAAGTCCCCGTATGGACGCCATTGGTGATCGAACGGATTGGCACCTCATGCTCCGTCAGATCGGGCCAGAGGAATGTCCACATACGCCGCGAGACCGCACCGTGTAACGCCGAGACGCCATTGCGCAACGAAGATGTTTTCAGCGCCAGTACGGTCATGGAATAACTTGGGCCCCAGGTCTGTTGCTGCAGTCCAAATTCCAGGAACTGCTCGCGCGTCATTCCAAGTCGCGGCCAATATTCATGAAAGTAGCGCTCCATCAGTTCATACGAGAACGCGTCATTGCCAGCCGCGACGGGGGTATGTGTGGTGAACACCCCATTGGCGGCCGCGACTTCCAGCGCTTCGCTGAAGCTCATCCCCTGGCCTTCGACCAATTCGCGCATGCGCTCCAGCCCCAGGAACGCGGCGTGGCCTTCGTTCATGTGCCAGACCGACGGCTGAATGCCAAGCACGCGCATGGCGCGGACACCGCCGATTCCGAGCACGATCTCCTGCGCGATGCGCATCTCCTCATTACCGCTATAGAGGCTGGCGGAGAGGACGCGATCGCGCGGATCATTTTCCTCGACGTCTGTATCCATCAGGTACAGCGGGTTGCGGCCCACCTGAAATTTCCAAATGCGCGCGAAGACGCGCCGACCGCTGAGGTCAACGCTGATCATCGCCTCACGACCCTGAGGATCGCGCGCGACCTCGGCAGGCAATTCGGCAAAATGCAGCCGATCATACAGCGCTTCCTGGTCACCGGTACGCGTAATACGCTGCCGGAAATATCCCTGCGGATAGAGGAAGCCCATCCCAACGAATGGCAATGCCAGATCGCTGGCTTCTTTGCAGTGATCGCCTGCCAGGATACCCAGGCCACCAGAATAAATCGGCAGCGATTCGTGGAGACCGAACTCCATCGAAAAATAGGCAACCGGGCCGGGCAAAGCGCCATCATGTGTACGGGGATACCAGGCGCGCTCGGCATGCGCCATGTAGGCATCAAACGCGGCGACCGTAGCATCGTAGTGCGCGACGAATGGCGCGTCATGGGCGAGCGCATCCAGGCGCGCGGGACTGACCTCAGAGAGCAGGCGAATGGCGTTGTGGCTGGTCGCCTCCCAGATCTGGGGATCGATAGCACGATAGAGCGCCTGGGCCTGGGGATTCCACATCCACCACAGGTTATACGCCAACGAGTAGAGACGCATCAGGCGCTCTGGCAGAACCGGAAACACGGCCATGCGGCCAACAATCTTCAAAGGGTGACACTCCTTCTTCAACGGTGCACCAGGGCGCGGCTCCAGCCGGATAGCGCGCTCTGCTAACACGCGCAATCGCCCCTGTTTGTTCGCACTGGGCGAATGGTCCGCTTTAGGATGACGCGAGCGGACAACGCGACGCCTCGTACAGATATGCACGATGATTCCGCGCCACCTGCGTGGCATAGTGCGAATGATACCCGCAATCCTGCTGTTCAGTATAGCGGTTTAGCTGACTCACGCAAGTGGCATAGGTCATCCCAGATGATCGTATTGGGTCCCTGTTCTCACGATCCACGTAGAGAACGGGGGCGTGTGCGGGACGCTGGTACCTGGTACCTTACAGGTCACTTGAGCAGACAGGGTAGATGCCTGAAGGTGACTTTAGGCTTGTGGATCGATCAGCGTCCATGGGGTGAGGTGTCCGCCTCTGTCGCCGAGTTCCGGAACAGTAATACCTTGCAGGCCAAGTATCAGGGCTATTTGGCCGCCATGATGCAAATCATGCGACAAGATACGCCAGATAGTCCATTGGCGTGTTACTGTATACATGTTATTCTCGCGGATGTGCTGATAGGTCTGGGCCAGATCCTCCACTGTCCAGGTATTGAGGGTCAGGTCGATCATCTGCCAGGTCGACTCCAGCCACGTGATCGATTCGCTAGGGGTCTTTGCCAGGGACTCCTCCAATTGTATGTTGGCCGCTAACCACCGACTGAGATCATTGGAATCTGCGGCATCGAAGGTCTCATCGGCCCAGGGAGCAATCTGGCGGGCAAGAGCAGTCGATCCTGGAGCATGCATCTTATAGAACCACCATAATCGGCTACCAGCAATATGGCCGATCAGTTCGTATACCGAGGATTGATTGGGCGCCGGACGCCATGCCAGTTGTTCTGGCAACAATGGAGTGATGGCATGCATTAAAGCCTGCTGGTGGCTATCCCAGCCTTCGTAGATACTCTTCAATGAAGGGGAAGTCGTGGGCATATCCACATCCTCTCTGGTTGGCTTGATAAAAAAATTGTGAGATGACTTTCAGTCACCAGTTATGGCCATTATAGGATCTGCGGCGGATCTCAGCATACACAGAAGGAAAGCTGAAAAAGTGAAGGATCGCGGCACCAGCGACGCGCGTAGTCTAGCCAAATTGCGGATCTCGGTTTGAGGACGTAAGCGCTATACTTGAGTCAACGAACACACACTCGGCGTGCCCGCGCCAACATACTCGCGCGATGCGGTTGTGGTCAACGGGTCTCCCAAGGAGGAAGATCAGCATGGTGGATCGATTTTACTGGGTGGTCGATGGATTGTTGGCGGGAGCATCACGTCCCGGGAGTGGCCGAGGAATCAGCGCGAGCTTGCGCGCCGCGGCACAGCGCACTGATCTGTCGGATCTACGGGAACGGGGCATCCGTGCCGTGCTTACTCTCACCGAGACAGCACTGGACGCCGAGGCCCTCGCCGCGGCTAATCTGACGGCGCTGCATCTGCCGATTGAGGATATGGAAGCGCCCACTCCGTCTCAGTTCCTCGAGGCACTCGAATTCATCGATGTCCGGATCGCCAGTGGCGATCCGGTCGCGGTCCACTGCCTGGCTGGCCAGGGCCGGACCGGGACAATTCTGGCTGCCTATCTCATCCGCCAGGGAAAGACCGCCGATGAGGCGATCGCGGATATCCGCACGCGCTGTCCAGGCGCGATCGAATCCCCGCCGCAGACCGCCGCTCTACGCCGTTTCGCGCAGGATCGCGCCTGGATCCTCTAGCGGTGGTGAGCCTGTGCATTGAGCACCAGGCACCCTGCGCGCGGCGCTAGAGCGACTGCGCGATCCACCTGGTGGGGTCCCCGACAGCGCTTGCATCTCCGTCCCTTCGCCCGTTATGGTTGAAGGTGAAAAGTACGCACAGGCGCAGTGAGGCAGCCAATGCTCGAACCACAGGAATCATCAGAACCACTTGAAGAATTCGCCCTCTCTGGTGGCGAAGGTCTCTCTTCGCGTCATCTTTTGCGGCGCTTATGGTCGGGAGTGACGATCCTCTTCGTGCTGGTCGCCATCATTGCCCTCTGGCCGCGTATCTTTCCACCACCCCCATACCGCGGCCCGCATCTCTTCGTCAGTGACCATTTCTCGGTAACAGCGCTCCAACTCAACAATGGCCAGGTCGTCTGGACACGTCAGACCCTGACAAACAGCCTGATCGCCACTGACGAGGTCATTGTCACCGTCGGGCCTCATGAGACATTGACCGCGTTTGATGCCATCACCGGACGCGAGCGCTGGACATTGACCACGTGGCAAGATCAGCCGCTCAGCGACTTCACACCGCTTTATCTCAATGGCATCCTCTTCCTTAAGACCGCGCAGACGATCACGAGCTTCCCACCCGCGACGACGGATCGCGCGGATCTGTATGCGCTGAATCCGTTGACCGGCGGTTTGCTCTGGCATTACGGCGCGGTGGGGCCATTACAATTCGCATTATTGGGAGCGCCGGGGATGGTGATCGTCGGCGATCAGTTGAATAGCGATATAGTACCCTGCCAGATTGCCGCGTTGAATAGCTTAACCGGTCAGCAAAGATGGCAGGCCACCTTTACCGACGTACCTTTCGTCGTACCCGAAGCAATCGCTGATGGCGCGGTGGTCGTTGCCAGTCGCGGCTACATGGCACTCGATCTCGCGACAGGGACATTGCGCTGGCAAATTTTGCGCCAGGCGAATCTCGGCACCCATGCCATCGCGAGCGGGATGCTCTTCAGTGTCATCCTGGACAAGCCCACACAGACGAGCGTCGCCGCTTACGATCTGACAGACGGCAGTCAACGTTGGCACATCACCGGCACGCCAGAGACGTTGAATGGCGACCTGCTGGCAAGTGCTACCACACTCCTCGACACTCCCCATTTTCTCCAAGCAGCGCCCTATAGCATCACTGCGCTGGCCGCCTCCACCGGCGCTATCCAATGGCAAAGCAATCTGCACAATCCGGCTTATCCGGTGGCACTGGTCAACGGGGTTGTGCTATTCAACGACGCATCATTCCAGGACAACGGGGCACTTGCGGGCGCGCTGGATCTACTCACAGGCAACATCCGCTGGCTGATCGATCCGCATATGCCCGTCATCACCATCGCCCCACCGACGGCGAGCACCGCCGTCTTTACGCTGGAGACAGGGACGGTGCGCGTCATCAATCTGACGACCGGGCAGACAAAGACGATTTTTCAGGGACAGAGCTTGAAGAGCATCGCGACGCTGGCGACCGCGAATGGCTGAGTATTCAACATAGAGTGAGGCAATATCACTCCCTTTCGCGTGATTGCATTCAAAGCAGACGTAGGCTAGATTTGCCGCCTGTGTTGGTCCGCGATGCTTGTTCGCGATAATATGGTCTGGTTCATGAGGAAGGGTCGGAAAGGTATCCGGCATCCAACAATATTCGCACCGGTGTTGGGCACGCGTTATAACTTGACGTCGTAGTGATGCACTGATTGTGGTCACGCGCCAAGAGTTCCTTGGGATTCTCGCATTGCGCGCGAGCGAATCAACATGAGCACGCGATCCAGTTGCATGCATTGGTCAAGTTCTTCAACTTCAGTTGGATCGATTGTCCCAGCAGATTTTTTTGCAACAACAACCGTATACGACGCAGTGTCAAACGAGAGAGGGAAAAGTGCCATGCTGAATCCGCAGAGTGATGGACTCCGTGCGCTATAGGAAGGGATTTCACTCTAGCGTGAGCGCCGCGACGATCTCGCCCGGCTGCGCGGCGATTCGCGCCCCCGCCGCGATCAGGGCCTGATAGCCCGCGAGACCTTTGCCGCTGAAATCGCGCGCGGCAAGCGCCGACTGCATGGCATCTTCGCGCGCCTCGCCCGTGGTATCCGCCTGGTCGGCATCCAGCAAGATCCAGACTGCCGCGCCCTCATGGAGCGCCATCAGTGCGATCTCCAACAGGGCGACATTGCCATGACCCAGCGCGATTGGCGCGATGATCACGCGCCCCGATCGGCGGATCAGTTCGCGCGCCGCCGCCAGACCTGCGGGTGAGACTGGCGCGAAAGGGGGTTCGAGCAGGCACGTGGCGCCCAGTCGCTCCGCCAGAACCTGGTCGCTATCGCCAATGTTCAGTGGACCCGCCGTAAAGCCCAGGCCGGCATCAGCCAGCGCGCGCATCAGCAATTCTCCTGCGCCACCACCCGCGATGATATGCGCCACTGGCGTCGATGGCGTCAGATCCGGCGCGCGCTCCCCCGGCGGCAATACGCTCAGGTGGGCCTCGCCGCGCAGAATGCCAACGCGGACCGGGGTAGCATAGACCCGCGAGATCAAAGCAGCATCCAGCACGGTCGTGGGAGGGCCATCGGCGATAACCGTGCGATCCAGTAAGACGAGCCGGGGAAAGAACCGCGCTGCCAGGTTCAAATCATGCAACGCAGCGACAATCGTGAGGCCCTGCTCGCGATTCAGCGTCCGCAACAATTCGAGCACCGCGATCTGGTGGTGAATGTCGAGATGCGCCGTCGGCTCGTCCAGCAGAATCAGCCGGGCATGTTGAGCCAGGGCCAATGCCACCAGCACGCGCTGGCGTTCGCCGCCGCTCAGTTCGTTGTAGACGCGGTCCGCGAAATCCGTTAAATTCGTGGCCACCAAAGCAGCCGCTATCGCGGCGTGGTCAGCCTTGCGGGGAATGTGTAGCGCTCCCGTATGCGCCATGCGGCCCAGACCGACAACCTGACGTACAGTGTACGCGAACTGGACGGTGAAATCCTGGGGGACGACAGCGGCGCGCCGGGCGATCTCCTCGCGCGGGAGACGTCGCACCTCGTCACCCCAGAGCCGCGCTACGCCCTCGCGCGCCGCGAGCGTCCCGGTGATCACCTTGATCAGCGTCGATTTGCCCGCGCCATTCGGCCCCAATAACCCGACCATCTCGCCCGCCGCAACCCGCAGGTTGACGCCACGCAGCGCGGCAGACGCATCGGCGCGCGAGCCCACGGCATAGTGATAGCGCAGTTCGACACACTCCAGTGCCAGTGGATCGTCCGTCGTCGCGGATTGGTAGGGCTGCATCATATGCCGCTTTCTCACCAACGATAGGCCGTCCCGGCGCGGCCAAGGAGCCAAATGAAGAATGGGCCACCAACCAGCGCTGTCACGACGCCAAGCGGCAACTCGGCGGGCGCCACGATCGACCGCGCGATCAGATCGGCCAGCACGACGAAGATCGCGCCGGCCAGCGCCGCCGTCGGCAGCAAGAGCCGATGGCGTGGGCCAAACGCCATGCGACAGAGATGGGGCGCCACCAATCCAACGAACCCAACCAGACCACTCCCCGCCACCGCCGCCGCCACCAGCAGCGCGGCCAGAATGACGATGCCCAATTTGGCGGCCTCGACGCGCACACCGACATAGGCCGCCATCTCCTCGCCCAGCGCAAAGGCATCCAGGATTGGCGCGACCGCAATAGCAGCCACCAGCCCTAGCGCGACCAGCGTCGTCAATACCCCAACCTGCTGCCAGGTTCCCACGGCGACATTGCCAGAGATCCAGCCATAGAGGTCGTTCAAGCGCAACCCCAGCCGTGTGCTGAGCGAGACGAGCAAAGTCTGGAACGCGGTCAGAATGGCGCTGACAGCAACGCCCGCCAGCAACAGCGTCACGACAGGCGTCTGACCACGGCGCGTCGCCAGCCGATAGACGAGCGCCACGGCCACCAGCGCGCCGATGAACGCCATCAGCGCGGCCAGGCTAAATCCCGCCCAGGAGATCACGAAGAGTGACGGCGACAGGAAAACAATGGTAACGCCCAGCGCCGCGCCCGACGAGGTGCCCAGCAGCAGCGGGTCCGCCAGTGGGTTTCGTAAGAGACCCTGGAAGAGCGTGCCTGATGCGCCGAGGGCCGCGCCGATCAGCGCCGCACCCAGGACCCGTGGGAGCCGGAGCTGGAGGATTATGATGCTATCGACCGCATCCCATTGTTGAGGAATATGGACCAGATGGGTCGCATTCAGGATGATCTGTGCCGTATACAGCGGACTGATATTGGTCGCGCCGATCGCGGTCCCCAGGACAATCGCCAGTATCAGGACCAGGGTCAATACCGGAACGCCGCCAATGGCGCGCCACCGTGCCATGCTCTTGCTTTTCCACCCCAGGGCGATCTGCGTCATCGCCTCGTCTCTGCCTCCCGTGTCGCGTGGGTCATAGGCCTCAGGACCCGCCAGAACAGATCCCCTCAGCGTTTACAATGTATCACGATTCGCGTGGCTCACGCGGCGACGTCTGGATACACCCACGGAAGATTGGCCTGCCCAACTGCCAACCCCGTTTCAACCATCCACTAAACCGCGCATCCGTAGACGTGGCGCGTCAATTGCACGTTCAGGCCAGATCGCCGACCATGCGATATGATGTAGCTGTACGGAGGAGGTCACGATCCAGATGAGTTCTTACTTCGGCCAATCACGTGTGGGAGTGCTGTATCAGCGCGTCGTCGCGTCTATCATCACTGGACCTCCGCCCACCGTCGATCCTGTATGGCGAACTCTGCGGTGGATCCTCGCGAGCGTTGGTAGCGTCACCCTGACGAGTGTGGTGATCGGATTGCTGCTCGCACAGGGGCATCTCACCCGTCCTCACACTCCAGGCTATCCACTGGATAGTCTGGAATTGCTCTATTTGATCGCCGTCATCTGGCTCGCCTTGTCCTATGGGAAGCGCGCATCGATACTGGCATCGTTTTTGGCCTTTCTGGCCTATGATTTTTTCTTCATACCGCCGGTGCATCAGTTTACCGTCGATGATCCCACTGAATATGCTTCGCTGGGAGTCTTGCTCGTGACCGGGCTGATCGTCGCGGTGTTGATCTCCGCGGTGCGGGCGCGCGAACATATCGCGCGTCGCGATCTGGAGATGACCGCGACGCTCTATGCGTTTTCACAGGCAATCGCCGCCCAACGTGTTGAAACTGATATCGCGGGTATCATCGTCGAGAATATGCTGAACCTCTTCGCACCGATCGGGATACTTGGCTGCGCAGTCATCGCGCCAGATGACACCGGCCAACTGCGACCGCTGGCAATTGGGCAGCGGAGCTCGTCCGCCTTACCCCACGATCGCCGATCTTCCCATTGGTCGCTTGCCCTCGTGCCTCCGCTGGATCTCCCGGAACAACTCGCGCTGGCGGAACGGGCGTATACTGAACGAACAATCTACGCACAGGCCGCGGCGATACCCCCAGGGAGCGGGCCAGGCACGAACCACCCGCGGACCGCCTTGCGTTTTCTCCGCGCTGCGCCAGCGCCGACTGACGGTCCGCGCTGGTATGCGCTCCCGCTCATCGTTGGCACGGAGCTCGTCCCCGCGCTCTCCACACGCGCCAGTATGCATCCCCCAGCGACCACGCAGCCTGCAGCCAGCAAGTCTGGCGCGGTTGGGGTGCTCCTCTGCTACGGCATCGCTGCGACGCCGCAGTTCGATGCCATCGGGTTCACGGCCACACCCGCGCGTACCTGGCAGCTTGACCCACAGACGAGTGACAGGCTGGCAGGCAACGGGGTGCTGCCTCACCGCCATCCGGCATCCACGGTCGATTCGAACATCACCAGCGCAGCGCAGTATTTACCAACGTTCTCCGGGCAACTGCTGGCGGCCTGTTGCGGACAAGCGGCAATCGCCATAGACCGGGCGCGTCTGGCCCAGACCGCAGTGCAGGTCGCCGCACTCAGTGAAAGCGATCGCTTGAAAACGGCTCTGCTCGATTCCGTCACGCATGACCTGCGCACTCCGATTGCGGCGATCACGGCCGCCGCGACGTCGCTCCAAACGCCCGACATCCAATGGAGTTCCGCGGATCGCGCGGAGTTCCTCAATGCCATCACCACGAGTGCGAAGCGCCTTAAACGCATGGTCAATGATCTGTTGTTGCTTTCGCGCATCGAATCTGGCAGAATGGTAGCCGCGAAACAACCGTATCCGATCGGCGATGTGATCGCCGCGGCGGTGGAAGAGGCGCGGAGTACGCGGATACTCGCCGATCATCAGATCACGATCGATCAGGATGATGATTTGCTGTTGGCAATCCTCGATCCATCCGCCATGCAGATCGTCCTCGTCAATCTGATCGAGAATGCCGCCAAATACAGTCCCCCCGGCAGTCCCATCGCCATCGGTGTGCGGCGCGATCCTGCCGATCAGGTGCTGGAGGTAACGGTACGCGACCATGGAATCGGGATTCCAGAGCAGGATCATCAGCGGATTTTCGAGCGTTTTACCCGTCTGCATCAGCCGCTCCCCTGGTCACTCGACAAGCCACCGCGCGGATCGGGGCTGGGGTTGTCGATCTGCGCGGGACTGGTGCATGAACATGGCGGGGATATTCGCGCGACACATCCACCAGATGGTGGGGCAGCCATCAGTTTCAGGCTGCCGCTTGCCCCAGAGCAAGATCAGGCGGGGGTTGACCCTGACTTGGATGGGCGCGAAGACCCGCAAAGCGATCGATCATGAACCCAGAATGGTGCTATGATGTCTGAGTCCACCAACCTAGTCGGCGCGTCGAAGGAAGGCGCGCGCATCCTCGTGATCGATGACGAGGAAGAGATCGGTCGCTCTGTACGGCTCGCGTTGCAGGGTGCCCATTTCAACGTCACTTGGGAAATGACCGCTCACGCTGGCGTGGCCCGTATCGCCAGCTGGCATCCCGATCTCGTCATTCTCGATCTCACGCTGCCCGACGCGGATGGATTGCAGATATGCTCCGAGATCCGCTCCTGGTCACCGGTGCCGATCCTCATCCTCTCCGTACGCGATAACGTCGCGGACAAGATCACCGCGCTGGAGAATGGCGCCGATGACTATGTGGAGAAGCCATTTGATGTGGGCGAACTGCTGGCGCGCGTGCGGGTCGCCTTGCGTCATGCTGCCCATTCCAGCGGCACAGTCACCATCGAACCGATATTTACCGCCGGGGATCTGCAGATCAATTTCGCCGCCAGGCAGGTTCTGGTACGTGGCACTGCGGTGCACCTGACTCCCACCGAATACACCCTGCTCACCACCCTGGCGCGTCACGCGGGCAAGATCATGACCCATCATATGCTGCTGCGGGCTGTCTGGGGTCCTGAATACGCGGATGATCTGGCGATTCTGCGGGTCTGCGTGGCGCAATTACGCCGTAAAATTGAGGTGAATTCCAGTTTACCCCAGATACTCGTGACCGATCCCGGCATTGGCTATCGGTTGCGCCAGCCCGATAGCTCATCCACCGCCAATTGAGCGATCCTGCGTGTTTCGGCTGCTCGCGCTTGTGCATCGTTGTGCCATGTTCCTGATCTACCCTGACTTTCACACCTATGCCTACCGCGATGAGCGAAGGTGCGAGCACAGTGCGCCGTTCGTCCCCAAAATCCTCATAGTTTCCTAATGTTCTCTGGGCACTCCCTTACGCCATCGTTATCACCCCACAGCTACTATCAGAACGAACCTGAGCGCCCGAGCCTTCCGCCAGCTATGCGGATCCGTGCGATCCGCGTAGCACACAGGTTATGGCGGCTTCCAGGACATCAATGGGCGCCCATACGTTGATAGGAGATCGTGTGGCCAATATCCTGATCGTTGAGGACGAACTGGTCCTCGAACGTATCTTCTCACTCAATCTTGTCGCGCGCGGCCATGGGGTCGCGGAAGCGGCCGGAATTGCGGAGGCCTGGCGCTATCTGACCAGCGCTGGCCTACGGTTCGATCTGCTGTTACTGGACATCAACTTGCCTGATGGGAGCGGGTGGGACCTCCTGCATCGCCTGCGCCAATACATGCAGGCGGCATCACCACGCCAGGATAGCACAGTGATGACGATGCCGCCGGTCATTGTGGTCACGGCGATCCGTCCGTCACCCCAACGGGTCGAAACCTGGCACCCAGCAGCGGTCCTCTTGAAACCTTTCCCGATTGAAGCCCTCATTCGGGCCATCGATCGCGTGTTGGGAGCAAGCGCTCCCGTGGACGATGCGCCGATGCTATTGCCCCAGGAAAGTTGGTGATGGCGTATGCCAGATCTGGTATTTGTCGTCGCGACGATCGCCTGTTTTGCCGGGTTGATCGCCTTCGTCGCGGGATGTTCGGCACTGGTGGAGGCGTAGCCATGCATTGGGAATACCTGATCATCGGGCTCGTCGCTCTGGCTGTCGGGGTCTATCTCATGGTCGCGCTGTTACGACCTGAGCAATTTTGAGCGGATGGGATTGTTGTGAGTTTCACCTTCAATGGTCTCGCGCAGATCGCCGTTTTCTTCGCGCTGATCGCGCTGCTGACCAAACCAGTCGGGTTGTACCTGGTGGCTGTCTTTGAAAAGAAAAACACCTGGTTTGAACCCCTGCTGCGACCGGTGGAGCGGGGTTGCTATTGGCTGTGTGGAGTCGATAGCCAGCAAGAGCAGGATTGGAAGGGCTACACCATTGCCATGTTGTGGTTCACGGTCGCCGGAATCCTCCTCCTCTATGCTCTCGAGCGCCTGCAGGGAACACTGCCGCTGAATCCCACCCATCTGCCGGGGGTCGACCCGGCACTGGCGTGGAATACCGCCATCAGCTTCAGCTCGAACACCAACTGGCAGAACTACAGTGGCGAGACGACCATGAGTAACCTGACCCAGATGGCGGGCCTGGCGGTCCATAACTTCACCTCTGCCGCCGTGGGCATTGCCATTGCGGTGGCGGTCGTGCGCGGCTTCACGCGACGGAGCGCCCATACCCTGGGCAATTTCTGGGTCGACGTGACCCGCGGCATCCTCTATCTGCTGCTGCCGATCAGTGTGGTCTTCGCGCTTTTGCTGGTCTGGCAGGGCGTTCCGCAGACCTTCGCGAGCACCATCCAGGTCGTTTCGCTGGAAGGCTTCAAACAGACGATCGCGCTGGGTCCGGTGGCGTCTCAAGAAGCGATCAAGATGCTCGGCACCAATGGTGGCGGCTTCTTTAACGCCAACTCGGCCCACCCTTTCGAGAATCCCACGGCCTTCAGCAATCTGGTCGAGATGCTCGCGATCTTTGCTCTCGGGGCGGGATTGCTCTATTTCTTTGGCAAACTTGCCGGGAACACCCGGCAGGGCTGGGCGCTCTTCGCCGCGGTCGGCGCGCTCTTCCTGATCGGGGCGATCGTCTGTCTCGGCGCCGAACAGGCTGGGAATCCTTTGCTCGCCAATCTAGGTATTGACCAATCCGTCCATACCTATACGCTGGCGCAACCGGGGGGCAATATGGAGGGCAAAGAGATGCGGTTCGGCATCGGCTCTTCCACCCTCTTCACAACCATTACCACGGATGCCTCCTGTGGGGCGATCAACAGCTGGATCGATAGCTACACTCCCCTGGGTGGCATGATCCCACTGATCAACATCCAACTGGGTGAGATCGTCTTTGGCGGCGTCGGCTCTGGCCTCTATGGTCTCCTCGTCTTCGCCATCCTGGCGGTCTTCATCGCCGGGTTGATGGTGGGCCGGACGCCCGAATTTCTGGGCAAAAAGATCCAGCAGGGCGAGATCCAGATGGCCGCGCTGGCCATCCTCATCTTGCCGCTCTCCATCCTGGGTTTGAGCGCGTTCGCGGCGGTGTATGCAGGTGGAGTATCCCAGATTGGCAATGCCGGACCCCATGGCCTCACGGAGATTTTGTACGCGTTTAGTTCGACGACGGGAAACAATGGATCGGCGTTCGCGGGCCTGGCCTCGAATACCCCATTCTATAACTGGACCCTGGCATTCGCGATGATCCTGGGTCGCTTCGCCTTCCTCATCCCGGTGATGGCCCTCAGTGGGCTGCTGGTGGGCAAAAAGATCGCGCCTGCTGGACTCGGGACCTTTCCCACCACCGGAGCCCTCTTCTCGGCGCTGTTGATCGGGGTCATTCTGCTGGTTGGCGCATTAACGTTCTTTCCGGCGCTCGCGCTCGGGCCAATCGTCGAGCATCTCTTGATGCTCGCTGGCAAGAGTTACTGAGCGCGAACTGAGGTCGACGAAGAGAAAGATGGGAAATCAACAGATGGCTAACGAGAGGGATCGCGTCACAAGCGAGGCAATCGCTGCGCTCAGAGCACCGCAACGTATCGATCGTGATCCAGGTTCGCAGAGTACAGGGTGTACGCAATCAACCGAGACCACAGTCCCAACCACAGGTGGCGCTCTCCCCACTGCCAACGCAATGGGCGACGAAGGGACGCCGGGCCACCCGCTTTCCGGAAGCCCGGCCGAACCACACAGCGAAGAGCCAGCACCAGCGCGCATCGGGCGGAGGCGCGTCATCACGCGCCAGCCGCGTCAGGCACTTGCGCTTTTCGAACCACAGATTCTGCGGCGCGCGACCCGCGATGCTGTTGTCAAGCTCGATCCGCGCGTCCAGCTCCGCAATCCAGTGATGTTCGTCGTTGAGATCGGCAGCGTCATCACCACCCTCGAATGGGTGCGATCACGTCTCCCTGGCAGCCCCATCGCGGCGGAGAGTGGCTTCGTCCTGAGCGTCACGGTCTGGCTCTGGTTCACGGTGCTCTTCGCGAACTTCGCCGAGGCCATGGCAGAGGGGCGCGGGAAAGCGCAAGCCGACAGCCTGCGGCGCGCGCGCACGGACACGCCCGCCAAATTGCTGCAGGTAGCCAATGAGACCGTCCCAGGCCCGCAATCGCCCTGGATCTCCGTGCCAGCCCCCCAACTGCGCAAAGGCGACCAGGTGCTCGTCATGGCGGGCGACGCGATCCCTGGCGATGGGGAAGTCATCGTTGGCATCGCTGCCGTCGATGAATCCGCGATAACCGGCGAGAGCGCCCCGGTCATCCGCGAGAGCGGTGGCGACCGTTCCGCCGTGACCGGCGGGACCCGCGTCCTCTCGGACTGGGTCGTCGTCCGCATCACCTCGAATCCAGGGGAAACGTTCCTGGACCGCATGATCGCGCTGGTAGAAGGCGCCAATCGCCAGAAGACGCCGAACGAGATTGCCTTGAACATCTTACTGGCCGTTCTGACGATCATCTTCTTGCTGGCGGTCGTGACCCTTGAGCCATTCGCGATCTATTCGGGTGATGCCGTCTCGATCACGGCATTGATTGCCCTGCTGGTGTGCTTGATTCCAACGACCATCGGCGGATTGCTCTCAGCGATCGGCATCGCCGGTATGGACCGACTGGTACAGCGCAATGTGCTGGCGATGAGCGGACGCGCGGTGGAGGCAGCGGGCGACGTTGATGTCCTCTTGCTCGACAAGACCGGCACCATCACCCTCGGAAATCGGATGGCGACTGATTTTTTCCCGGCATATGCTGTCGAGCCAGACGTGCTGGCCCAGGCTGCCCTCCTCGCCTCTATCCCCGATGAGACCCCCGAGGGCCGTTCGATCGTGACGCTGGCACACAACACGTATGGACTGGTCGTCGATCAGACGACACTGACCGCGGCCGGCAGGATGACCTTCATTCCGTTCACCGCGACGACGCGGATGAGTGGCGTTGATATCGACGAAGGGGCCGGACTGGTGCGACAGGTGCGCAAGGGGGCTGGTGATGCCATGATGGGTTGGGTGGGCATCCCAATGCCCGATACGCTTCGCATCATCGTCGAACGTATCGCGCATGCTGGCGGCACGCCGCTGGTCGTCGCCGAAGCCCGAACGGGCGCGTCCGCGCGCTTCCTTGGAGTCATCGCGTTGCGCGATATTGTCAAAACGGGCATGCGCGAACGCTTCGAGCAGATGCGACATATGGGCATCCGCACCGTCATGATCACGGGTGACAATCCACTGACCGCTCAGGCCATTGCCGCCGAGGCGGGCGTCGATGATTTCCTGGCACAAGCAACCCCAGAGACCAAGATGCGATTGATTCGCGAACAACAGGCAGGTGGACGGCTGGTCGCGATGACCGGTGATGGGACGAACGACGCTCCCGCGTTAGCGCAGGCCGACGTGGGTGTAGCCATGAACACAGGGACGCAGGCCGCGAAAGAGGCCGGCAATATGGTCGACCTCGATTCCAACCCCACGAAGCTCATCGAGATCGTCGAGGTCGGCAAGCAACTGCTGATGACGCGAGGCGCGTTGACGACCTTCAGCATTGCCAATGATGTCGCGAAGTACTTCGCGATTATCCCGGCGGTCTTCGTCGCGACGTACCCGCAACTGCAGGCGCTCAATATCATGCACCTCGCTACACCCCACAGTGCCATTCTCGCCGCCGTGATCTTCAATGCGCTGATTATCATCGCCTTGATTCCGCTGGCGCTCCGCGGGGTGCGCTATCGCGCGGTCGGTGCGGGGGTGCTCTTGCGCGATAATCTGGTGCTCTATGGCCTGGGAGGTATCATCCTCCCATTCATCGGCATCAAGATCATCGATATGCTGCTCGTCGCCTTGCATCTGGCGGCCTAACTGGACATGTATCGCGATTCCCCGAAGCCCGGAAGCGTCCGATCAGTCGCTGAGGGGATCGCGACGACCGATGTGGAGAGAACCAATGACGACACTTGCGCCTACCACCACGAACACACCGGTGCCAGCACCGGCAACGCGACCAACCATCTGGCAACAGACTCTGAGCGCCATCCGTCCCGCCATCGTGCTGACACTGCTGTGCACCCTCGGCCTGGGGCTGGCATACCCGGCGGCGATCACGGGGTTGGCGCAGTTCCTTTTCCCCAGCCAGGCCAATGGTTCGCTGGTCTATCACAATGGCCAACCGGTGGCCTCGGCCCTTATCGGCCAATATTGGACCCAGCCGCAGTACCTGCATGGGCGCCCGTCAGCGACAACGCCAGGACCCTACAATGCGGATAACTCGGGCGGATCAAACCTGGGCCCCACCAGCGCGGCGCTCGTCCAGACTGTGCAGCAGCGTGTCGCCGCATTACGGCAAGCCAACCCCGATGTGCCGCCTGGTACCGCGATCCCCGCCGATCTGGTCGAGGCTTCAGCTTCGGGACTGGACCCGGATATCTCGGTGGCAGCCGCCTATTATCAGATACCGCGTCTCGCGCGTGTGCGCGGCATGACGCAAGCCGCCGTCCGGGCGATCATCGATCAGCATATCACCGGGCGGTTCCTGGGAATCTTTGGCGATCCCATCGTCAATGTCCTGGATGTCAACCTCGCGCTCGATCGTGCGCAGGGCCACTGAGTTGCACCCGGAAGGCGGCTTACATGACGAACCATTCTCACGATGCCCGTCCTGATCCCGAATCGTTGCTGGATCGCTATCAATTGCGCGATATCCATGTTGCCGCAGACCCAGCAGGGACGGACCACGCCCTCCCAAGGCGGGGACGACTGCGCATCTATCTGGGGATGGCGGCGGGGGTTGGCAAAACGTTCGCCATGCTCAACGAAGGGCGACGCCGCAAGCTGCGGGGGACCGATGTGGTGATCGGCCTGGTCGAGACGCATAGCCGCCCGGTGACGGAAGCACAGATCGGCGATCTGGAGATCATACCGCGCCAGATCATCACGTACCGCGACATCCAGCTCTCCGAGATGGATGTCGATGCGATCCTTGCGCGGCGCCCCACAGTAGTATTGGTGGATGAGATGGCCCACACGAACGCGCCGGGATCGCGCAACACCAAACGCTACCTGGATATTCAAGACTTGCGAGCGGCGGGGATCCATGTCATCACCACACTGAACATCCAGCATCTGGAAAGTTTGCATGATATTGTCGAATCGATCACTGGCGTCCGTCAACACGAAACCATTCCAGACCACGTATTGGAGAGCGCCGACGAGGTCGAGCTGGTCGACATATCGCCAGAGGCCTTACGGGCGCGCTTGCGACATGGCAATGTCTATCCACCCGATCGGGCACGGATAGCGTTGGAAGAATTTTTTACGACCGGGAACCTTACAGCACTGCGTGATCTGGCGTTGCGACGTACGGCGCAGCAGACCGAAGATCAATTAGAAGCGCTCATGCGCCCGGGCGGAGGTGCACTTCTGCATGCCTGGGGGGCGCGGACGACCGAGCGGGTATTGGTGGCTTTCGACGCACGACCGGCGGCGCAACACATCCTGCGGGTGGGTTGGCGACTGGCGCATGGGTTGAAGGCGCCCTTCCTCGCGGTCACCGTGCTCCCACCCGGCCTGACGGTCACCATCGCGCTCCAGAACCAGATACGGCTGGCAGAAGACCTGGGGGCGGAGGTACAGTTGCTACGCGACTCCGATGTCCCAACCGCGCTGGCGCACCTGGCCAGCGCACGTCAGATCACGCAGATCGTGATCGGCCAGCCCGCGCGGTCGCGCTGGCAAGAGATCCGCAATGGTTCGATCGTGCATCGTCTCTTACGGCTCCCCATCGCAGCCGATGTCCATATCGTCCATCGGGTGATCGAGGCCGAGGAAAGCTCTTAAATCAGCGGGCAGTGTAGTCCATATCACACGCGGCGTCGCTGCTCGCTACCCAGCATAGTCATGATCATGGGCAAGGTTCATCATTTCCATGTCTGCGAGGATAGCGGGGAGAACGTTAGCGCGTGTTCGCGGAGGCTCGGATGTTTTGTCGTTCAACGTGATCCAATCCGCAACCAGCAATGGTGTGGGGAGATCGTCGTGCGCGGGCGGCATCGTGTCGTCTGTTTTGCGGATCCACGTCACCGCGGCGGCAGGTCGGGATTGCGACCCACCAATGGCCAGTGCGCAGATCGACAGGCCGAGGCCCACAAGGGCCAGCCAGGGCCACTGCATGATGCCAGCCGTGACCCAGAAACCGGCAGCGAGAACAAGCATGATGATGGACATCTCAGCACTCATTTCTGTTTGTATGTGAACACCACATCATCGTTGAGTATAGCGAGAGCGACATCAGGAAATGCTCAATTTTCGTCGTGGGAGCCTAGAGAAAGTATAAGGATCCTGAATGCCTCTTGATGGCACGAGGATAATGGCCATAGCGGTATTCAGGATCTCAAAAGAGGGGGCAAGAGGAATGATGGAAGAAGCAGGGGCCACCGCGACCGAGCGGTTCGCAGCGGTGGTCGCGGCACTGCGCGACGAACCCGGCGTCAGCTACGTGGGTGACCAACCACACCGCAAAAGCTTCGGGCTGACCGAACTGCGGGTGAGAGACAAGATTTTTTGTATGCTCACCCGCGATCGTCTGGTGGTCAAACTGCCGCGTGCCCGTGTCGACGCGCTGATCGCTGCTGGAAACGGCGAGCGCTTCACGCTGGGCCAGGCGCGGGTGATGAAGGAATGGCTTGTCGTGATTCCTCAAGATACCGCACTGTGGCTGGAACTGGCGCGTGAAGCGTTGACCTATGTGGCAGAGATCGCGCCGCGCTGATGCGCGCGCCAATGACAGACCTTGCTGGAAGCATCACCCGTTGGCGGCCAGTGGCGTCAATTTGAAATTGCTGTAACTGACCACACCGGACCCGCCAGGGGCGGTGATAATGCCCAGGCCGACGAATGTGGTATCGGTCAGCACAGTGTTGGTCACGGTCGCCGTCCGGCTGTTGATGGTGAATGATTTCGCGCCGCCATTATCCGTCACGAGAAGATCGTAGGATGTGGCTACCGGCACAGCGCCTCGCCGCAATGCCGTCTTCGTCCCGTTGCTGATGATGTCGATATCCCACGACCCATCGTCGCACAGCGCGAAGAGATAGGCGCCTTTCGTGGAGAAGCGCGTATAGACGGCCGCGCAGCCACCGTTCAATTTGCTCGGATCGACCGTCACCCCAACGGAATAATTCGCGGGTAGCGCGCCATAGTACCCAAAGTATCCAACGATCGAACCCGCGCTCGGCGACGTATCTTTGGTGAGCGTCATCGTCGTGGCGCTACAGGTCACCGTGCCAGTCAGCGAGAGAGCCGCTGGTGGCGCCCATTGCGCGGCGCCTTTGTCACAGCCGGGGCCAGGCACAGCAGCAGTGTAGGGGGTTTGCAGCGCTTGCGTCGCCTGGGCCGTCGCGGTCGCCGCGGCGCTTTCCGCCGTGACAGGAGATGCGCCCTGGTTCTGGAAGCTGAATTGCGCGAACGAGGCGGCGACCGGTTGCGTGCCGCCAGGATTGGAGATCACCAGTCCCACGGCTTTGCTGGCAGTGTAGGTGGTGTCTGTAAACGCGCCTACCGTGGTGTTATTGATGGCGAGCGTCATAACAGGCCCAGCCGCAGTGACCGCCAGCGTATAGGACTTGGCGGTCTGGGGTAAATAGCCAACGGCAAGTTGCGTGTTATTTGGCGTACCCACCCGCACGAGATCCCACTCGCCCAGCGCGGTCACCACAAAGAGATAGCCGCTCGTCAATTGCTGCTGGCTGACATCTCCGAGATGTATCAGCATCCCAATGGTATTGGTTGGTTCCGTGCTCTGCAAGGTCGCGTTCACCTGTACGGTATAGTTCGTTGCGATGGGTGTCGTCGTGGTCCCCTCATAGAACATGCCACTGAATGTATTGAAATTGCCCTTCTGGGTGATCAGCAAGCCATTTTGCTGACAGGCAAAAGTAAAATCCTGATCACTGCTCTGCGCCCACTTCGCGTTACCTTTGTCACAGCCATTGCCAGGGATGGCAGCGGTGTACGTGGTCGCGGTGCTGCTCGCGCCGCCAAAGCCGAACTTCTGCAGAATACTGGGATGCTTATGGACATAGTATGCGCCGAAACCGCCACCACCGAGCAGAAGAAGGATCAGTACGACGCTCAGGAAGCGGGAGAGAGGTGAAGCTCGTTTGCGCACTGGTGGCACCGCGCCGACCACCGCGCTCTTGCGGCTATACGCGAACGACAGCGAATCGCGGGATCTGCCACTATCCGCAGGATGAGGCATCTCATCATCGAACCGACTCCCCGGGCGTGATGCCGCATAGGGGTCACGCGGTCGCGATTGGGAATACGGGTCGCGCGGTCGCGATTGTGAATACGGGTCATGGGGGCGCGACTGGGAATACGGGTCGCGCGGGCGCGATTGGGAATACGGGTCACGCGGGCGCGACTGGGAATACGGGTCGTCCATCTCCCGTGGCAGACGGTCATCGATCCCGGACCGATCTTCATAGCGCGGGCCGCGGCCAGATGGCCGATCATCCTCATAG
>DAIDHM010000084.1 GCA_027459705.1 Ktedonobacteria bacterium | reverse complement strand
GCCTGCGCAAAGCGCGCGCGGATATCTGCCAGATCATCGCGCGCCACTGGCAAAATCCAGGGCTCACCACCCGCTTCGCGTACGGCGGCGGCGAGCATGGGGGTATTGCTGTTGTAGATCTGGCCTGGCAAGAGCGAACCGCCTGGTTCGACCAGTTCATTGCCAGTCGCGATAATTGCCACGCGCGGACGCCGAACCACCATCACTTCGGGCAAGCCCAGCGCCGCCAGGAGCGCGACTTCCGGCACCCCGATGCTGGTCCCACGCGCCAGCATCGGGGTGCCTGCCGGAATATCGCTTCCCGCGGCACGGATATTCGTACCGACCGTCGCTGACGATCTGAGAGCAATCATGTCGGGTGAGGGTCCTGGCGCTGTCAACTCCTGTTGGACCACCGCATCCGCGCCTTGGGGCACGGGCGCACCCGTGAAGATCCGGATGGCGGTGCCTGGCTGAACTGCACCGCTGTACATGCCGCCCGCCGGAACTTCTCCCACTACCCTGAGCAGAACCGGATGGTCCAGGCTGGCCCCTGTGACATCGCGCGCCAGCAGCGCGTAGCCATCCATCGATGCGTTGGCGAATGGCGGCAAGTCAAACGCCGAGACAATTGGGCCGTCCAGCACGCGACCCAGCGCATCGTTGAGGGCCACTCGCTCTGTGCCTAATACCGTTGCACCAGCGAGAATGCGCTGTTGCGCTTCTTCAACCTGCATATCATTACTCATCTCGCGTGACTACCTCATGTGTGCGCGCACTGCCTGAACTTCCACGCCTCAAAAATCTCATGGTCCGCCATATCCCCCGCTGATTATACGACGGGAACGGTCTGCGGAGGGAGCATCGCTCGATAAAACAATTGGTTGATGGGTCGGACCAGCTGTTGGACCTTCCGAATCGCAAACCCGCCTCATCTCCGAACGACCATCCATCGCGCTGGCACCCGCGCGTCAACTCGCAGGATAACACTGTTCTTGCTGGAGAAGGGTATCGAGGTGATCACACAGATCCTGGACCGACCCCAACAGATTGCGCGCGTGCGGGTCGGCAGTCGCCGCGAGCACCGCCGCGATATCCCCTGCCATGTCGGTCGGCAACAGTCCGCAGGTCCGCGTGGCGATGTCCACAAGCCGTTTCTCCCCCGGATGAGGCAAGCGATTGATCGCGAAAATTATATCAAAGTAACTTGCCAGTAGCGCGGTCACCCGATGCTGTACGCTGACCAGATCCGCGCGGGCGATGGCGATACGGATCTGATCCCTATAGGAATGCATTTTTGTATGGAGCACCGGATGGTTCAGCGCAATGATCGCCTGCCGAAGCGGCTCGGGATATGGGACTCGTGCCCGCGATTGGGTCTGGGCGAGCCAACCCGCGGGGTCATAGAGCGGCAATGCTGAGCGTACTGTATACCAGAAGCAGGTCGTGTATCCAAGAGAAGCCTGGTGATGGGTCAGGACACGATCCAATTGATCGGCAATCCAATCCACAGGCCAGAATGCCGCATCAATTTCCACACCACTGGCGCGGTCGATCCATTCATCGCCCGAGCCAAAGAAATGATTGCCAATTTCGGCGTACTGCGCTTGTGGAAGAATCAGGGATTCGCGATCACCCAATGGCGGATCGGTGGTGACGAAGACCTCGATATCCAGGTCTGAAAGGGCATCATCCCGGGCATGCATACTCGAACCACCGAGGGCGAGTGCCACGACATGTGGCAACGTCTGAAGATCACGCGCCACCCGATGGGCCACCTCCATACGCGAAGACAACATGCTTACCTTTCCAGGCCGGCTTGCACGATTTCATACGCGCGCTCCAGGCCATCCAAAATCATATTGGGAGCGAAGATATCGATGATCTCCGTCGCACCCGCAACGATATTCGCCAGGCCGCCATGCGCGATCACGACCGCATCCGCGCCACCGGGCATCTCGCGACGCAGGCGCGCAACGATGCCCTCGACCATCGCGGCATGGCCATAAACGATACCCGATTGCATGGTATGCGCCGTGTTCTTGCCCAGGACGGTCGCGGGGGCTTTCCATTCGACCTGATACAGTCGCGACGCGGATCGCGCGAGCGCTTCGGCCGAGATCCCCAAGCCAGGCGCGATCACCCCACCCAGAAAATCCCCTTCGGGCGAAGCGACATCGAAGCTGGTCGCCGTGCCAAACTGAATGATGATCGCGGGGACGCGATAGATCGCGCGCGCCGCCAACACACTCAACAGGCGATCAGTGCCAGTTTCCCAGGGATTGTCGACCAGCAGACGAGGTTGGTGCAGCGTCGCGTGCGAAACAACAATGGCTTCGTGGTGCAGATATTGTCGAGCAAGATCCTGCATGACGGGGGTCAGGGGTGGAACCACGCTGGAGATGATGCTGGCGTCGATCTCTGTCAGCGTGAAACCATGATGCTGACACAGATTTTGCAGCAGCATCGCATATTCATCTGCGGTCTTATCTCGCACTGTCGCGACTCGCCAGCGGGCACGAATCTCGCGCCCGTTATACAGACCGAATTTGATCCCAGTATTGCTGAGATCGATAGCCAGCAACATGGCTGCCCCCCATTATGTCCATGGTAGGCCACCTGGCCCCGCGTCGATACATCCTGGATATCGCTGTGACCGCCATCGTCGACTCACTGCGCTTCCTGCTCACGATCCATGCGCTCCGGCGCGGACATCCCCAGGAGGCGCAAGACACCAGCCAGGGTAGTACGCGCGGCCACCGTCAAAGCCAGGCGTGCCGATCGCACCTCCGGGGAATCCGCACGCAGGATCGGGCAGCGATCGTAGAAAATATGGAAAGCCGAAGCGACATCCATCCCATATTTCGTCAGATGATGCGGTTCGGCATCAATGGCGGCGCGTTCGATCACCTCTTCCATGCGGGTCAATTCGCGCAGCAAACCCAATTCCGCATCAAGCTGCTCGCGCGGATCTTGCAGCAGGATGCTGGTATCCGCCGCGCGGGCGTCTTCGAGCGGCGACAGGCCAGCTTCTTCGGCCTTGCGCAAGACGCCTGCAGTGCGCGCATGGCCATATTGCACGGAGAGCCCGGGGTTGTCTTCGCCCTGCCGCTTTGCCAGCGCGAGATCAAACTCCAGTGGCGTCTCATTAGCACGCATCAGATAAAAGAAGCGGGTGACATCTGGACCAACCTCATCGGCCAGCTGATCGAGCGTGACCACATTGCCCAATCTTTTGCTCATTTTCACCAGTTCATTGTTGACTTTCAAGCTAACTTGCTGATAAATCAACACTTCGACCTGTTCGGCAGCATACCCCAGCATCTGGGCGACCGCTTTCAGCCGACCAATATAACCGAAGTGATCCGGCCCTAAGACGTAGATCAGGCGGGCGAAACCGCGGCGAAATTTATTGAGCATATAGGCGATATCTGAGGCAACATAGGTCGGCTCACCATCAGATTTGACGAGGACACGATCTTTTTCGTCGCCAAAATCCCCGGTGCGCATCCAGAGGGCGCCCTCTTTCTCATAGAGATAATCGCGCGCTCGTAATTCCTCGATGCCATCTTGCAGGGCGCCACTCGTATCAAGAGATGATTGATTGAACCACACATCGAATTCGATATGCTGCCGAGCCATCGTCGCCCGGATGTCTTCGATGATATAGCCCGCAGCCGCATGCCCGAGCTTCGTAGATCGCTCTGCATCTGGCAATGCCAGTGCGGCCGGACCAAGTTGTTCCAGGACACGGCTAGCAATCCGCTGGTAATACGGATCCTCCGGGTGATCGTCGTGGTCAAAATACCCTTCGGCGGGTTTAGGCGCATCGACCTGCCCGAGGGCGCGCCGGATATACCACTCGATCGACGTTCCCAATACATCGATCTGGCCGCCAAAGTCATTGAAATAATATTCCTTGGTCACCTGATAGCCCGCCAACCGCATGATATTGCCGAGCGTATCGCCAATGAACCCGCCGCGGCCGTTGCCGATATGGACGCGTCCGGTCGGGTTGGCACTGACGAATTCAAGATTGATCGCCGTGCCAGCGCCGATGTCAATCGCGCCGACCCGTTCGGGTCCGGCTACCTGGATCACCTGAGACTGCGCCAGCAGCCACGCCGGCCGTAAGCGCATGTTGATGAAGCCAGGTCCGGCGACTTCGACGCTCGCTACCGCAGCATACGCGGGAACGACGCTCACCGCATCATTGAGATACTCGGCGATCTTCGCCCCGATCTCCCGAGATTTAGGTGGTCGAGCCAGTTTCATCGCGATGTTGGTATAAAACTCGCCGAAGTCGACTTTCTGGTTGCGATCGAGTTCAAAGGTAGGTATACCGTCGGCGGGTAGGTCCAGTTCGCCCTGTTCGTGTAAGGCGGCGACCGCTGTAATGATCATCTGGCGCAAAATGTCGCGCAGCATATCGTGTTACCTCATCGATGGAGCCAATATGTGTATGCATGGTTCCCGTGGCACTGTCCGCACTGCGACTGCCCGGTCGGGGCCGCGTGTTCGGATCTCCCAAGAGCCGGTCAGTTGATACGGGCGCGCGGCATACTTTCGACATACTGCCGGATCACCTCTTCGATGATAGGCAGTTCGCCAAATGAATTATCTTCGGCGATGATAACTGGGGTATCAGTGCGGGTATCTATGAACGCCAACGAATCGGGGGTGCGACGGGCGCGCTGTGTCTGGCGGCCACCGAGCATCTGATTGAGACTGAAAGCCGCATTGCGTGGATCGCGCTCATCATATTGGGTATATGCCACGTTGCCGCCGAAGACCCCACGCAGCGTGAGATTCGCGACATTGGGCAATGGCACCTCGGTAATCGACTTACCCTGCTGTTGTACGAATACCTCAGGTGTCAACACAATCATATAATGATCAGCATCCAGCAACTTACGCACGCGTCCCGCGACAACGTATGCGCTGCCGACCCCAATGAAGCCCAAAATGAGCATGATGAAGAACTGGATGGAATCAAACGAAAAAATATTGGCGACCGCGATATAGAGCCAGATCATCAGACCAAACCCAACCAATGATCCTCCAGTCCAGAGGATCGCGGCGTGGCGAGTGATCTGTTGATTCAACGGAATGACCGTCCAACTCTCTGGCGGTTCGGCTGCGGTACGCGCAATGGTGAGTATTTCTTCGGCATCCACGTTCTTACCCCCAGTGGTCGAGGAGTTCTCGCCCCACAATCTTGGCTAGATTATAGCACTTTACCCACCCATTGATCTCAATTGACCACACATCAGTGCGAGCAGAGGTCTGAAGGCCTGCCTGATCATCTGGTCGCTCATACCAGACCGCCCGGTGCGCGTGTCGCTTAGTGTGTACACGAGATCACGCGTTCACTGGCCGTCACTGACGACATGCGTTGGGGTACCCTGAAGATACGCTTTGACGTTCGCGATCGTCGTATCCAGGATACGACGCAGCGCTTCATCGGTATTGAACGCGATGTGCGGGGTCATGACGACATTTGGATGACGCTGCAAACGATGATTGCTCAAGAGCAAACGTAGTTTTGTTTCTACACCTTCGGCACCGGGCCACCCGGCCTGGGCGAGTAACTCTTCCTCACGTTGCAGAAATTCCTCGCCTTCCAATGCATCCAGGCCAGCCCCGCCCAATATCCCGGAATCGAGAGCCCAGGTGAGGGCTTCCGTATCGACCAATGTCCCACGCGCCGTGTTGATAAGCAGCGCGCCGCGTTTCATCTGGCTCAGCGTCTCACGGTTGATCAAATGAAATGTGCTGGGCAGCGCTGGGGCGTGCAGGCTGACAATATCGGATTCAGCCAGCAGTTGCGCCAGTGCGACATAGGAAAAACCGATGACCTCCGCAAGTAAGGAGGATTGGTGCGTATCAAAGGCGAGGACGCGCATCCCAAAACCCTTGCCGATACGAATCGTATGCAGGCCGATAGCTCCGGCGCCGATGACGCCAAGCGTTTTGCCATACAGATCAAAACCGCGCAAGCCCTCGAGGGTATAATCTCCCGCTCGGGCACGGGCTATCGCCTGGTCGATCTTGCGGGAGAGCGTGAGGATCAAGGCAAAGGTATGTTCGGCTACAGCATTTTCACCATAGCCAGGGACATTCGCCACGACAACACCGCGCGCCGCCGCCGCCGCCAGATCGATATGATCATAGCCAGTCGATCGCGTCGCAATCAAACGCAAGGCTGGCATCCGCGCCATCTCAGGGGCGCCGATATGCGAGTGAATGAATGGGATAAGGATCGCAACATCTGCGAGTTGGTCATCCGCCAGTGTGCCAAAGAGGTCTGGATAATTCACCAGCGTCACTGATTGGCCGAGCTGTTGGGTCAGATATTCCGCTTCGGTAGGGTTGGTCTCGATAGCGAGGGCCTTTGGGATATCAGTCATAGTGTCAACTCCACAATCCTTTACTGCTCGCGTGCTGAATAGAATCTCTTGGGCGCGCTACTCTCGACCAAGTAAGGTTCTCCGCGGGCGCTGCGCATCAGCAAGTCGCCGATGCGTGCCTCTGTGATCATAGCATCTCTTTCCAGCGAGCACACAGCGCCACATGGTCAATCGAACCCAGCAGTGCTGGGTTAACCAACGACAATGCAACAGTTCTGTGTCGTAGCCCTACGCGCGTGAAACCTGCCTATGTTTGGGCGCTATGCACTGTGTCGCGCCCCCTGATCGCCTTGTCATACCCGACGTCGAGGAGAGCGTTGCGGTCCAATCGCCAAATGTGCTACCATGAAATGTGTGCGTTACCCTCTGAGTACGGCCGGAACGCACAATATGAACCAGTGGAACTATCCCTGCCATGAGTTCCGCCGCGCCAGATAGTCCGGCGCCAAGAGAAGGGACGGCAGGCGTGTGGCCATCTAACTGAATGGACCACACGAGGAGGCAGTGACGTGGAAAAGCAAGTAGGTACCGAGGCCATCAAGCGCGCCTTTCCAGAGATGCTCAAGGGCGGCGTCATTATGGATGTCGTCACTCCCGAACAAGCCAAAATCGCTGAGGACGCGGGCGCGAGCGCTGTCATGGCGCTGGAAAAGATCCC
>DAIDHM010000232.1 GCA_027459705.1 Ktedonobacteria bacterium | reverse complement strand
TGGCTCTGGAACTTTTGGCACACCACCGTACGGTCGGGCAGACCGAAACGGGGCCGGTTCGCCGGTCGCAACGCTTAGGGACTGATGGCCTCCAGTCGGACGCTAGCAATAGCACCGATTGCGCTAACAGGTTGAACTAAGAATCCGCTACGGCTTTAGCCTATGCGGAGTGTCAATTATTCACTTGGTTATATGCTGAAAGACAGCGCTGGGATTTATCAGGAAAAAGGGGTCGATGTACAAATGGCTATCGATATCGTGAAAACAGCAACGTATCGGCATGTGGAAATAATGTCGTGAAACCAAAAAATATGAAGAATTATCAAGATTGTGGGCGAAACTCATCGCACCGCTGATTTTCAATCTCCGCACGAGCAATAATAGGCTACGTGAACCGACCAATCGCGTTCGCTATGCTATACTACCCACATACCAACCAGACCCGCATGGAGAGAGGGACACGCAATGACCGCGCCGACCACGTATCGCAAGAAGCTCATCGAGGTTGCCCTGCCGCTGGAAGAAATCAACCACGCCTCCGCCCGCGAAAAGTCGATCCGCCACGGCCATCCCTCGACGCTGCACCTGTGGTGGGCGCGTCGCCCTCTCGCTGCCTGTCGCGCCGTCCTCTTCGCTTCGCTGGTGGACGACCCCTCGGCGTTGCTGGAGCTCTTCCCGACCGAGGCGGAGCAACACGCCGAGCGCGAACGGCTCTTCGCGATCATCAAGCAGTTGGTACTGTGGGAGAACTCGAATGAGGAGACCGCGCTGCACCCGGCGCGCGTCGCCATCGCGCAGTCCGTCGCCCGCGCCCACGGCGTGGCATTGAGCAGCGACCTGACGCCCGCGCAGGTGGCCACGGCCCTGCGCCAGTATGCCCCGCCCGTGCTGGACCCCTTCGCCGGTGGCGGATCGATCCCGCTGGAGGCGCAACGGCTGGGGCTGGAAGCGCACGCCAGCGATCTCAATCCCGTCGCCGTGCTGATCAACAAGGCCCTGATCGAGATTCCGCCGCGCTACGCGGGCCGCGCGCCCGTCAACCCCGCTGCGCGTGAGGGCATGCCGGGCGGCGATTGGGCGGGCGCCCGTGGCCTGGCCGCCGACGTCCGCTACTATGGCCAGTGGATGCGCGACGCGGCCCGCGCGCGCATCGGCCAGCTCTACCCCACCGTCGCGCTCCCCAAAGAGCTGGGCGGCGGGCAGGCCACCGTCATCGCCTGGCTCTGGGCGCGCACCGTCACCTGCCCTAACCCCGCCTGTGGCGCGCGCATGCCATTGATCTCATCGTTCGAACTCTCTAAGAAGCCCGGGCGCCATACCTGGGTGGAACCGCGGGTCGACCGCGCGACCACGCCGCCCACGATCACGTTCACCATTGTCAGCGGTGCGGGTCAGCCACCCGCGCCCCCCAAACAAGGGCGCGGCGCCAAATTCAAATGCCTGGCTTGCGAGACCGTCGCACCCGAGCAACATATCAAAGCTGAGGGCATGGCGCATCGCATGGGCGCGCAATTGATGGCGATCGTGGCAGAAAGCAAACATAGTCGCGTCTATCTCCCCCCAACACAAGATCAGAGTGACGTTGCGCAGGAGGCACATTCCGATTGGGCACCAAATCAAGAACTTGGGGGTGATCGTCGGGCAATATGGTGTCCGTTGTATGGCCTTACCACCTTCGGCGATCTCTTCACCCCGCGCCAGCTGGTCGCGCTCACCACGTTCAGCGACCTGGTGGGCGAGGCGCGCGCGCGTGTGCTGGCCGATGGTGGCGATGCGGCTTATGCCGACGCCGTCGCGACGTATCTGGCAATCGCTGTTGATAGACTAGCGGATTACAATTCAGATATTTGTAGCTGGCATTCAGGGCGTGAAACTATACGAAACACTTTTGCTCGCCAAGCAATTCCAATGGTCTGGGACTTTGTGGAAGCAAACCCATTGAGCGCCTCAACAGGAAATTTTATGGGCGCAATAGACTGGATACACCATGTTCTCGAAGCTGCGCCTGGCATCACGTTTGCTGAGGTTCATCAACAAGACGCTACCGCAGCCATATATGGTTCCAACCGTCCGCTCGTTTCTACTGATCCTCCCTACTATGACAATATCGGTTACGCGGATCTATCGGACTTCTTTTACGTCTGGCTCCGGCGATCGCTGGGGAATATCTATCCAGATCACTTTGCGAGGCTGTTAACCCCTAAAAAACAGGAGCTGGTGGCGACGCCGTATCGCTTCGCAGGCAGCAAAGACAAAGCTGACAAGCATTTTGAGACTGGCCTCGGTCAGGTCTTCGCCAACATCGCCCAGATGGCGAGTGATCAATATCCCCTCACCGTTTATTACGCGTTCAAGCAAGCAGAAGAAGATGAAGGTGATGACAACCAGGGGAACCAGCGCGTTGCCTCGACTGGCTGGGAGACGATGCTCGCAGGCCTGATCCAGGCGGGGTTTCTCATAGACGGCACCTGGCCGATGCGCACAGAATTAAGTAATCGCCCCGTCGCCAGCGGTACGAACGCACTGGCGTCTTCGATTGTGCTGGTCTGTCGTCCGCGCGCGGCGGATGCCCCGCTGGCGACGCGCCGCGATTTTTTGGCCGCGTTGCGCCGCGAACTGCCCCCGGCGCTGCGGCGGCTGCAGCAGGGCAACATCGCGCCGGTGGACCTGGCGCAGGCGGCGATCGGCCCCGGCATGGCGGTCTATTCGCGCTATCGCCGCGTCGTCGAGCAAGATGGCGAACCGCTGAGCGTCCGGACGGCGCTGGGCATCATCAATCAGGAACTCGACACCGTGCTGGACGAGCAAGAGGGCGAATATGACCCCGAGACGCGCTTCGCCATTGCCTGGTTCAGCCAGTACGGTATGAGTCAGGCCAAATATGGCGACGCCGAGACGATCTTGCGCGCCAAGAACACCACCCTGCACGCGCTGACCGAGGCGGGCATCTTCGCCGCGCAGGGCGGCAAAGCGTGGCTGATCGCGCGCGCCGACCTGCCCAAAGCCTGGGATCCAAAGACGACGCCGCGCCTGACGGCCTGGGCCGTCACCCAGCACCTGGCGCGCATCATCAGCGCGGGCGAGGGCGAGGCCAGCGCCGCCGCGATCCTGCGCGCCGTCGGCGGCATCGGCGACACCGCCAGGGCGCTCGCGTATCGGCTCTATGTAATCGGCGAGCGCCAGGGGTGGGCGCAAGAGGCCCTGGCCTATAACGCGCTGGTGATCGCCTGGCCGGAATTGCAGCGCCTCTCCACTGATCGCGTGACCCTGGGCGCCACCGCTACGCCAAACACGCGCGCTACTTCCCGTCTGGCCCAACAGTCGCAGATGGACCTGTGAGATCGTCGGCGCCAGTGGTCTGGCGCGCAAGCGGGCGCATGGCATCGTCCGGCCGCCCACCGCGCGCCAGTCGGAAGCCCAGGCTGCCGAAAGCATGATAAGCGAGTGTAGCACTGCGGAACGTCGCGCTGACGATCTCGGGATCTTCGATGAAGGATCCACCGCGGCTCACGCGCAGGATCTGGTCGTCAGCGGAGTCTTCGCTCTGGCCCTCGTCGTAGGGGTAGGGCAGCATGCAGGAGTGGCACCACTCCCAGACATTTCCCATCATGTCATGACAGCCATACGGCGTTGTATCCCGGGCACCGTACGCCCCGATCGACGTTGTCGTCCCCGGGCTTCCCGCTTCACGCATGTTCGCCCGCCCCCGCTCCCATTGCGCTCCCCAGGGATAGTTTCGCCCATCAACACCCCGCGCCGCCTTCTCCCACTCCGCTTCCGTCGGCAACCGCCATGACATGCCCGTCACTTCCGCCAGCCACGCCGCGTAATCCCGCGCGTGGTACCACGACACCCCCACGACCGGATGGTCCGCCCGTTCTTGTTGTGTCCGCCATTCCAGACTGCCACCCAACCATGGCACCCAGTGATCAGGATGCGCAGCGAGATACAGCGAGTACTCGGCGACCGTCACCGGATACACCGCGATCGCATAGGCAGCCACCGCGATGACAGATTGCGGCATCGCGTCGTCGGCCAATCCAAAGAGCGTACGGGGATGGACATTGCCCATCAGGAATCCGCCCGCGGGGACCGTGACGGTCGGCGGTAGGATGACCTCCACACCGCTGATGCGGCGCGCCTGGTAGCCGCGGACTCGCAGGCTGGCCGGGATAGAGCTTGCCTCCTCATGAGTGGACAGAGCAGCTACCTCACAGACTGGAATCTCACTACCGGCAGGGTAGGCAATAGGCAGTATAGCAGAAACGCGGAGCGGCTCTCCGGCGATGCGGGTGGATTCCCCAACACATCTATAGTCAATCACCACCACCGATCTACGGCAGAGCTCGATCTACGGCGTCTGGTAGCGTACAATAAAGAACAAGCGCCAGCGCCGGAAGGCGCGGCACATTGTGGCTATTTTGGAGATAATGTTTGGGTGCAGTGCATGCATCCTGGGCGTATGCTTGGCTCGCGCAGGGAACCGTGGGCGCGGCAAGTGATGGGGAGGCGACATGGCACAGAGCAATAGCGAACGGGTCGGCAAAGGCTTAGAGACGTTGCGGGCGGGACTGCAACCCTATGTGGAGCGCCAATGCGCCGCCATCCTGGGACCGCGCTGGCGCTATGAGGCCGCCAACACTATCCGCGAGGAGCATATCGCCGATAGCCTGGACGACGATCTGGACACCCAGGCGTTGCTCGTCATCATGTGGAACCTGTGGAACTCCGTCTTCGGCAAGGTGCTGGGTCACAGCGAGCGCAACTACGTCAGCGAATTGCGGACGGCCCGCAACAACTGGGCGCACCAGAAGACCTTCACCACCGACGATGCCTACCGCGCGCTGGACACGATGGAACGGCTATTGCGGGCCATTGCCGCGCCCGAGGCCGTCGAACTGGAGCGCCAGAAAGCTGAGTTGCTGCGCGTGCGCTATGAAGAGAGCGCGCAGAAGACGACGCGCCGCGCCACCCGCCCGCTGGACGCGGGGACGGGCGCGGGGAGTGGGCTGCGCCCCTGGCGCGAAATCGTCACGCCGCATAAGGATGTCGCTACCGGCCGCTATCAGCAGGCCGAGTTCATGGCGGATCTCGGTCAGGTGGCGCGCCATGAAGGCTCGGCGGAGTATAACGATCCGCGTGAATTCTTTCAGCGCACCTACATCACCGCCGGGCTGCGCGGCCTGCTCGTCAACGCCCTGCGGCGGCTGAACGGCACAGGCGGCAATCCGGTGGTCGAATTGCAGACCAACTTTGGCGGCGGCAAGACGCACTCGATGCTGGCGCTCTATCACCTCTTCTCGGGAGTCAACGCCCACGATCTCCTGGGCATGGAACCGGTCCTGTTGGAGGCCGACGTCGCCAACACCGTCCAGGCGCGGCGCGTCGTCCTCTCGGGCCAGGCGATCTCGCCGGGTCAACCGGCGATCAAATCCGATGGCACCACCGTCCGGACGCTCTGGGGCGAGCTTGCCTGGCAGCTTGAGTGCTATGACCGCGTGGCCGGGGCCGACGCCACGGGCACCAACCCTGGCTCGGACGTGCTGCGCGAGATGCTGGGCGCGGCCGCGCCGGTCATCATCCTGATCGATGAATGGGTGACGCACGCTCGCCAGCTATTCGTCAATGATCATTTCTCAGGCGGATCTTTCGACGCCAACATGAGCTTCGCGCAGGCGCTGACCGAGGCCGCGCGCGCCGTGCCGACCGCGCTGGTCGTCGCCAGCCTCCCCGCCTCGGATACCGAAGTCGGTGGCGATGGCGGTCAGCAGGCCCTGACCCGCCTGCAACAGGTCTTCAGGCGCAGCGATTCGCCCTGGCGGCCGGCCGGAACGGAAGAGGGCTATGCCATCGTCCGCCGCCGCCTCTTCCAGAGCATCGACGACCCCGACCTGCATCGCCAGGCCGACGCCGTCGTGCGCGCCTTCGGCGAATTCTATGCCAGCCACAGTAACGAGTTCCCGGCGGCCTGTCGCGAAGACGCCTATCGCCGTCGCATTCAGGATACCTATCCGTTCCATCCCGAACTCTTCGATCGGCTGTACAGCGATTGGTGCCAGCTGGATCGCTTCCAGCAGACCCGCGGCGTCTTGCGGATGATGGCCGCCGTCATCGCCGCGCTCTGGGAGAGCGGCGATCGCGGCCTGCTGATCATGCCCGGGGCGATCCCGCTCGACCATCCCAGCGTCCAGAACGAGATCATGCACA
>DAIDHM010000218.1 GCA_027459705.1 Ktedonobacteria bacterium | reverse complement strand
GAAGCCATAGGTCACACCCGTCAGTCCGCCCGCCGACAGCACGATCCCCAGCGGGTCCAATCCGGGGCGGACAGGGGCACGCGACTCTGGCACCAGGGCCAGCGCGGCGATCAGGCCGATGAGGGCGACGGGGACATTCATCAGAAACACCCAGCCCCACCAGAAATGCGTCAACAGCCAACCCCCCAGGATCGGGCCAATGGGAAACGCGACGAAGTTCGCGGCGCCCCAGACGCTGACCGCCGTGGGCATCTCCGCTTTGGTGAAGAGTACGGTCAGAGCCGAGATGCACATGACGATGATACCTGCGCCGGCCACGCCCAGGACCACGCGGGCGGCAATGAACGCGCCTGCCGTCGGCGCGTACGCGCAGGCGGCAGAGCCCGCGCCAAAGAGCAGCAACGCTCCCAGCAAGACTTTTTTGCGGCCCAGTCGGTCGCCCAGCAACCCCATCGGCAACATCGCCGCCGCCAGCACCAGCAAATATCCCGAAGAAAACCACTGCAAGTCAGACTCAGATGCATTCAGGGCTTTGGCCAACGTTGGCAGCGCCACACTGAGGATCGTAGCATCCAGGCCGACGGCGAGGACGGCGAGCGTCAGGGCGATCAAAGCCCACCATTTGCGATTGCCAGTTCCGTTCATGCTATTTGCCTCCTTATAAGAATAACTATCTTTTGATAGTGTATATCAAAATATTGCCGATGTCAAATTTTAAAAATGGGTATTGCTGTGTCTGCTCGCCATGGTCATCTGCTGGCGATTGGGACGTATTCCCCTTCGACCCCTACCTGCTGGCGCAATTTCATCGCAATACTGTTTATAAAATTGCGATACTGTGGAGGTAGATCGATTGTGGTATATCAGTAGTATGTTTTCAAAAATACGGTGCTACTACGGATTTATTGGAAATGATGGCTTGACACTCGTGTGAAACATATGTATCATCGAGCACGAAGGAGGGTCTCTGTATGATGCCGATAGTTCCTGGACAAAGCCCATTCGACGCGATCCGCCAGACGGATGCACAAGGTGAATACTGGACCGCGCGTAACCTGATGCCGCTGCTGGAGTACAGCACCTGGCAGAAGTTTGAAGAAGTCATCGACCGCGCGAAAGAAGATTGCGAGAATTCGGGTCGTGATGTTGGCAGTAATTTTAGCCTTTTGGTTAAAAAATCAGCAGGGCGTGGCAGGCCACTCACTGACTATCGTCTTTCGCGCTATGCTTGTCGGTTAATCGTCATGGCGTCGCGATAATGTCCCATAGAGCCTACATTCCGCAGTTTGCATTGACTCGAAAGGGATTTTTGGTACGGTGACAGCCAGCAGCAGGAGGGGAGCAGATGGTAGCAACGTATGTGGTAGAACACCTCAATCATCTGGGGATTGTGGCTCAGATGTGCTGCGAGATCGGCGTAGTGGCGTAGTTGGACACGCAGGACCCCGCTGCGCGCCAAGACGCGAGCGTGGGAAATGCGACGGGGGCCCTCGTGCTCAGCGGCTTGGGATGGAGCAACCGGTAATTGTATGTGGTGTCGCGGTTCTTCGCCGATAAACCAGTCGAGCACTTGCTGGGACCGGGGATCCGCGTCGAGGATCTCAACGATGACTGTTTGGACGTACGCTGGAGTGGGTGTAGCACACGATGTGACACCCTGTTCGCCAGCCTCTCGTTGCGCGCCAGTCGCGCCTTTGGCGTTCGTGTCGGGCGGTTGCATGGTGACCCCACCTCGTTTGCCGTCCAGGGCTCGTAGAGCCCGGAGGCCATGCCCGCTACGGATCGCCTTCCTCAGTCCACAGCGGCGGATCGCCTTCCTGCCAGTACCGAGTCGGCCCCCACACGAAACCAGCCGTGATGAAGGTGACCTACAGCTAATCACTCGCCCATTGGGCCGACCTCCAACAGTGGGTGCGAGCGATCATCACCTCGGGCGACGGCGTCCCCCAGTTCCTGCGCACGCTCGATGGCAATGCGACCGACAAGCAGACGCTGCGGGAAGCGGTGCTGGCCTACACCGCGCAATTGCAGGCCAGCGGCGAGGCGACGATGCAGCGGCACGCCGACCGTGTCTGGAGCACTAGCAGAGATCGTATCAAATCGTATCTCCTTCAGGGATCATATGATCCTGGAACTTTTGTTTCATGGGAGAAGGCAATGGAAGAACAAGATGATATAGAGTATGCTGTTCCGCGCGAAGTGACGATTGAACAACGCATAGTGCCACTTGATGATGATGAACTCGTTGCAACCCTCAGTCCAACGGGGGGTATTTATATTAGTCTGGCTGATCTGTGTCGTGCATTAGGGATTGAAGCCCGTCCTTAAAGGCTGCGGATCCTCCGTAATAGCGACCTGCGCGATGGATTGCGCGAATTTACCATTCAGACCAAGGCTGGGAAGCGTGATGCGTATTGTCTCGAACTGGGCATCATCGCTGTGTGGCTTATTGATGTCGATACCGCCAAGATGAAGAATCGCCCGGCAGCTGAGAAGATCAAGAAGTATAAGCTCCGCTTAATCCCCATCGCAACACAAGAGTTTTTTCAAACGATGGCTGAATTACAGAAACAAGAGCAACAGCCTCGTGCTGTCGATATCATTCCTACCATTCCATCAACTGATGCAGTCCATTCCATCAACTGATGCAGTTGCCGTCATGAGCTTGTTAGAGGAACATATTCGTGTTTTGGAAGAGCAGCTTGGCATGCAAGGTGAAAAACTTGATGCTATGCACCACGACATCCGCTGGATGATGAGCCAACTGGTTTATATGGTGCAGGGAACCGATCTTGTCCTGGAATCAGTGCAAGGTCAATCGCAACGTATTGGGAAAGTAGAAGAGAAGACACAAGGGCTTTCGCCGATGCATCAACGGCTCATCTCAGGCAAGGTATCAGCAATCGTCAAATCTTCTACTATGACCGGGATGAAAATCGATTATCAAACCATCTTCTGGAAACTCAATGGGCATTTTCATGTCGCAAAATATTCACAGATCACTGATGATCGCTTTGAAGAAGTCATGCGTTGGCTCGATCAGACTTTTTTTGAGCCACCTGCTCAACAAGGAAAACTCTTCTAACACCCCGTAAAATAACGTCAGTATCGGATAAGGATTGAAGGAAAACCTTGATGCCAGGCGGTTTTTCTCAGGAGATAGGTGTTCAGGATAATAGCTTGCTGAAAATGCCGAACCATTCTGGCTTGCTCTATATCGTCGAAGTGCCTTTCATGATATCCTGCCGCCAGGGAAAGGCCCACTGATCGCCCTTTTCATCAGGTTTCGACGCTGTTTCTTATCCGATACTGACGTTATGTTAAAATAAGCTAGACTGCTGAGGTTGATCATCTTTTGACCTCTTCGACACGCGCCCCTTGCCCTTTTCCGCCCGGTGGGCTTGATGATGCGGATAATTTCTTCGCCCGCCGTCATGACCCGACCCCAGCAGAACCCGGGCGCCGCTATCTGGGCATCTGCGCTCCCGGTCGGCGCATGAAACAGACCCTGATCCGCGTGTACGTCGCCTTCCTGGCCGCCGCCCAGACCCTCTACGCGACCGACGGCTATGGCCTGGCGGTGGACCCCTGGATGACGTTGGTGGGCTATTTCAACACCGTGCGCGATCTCGCCGGGATGAAGCGTCTGGTCGAAGACGATGTGCGATCTCGCTTGCTCCGTGTCGCGGAACGCGGCCTGGCCGAGCGGCGGATTGCGCGCGTCGAGGAACTGACCTCACGGCGCTCGTCCTCTGACATTCCACGTATCCTCGACCTGTTGGGGTTAGTGTTCGATGGCAGCGTGAGGCGACGGGGGCGGCGCAATGTGCCGCGCGAGCAATCTGCGCCGAACCCTGTCGATGTCTTGCTGGCGACTAACATGATCTCCGTCGGGGTCGATGTGCGGCGCCTGGGGTTGATGGTCGTCGCCGGTCAACCCAAAACGACCTCGGAATATATCCAGGCAACAAGCCGTGTGGGACGTTTGTACCCTGGCCTGGTCTGCACGGTCTACCATTGGGCACGCCCGCGCGATCTCTCGCACTATGAGCATTTCGCGCACTACCATGCCACGCTCTATCAGCATGTCGAGGCGCTCTCCGTGACGCCTTTCGCTCCGCGCGCGCTGGACCGTGGCCTGGGGGCATTATTGGCCGCGCTTGTGCGCCAGACCGCGCCCGCGCTCGCGAATAATACGGGGGCCGGCGCGATTGGCGAGCATCTCGCTGTGTTGGACGCAAGCATTGCGGCGATCGTGGCGCGATCAACGAGCGTCACCGGCGACGCCGTGACGGACGAACTCGTGAGCCGCGAGTTGGCAGCGCGACGTCGACACTGGCTGAGCGAAGCGAGCCGCGGCAATCGTTTGCTCGGCTATGAAGATCAGCGGGATAGCGCCACCGTTGGCCTGCTGCGCCACCCCAGCATTACGGGCTGGACCAACTTCACATGTCTCAATTCGCTGCGTGATGTCGAACCTGAAGTGCACCTGGTACTGGATGACAGCGGGATGGATCGTGATGCGGATCGTCCCTGGCTCCCAGCGCCCCCAGCGGAAGAGGTGGAACATGCCTGATCATCGTGGAGCGCGCGAACGTTACTACATCGGCGATCTGCGCCCCAGCCAGGTGTTGACGACCTATGGCATTGGGTCCGTCATCGATCTCCCGCATATCTCTGTCATGATGATGGGCCTCGAATTCTGGGATCGCTCCCAGGCGACGCGAGTCGAAGAAGATCGCCTGCGCCAGGCGGTGCGCCAACTATTAGGACCTCAGGTTGAAGCCTTATTGTCTCCGCCGATCGTCCAGGAAGAGTTGAGCTGGGGCGAAGCGGCCCTGGGGACCGCCGCGCTGGTTGGCATTCCCGTCGCCACTTTTCCGCGCTGGCTGGTCTGCCCCTACTGTCATCTGCTCGCGCCCCTGGAGAGCGACCATTTTCAGCTGAAATATCACAATACGCGCATCGATCAGGCGCGCTATGTCCACCGCAATTGCCAGAAGTCCGCCATACCACCGACGGTGTTGCCTGCGCGCTTTCTGGTCGTCTGCCCCAATGGCCATCTGGACGATTTCCCATGGCATTTCTATGTGCATCGTGGGCCATCGCCCTGCCCCTCGCGGCTGCGATTTTCGCAGTTTGGCGTCTCGGGTGAGGCAGCAGAACTCCTCGTCGGTTGCGAGACCTGCAATAGCAAGCGATCCATGGCCGACGCACTGGATGATCGCACGGTCTCGATGCCACTCTGCCGGGGCCGTCATCCCCATCTGCGATCCTTCGACGTCGATGGGTGTCGCGAGCAGATGCGCGCCATCGGATTGGGGGCGACCAATAGTTGGTTTCCAGTTGCTTTCACCGCTCTCTCGATTCCTGATGATGTCGACCCGCTCGTCGCGCTTGTCGCGACCCATTGGAGTTTGCTGGAGGATGTGGAGAGTGCGCGCGACCTGAAATTCTTGCGCAAGGGCGACGCTCTCCGTCTCTTCACATCCCATGAAGAGGACGCGATCTGGGATGCCATCCAGCGCTATCGCCAGGCGCAAGCTGGTGAGGATCCCACGTCGAGCAACTTGAAGACGCCGGAGTGGCGCGTCTTCGCGCACCCACAGCGCGTCCCACCCTCGCCAGACTTCTTGACACGCGTCGTTTCCGTCCCGCCCAGATTCCGCCATCAGATTGAGGAAGTCGTGCTGGTCGAACGCCTCCGTGAGGTGCAGGCGCTGGTCGGGTTCACCCGTATCATCTCACCGGGCGATCTGGGAGATATCGAAGATACGCTCGAACTGGTCCGCGCGCCATTGTGCCAGCGCGCGCCTACCTGGGTGCCAGCGGCTGAGGTGCGTGGTGAGGGGATTTTTCTACGCTTCAATGAAGCGGCGATTCTGGATTGGGCGGCACGCCCTGATGTACAGCGGCGCGCGCACGAGTTCGCGTTGGGCCATCGCCAGTGGTGCGAGCAGCGCCATGTGCGACCGACCACGACTCGCGCGCCATCCATCCGCTATGTCTTGCTCCACTCGTTCGCCCATGCCCTGATGCGTCAGCTGGCGATGGCTTCAGGGTATGCCGCCGCCAGTCTGCGCGAGCGGATCTACGCGCTCGACCCAACCGAGGAGGATGGTCCCATGGCGGGCATCCTGATCTCGACCGCTGCCGCCGATAGCGAAGGGACCCTCGGTGGCCTGGTGCGGATGGGACAGCCGCGTGAGTTAGAAAGCCACCTGCTCGCCGCGTTGCGCCAGTTGGAGTGGTGTGCATCCGATCCGCTCTGTGCCGAGCATGCGCCGCATCTCGATCCGCTCTCGGTGCATGCCGCCGCCTGTCACGCTTGTCTTTTCGCGCCAGAGACCTCATGTGAACGCGGCAATCGATTTCTTGATCGCTCAACGTTGGTGCCGACCTTTGCGCAGGCGTCCATATTTTTCTTTGGTGAGGAACCGACTTCGCCCACGCTGTGACCTATAAGCGTCGAAGTGCGCTGGCAAGACTGCCCATCAGCGCAGTGGACGCAGCACCGCGCCCCACAGGTCGAAGATTCGCCCTGGCTGCCCACGTTGCGGCGCCTGCGCCAGTCCTTGCCAGGCGCGCGGTACACCGACCAGGCTAAAATCCGTCAGGAGATCCGCTGGCAAGGCCAACACCGCCGACGGGAGGACCGTCAACGAGGCCAGCTTCGGCAGATCGGGACTGAGCGGCTGCCCAGGCCGGATAGCGCTATTGGGTGCGAGCAGGTGGCCGACGACATCGGTCAGGAAGATCGCTACGCCACCCGGCGCCAGTAGTGCGCGTAGCAGATGGAGATGCGCCAGCGCCACACGCCGCCGGAAGCGGTTCGCCGCCGCCTGATAGACCGGATCATCGTCACGCGCCAATGGCAGTTGTGGGTCGATGTGGTGCAGCCGGTCGACAATATCCAGGAGTGGCAGACTGAAGAGTTGGGTCAGGACAATCGCCGAGATCACCAGATCGAAGCGCCCCGGCGAGGGGAGCGTGCCGTCGCCTGCTGTCGCGGGCGGTCCGGCTGATGAGGGGTCGGGGACGGTGGTCGCGTCCAGTGCGCCCGCGACCGCTGCCAGAACCTCAGCGGGCGGCTGCCCCGCCTCCCAGGGGAGCGTGTCCAGTCGCGCCGCCAGGCGAGCGGAGACGCCACCGGTGAGATCAGCGGTGACGGCGGTGGGGCGCCGCAAGGTGCGCCCATCGCCGCTCTGGCCAATCTCACTGTGGGCTACGGCGGTGATGGCTTCGGCCATGCCCGCCGCGTCGAGGTCCACCAGCACAATCGCGCGGGCCAGCGGAACCAGGCGCTCCAGTGGAATCTCTGTGCAGGCGCCTGCCCCCAGAATGGCGATGCGTGGATGGGGCGGAAGCTCGGCCAGGGCACAATCCAGCAGATGCGAGACCGCGCGCAGATGTTCTGGGCAGAGCCGCTGATACAGCGCCCGTTGCGCCAGACCTTGTGTCCGCCGATTCTCGTGCTCTAGCCGTTCGATACGCATGATCTCCCCTGCTCTTCTCCACGCGCCTTCTGGTCAGTATAAAATATTCCGGTGACATATTCCACGGCGATCGTTGCCGGGTTCGCGAAATTGCTCGCCGTATAGCTTGACAATCATCCTGGCCGACAGACACACTATAGCTATATGCATACATCGCCATCATCGGAAGAGGTTATGTCCGTACGACGTACCCGCGACACCACGCAGCGTGTCCATTACGCACCCCCGGATTGGGAGCGTCTGAATTTTGAGCGACTGCGCGACGATGATGAGCGCTCGCCTTTTGAGATCGATCGGTCGCGCATCATCCATTCCGCCGCTTTCCGCCGCCTGCAAGGCAAGACGCAGATCTTTGGCGTCGTACATGACAATTTCTATCGTACCCGACTGACACATTCGCTGGAAGTAGCGCAGATTGCCAAAGGGATCGCGCTGGTCTGCGGCGCCAATACTGAATTGGTCGAAGCCATCAGCCTGGCGCATGACATCGGCCATCCGCCCTTTGGCCATGCCGGCGAGCGCGCCCTGGATGCCTGCCTCAAGCAGTATACAAATGGTATGTCACGCTTCGAAAGCAACGCGCAGAATCTGCGGACCCTGGCTCATATTGAAACCAAACAGCCCAGCTATCCGGGTCTGAATCTCACGCGCTCGACGCTCGATGGCCTCTTGAAGCACAAGCGCGAGGGTGACGAGGTCGCGGTGCCGATCTGCTATGACGACGAGGAAGCTCTGATGCGCTGGGTCACCGCCGGAGCCCCCTTCGGTGAACTCTCGCTGGAGGCCCAAATTGTCGATTGGGCCGACCAGGTGGCGTATTCCGTCCATGATCTGGAGGATGGCATCCATGCTGGTATGATTACCTCTGCCCGTCTCTGTGATCCCCGCATCTCCAGCAATATCATCGCTGTCGTCAGCGAACGCTTCACTCATTCGTCCGCCGAGCAGACCTATAATTGGTTGATGGCGCAGGTCCGCATGATGGAGGAGACGAGCGATGCACGGATTCGCGCCGCGTCGCGCAAACAACTCACCTCGTCACTGATCCATCGCTTCGTCACCGCCGCCAAGCCGCGCCGCCGCAAACGCGAGGCCGACCCGCTGGTGACCAGCGAGCGCTATGCGCATATGCTCTTCATACCCGAGGCGCAACGTGGCCGCGCCGCCGTCTTCAATGAGATCGCGCGCCAACTCATTCTGCATGACCAGGGGGTCGCGACGCTGGAGCATCGCTCAGCCCATGTTGTCAGTCGCCTCTTCACGGAGCTTGTCAAAGAAGACACCATCGATCTCTACCCCGAAGAATTTCGCGATGCTTTCGCCGCCGCCACGACCAATGGACAGCGCGCCCGCGTCACCTGCGATTTCATCGCCGCCATGACCGACAGCTACGCTGAGATGTTCTTTCAGCGTCTTTTCTCGCCAGGGTCCAGCGCCAGCAATACTTTCGACCGCTTCTGAGATGGCCGATTGCAGCCTCAGGCTACAGCAGCCACGATCACTTAACTTCACTCCATCTGGATCATCGGAATGAGATCGTCGTGCCAGCATGCCTCCGTCTGGTTGGCGCATCAGGCTGCATGGGCCAGCCCCAGCACGTCCTGTCCCGCATCGATAGAGCGACATGGTATTGACATCGTCCTGAGCAGCACGCTCTTCGTTTCCTCAATATTGGATTTTGCAATTACCCTGGCCAATTAGGGTAATATAAGTTGGATAAGCTTGCGAGTTAAGGTACACTTAAGTGGAATTTTGCAAAATATACAGCATACTGAGGTAAAAAATGCTACCTCCTACTCCTGAAGACAATGACGCAACATTACCTCGCCCAATTGTTGTTCCTCCGTTACCTGTTGATCAGGCCCCAAGTCTGACCAACACACTGCGAACAATGACATCGCGCACAGATCAATCTAGTAATTGGGAATCTCCAAGACGGGGTTATCCTGTTATCGCTGTTGCGCTCATGATGATATTTATCTTGGTTGGAATTCTTGTTACACATGCTCACGGACTAGAATCAGGTAAGAGCGTGGCAAATCTCATCACTACCCCTAGCGTATCAAGTTCCGTGATGCCCGTTCAATCAATGACACCGACAACTATTCCACCGCTCGCTGCGAGCACCCCCACCCAGACGACCCCGACTATCGGGTCGATACCTAAGACTGCTACACCAATAACCATCCAGACGAAGACGGCTACTCCAACCCCCAGCGTAGTTACGATAACATTTAAACGTACCACTGAAGTGATTTATGTTGAAGGAAAATTCGTAGTTGCCACTGACGGTAGCGGTCAAGTACTCGGGCATATGGCGCAGGTCAATACCCAGGGATTTTCAATGCCGATTGCAGCGTATGATGCTTCGAATGCGAATCTTCAATTGGTCACATTGACGGTTACAAATACCAGTGGGACAAGCATTGTCAGTCCTGTGAATGTCACGGTTCGTGCACAGAATTATGGTATGACTTGTACCACCTATGCTGCTGTCACGGTCCCAGCCAATGGCCACACGCAACAGCAGTGCGTAATTCATCAGGCAATTGCGAATACTAATACCTGGAATGATACTAACGCCAATCCGCCGCTGGTATATAGTGGTACAACTCCCAATATGGCCTCGAGCTCCACATGGTGGGTGCCTTACGGTTGTGGTTCGACGTTATTTTCTAATCTACAGAATAATTCTATTAATGCGGCGGATAGTGTAGGATGGAATCTGGCGGGGTCTGATGGATTTATATTTGGTGGGTCACTGCAAATGGGAGCAGTACAATGTAACCCTAACCCAGGGACATTATCAAATCAGCAATTTAATTTCACCCAATTTCAGACTGTGACCGGGACAATTGGTTGGGTAAGTATGAATCAAATACAAACGTATGTCAATACGGTCTATTTTGTACAGAATGCTCCGGCCAATGAAGTTTTTGTTTCGTCCAATAATTGTTCTGGTCCAGGCAATGACTTACTTGAGGATCCTGGAACAACGACGCTTACTCAGGTTACGATGCTCTGTGATGATCATGTCACGTATGCTTGGAATTGGGATGCGACCGCACTCAACCAGCTTGCACATCAAATCAGTGGGATGAAGGTTAGCGCTGCCATACAATTGATGAACACAATGCCTGGCATCACGCCTGGTTCAGTAGTGATTGTGCCTACTAGTGGCAATCTACCTACCGATCCTAACGCATATCAATTTATGGTCAATCCATAACTATCATCGTGATGCCAAAACGAAAGTGGCCAAAACATCTACCCAATAGGGACCATACAACTCAACGGCTTCTCGTTGTCGCTGTTCTAAGGACACAATTGGTGCTGTACCAGTCTGTGTCTGAAATGACCCAAGAACTATTCGGATTGCTGACATCCAGGGCTGCGTATGTTTGCAGACAGGGAACAGCTACCTGCACGGCGTCGGTCTCCATCAAGTTGCCGCCGTAATGACTAGAAGAGCAAATGGCATGACCTAGATGCTCAGTGAGACAGGAATCGCAGCCCGAACTCCGCGACACAGACGATCAATACCTGCGCTGGTCCATACGTCAACCAGACGACATCATCCAGCAACGGAAAGCGCAGGTCGCGGAACCGTTCCGCTGCAATCAGCAGATCGCTGATGACGAAGAGACCCGCACCGAAGGCGACCGGCACGAAAAAGACCGACTGAATCGCAAGCGCGGTCGCGATCGCCGCCGTACCACAGAGCAAGAGTGAATAGGGCAATGCCAGGTTTCCTAATTGCCCCGCGCCTGCGGCGACCACGAACCATCCCAGTACACCCACGAGCATCCAGAGACCAAGTCCCACCGCGAAGGCCCCGCCGCTGGTCAGATGTAACAGGTGTGCCAGCCAGACCATCCCGGTGATATAGCTGATATGCCCCAGCGCAAATGCCCCGATCCCGATCAAGAAACTCTGCTTTCCGCCAAAGACCTGTGCCAGCGCCAGATCGCCGACGAAGCCCAGCGACATTCCCAACGCGATCGGGATCAGCGCCGGGCCAATCAGAGAACTGTTGACCAGAAAGATTGTCCAGCTCCAGCCCAACGTGACCAATATCGCCGAAGAAGCCAGGCGCGTCCACCGTGGCATGCGCCGCCCACTCAGCGGTTCATAGCGCCCGAAGAGAAATCCACCGAAGAGCAATCCCGCCCACAATACGAGCACCCCCATGATCCAGAGGCGCTGGCCGAGGCTATCCAGAGAAATGATCATCGTATAGCGTACTTCCCTCTCGTGAGAGTAATCTCACACCAGCATGGCACAGGACCTTTAAGCATGCGATTGCGCGGCTGCGCGCGACGCGTCATCCACGCGGAGGACGTGGCGCAATGCCCAGTCCAGCAGGCCGCCAACAATGCTTAAGATGATCCCCCCAAAGAAGGCTGGCCAGAAGCCATCGATCCGCAGATTGGGAATAATGACCCCGACCAGCAAAAGCAGCAAGGCGTTGAGGACCAGTTGGAAGATGCCCAGAGTGAGGATCGTGAGAGGCAGCGTCAGGAAACTGACGATTGGTCGCAAGATGCCATTGACCAGACCAATGACCAGACCCAGGAGCAGATAGGCCGTCACATCCTGATGCAGGATCGTAATGCCCGGCAATACCTTCGCGACCAGAGCAATAGCCACGCCGCTGGCCACGACACGGATCAAGAAACGGATGAAGGTAATCATTGCTGTGCCAACCGCACAAAGAGCCGAAGGTGCGGTCCCCTTTCTCCTGCAGAGTACTCCAGGGACCCCATGTTGTGCAAGTGAGTGAGCTCAGGGCAGCACTTGAGTGTGAGGAGTTTCACGTACGCGACTCGATCATCGCACGTTGCGCTCTTCCCAGGTCTGTTTGCATTCAGCAAGCTTCTCGTTGCCAGTTCAGCAATCGCTCGTGGTTGTGGCTCGGATACAGACGAAGGGTTTTATATATATTTCCATTCCAACAAGCAAAGAACAAATGTGTCAGAGATTGATACACATTGACGCTGCGGCGACGGCATTGCTATCCTCATGTCTCAAAGCCAGAGGTATTACTCGCATGGCTGGTAAAGTCGGCGATGTTGACATCGCTTTTTTCCAGCAGATATATCCGGTTCAGCGTTGCCCAAAGGCGCTGGTAAGGATGACGCTTGACGGATAGAGTATCGGTGATGGTGGTTGCGTCATACCCGAATCACGTTTGGCTGTCTCTAGCAGGTCCGCCCATTGCTCCGCGCTGGCCAGGTGCTGGGCGACGATGCGACTGCGCACTCGCTCGAGCAAAGCCAGATAATCCGTCAACATCAAACGGCCGCCAGGCGAGCCAGCGCTGCCATGTTGGGGACTGCAGATCACCTGACGCTGCTCCGCTTTGACGCCACGCAGGCCAGCCTGGGTGAGCCACTGCGCGAGATAGGGGCCGGATCCAGGATAGATGCCGAGTTGCTCGGCGAGACTCACGAAGAGCTCTGTCAGTTGTTGCAACGCCGGACTCTCACTACGCACGACACCGAAGTCGCGGATCTCTACCCAGCCGCCGGGCCGTGTGACGCGTGCCATCTCGACGATCAAGCCTGGCCAACGGTCGCGCGGGACGTACGCGCTATTGGCGCGAGCCATGACTAGATCAAACGACGCGGTAGGAAACGCGAAAGTCGCGAGCGCGTCCCCCTGAAACAATTGACAATTTTCTGGACGCTGTTCCTGGTTCGCTGTCGGGGGTTGAATATCGAAACCCTTGACCTGTGCGTTAGGGAAGCGTCGCGCCATCTCGATCGCCCAGAAGCCGGTGCCACAGGCGACATCGAGGATGGCGACGGGATTGCGGATGGGCGAGGAGAAATCGCCACCATGCAGCGTCTGTCGCTGATCGAAGAATTCGCGGCGAAACATGAAATGCTGGAGATTGAGTCGTTCGATCTCGCTGAGATCATTGCCTGTGAAGAGATAGCCAGAGCTGGCCGTCGAGTCTTGATGCGCATCTCTTTTCCGTGTACCATGCGCGCGGCGCCAGAATCTAAACATTGTTTCTTACCCCCCACCCTGTTTCGGCCACGATTGTACCAAAGAGAAAGCATCCTGGCCAATGATCAGGTCAACGTTCCAGGAGCAGTGCCTTCCTGCCCCTCTCGGGCGTCGCTACGCGGCGCTTCAGATATATATTGCGGGGACACCTCGCGCCGTGGCGGGTGGAGGCCCCGCCATCCGGGGTGCCAGGGGCGCTAGCCCCAG
>DAIDHM010000199.1 GCA_027459705.1 Ktedonobacteria bacterium | reverse complement strand
ATCCCACCTGGATTTTGCCCAGGCGCCACGCATCTGACAAAGGTTTATGTTGAACGTCCGGAGGATGGCATGCCCGTTATTACAAGCGTCATCAATCTAAAAGGTGGCGTCGGCAAAACGACGCTGACCATTGCGCTGGCTCATTATCTCGCAGTGGAGCACGGGCAGCGGGTCCTCGTCGTCGATCTCGATCCCCAAACGAATGCGACCATCGCATTGATCAACGAACGTCGCTGGCGCGAACGCGATCAGCGCGGCCAATCGCTCTACCAGCTTTTCAAAGATTGGCTGGATGGGTCGCGTGAATTCGAGATCAACCAAGCGATTGTGCAGCGCACGTCGAATGTCATGGGTGGCATTCCTGGGCTCGATCTGCTGCCCTCGAGCATTCGGCTCCACAAGTTGCAGGATAAGATCACCAAGGCATCGGATCTGGATGAATTCCGCGATGGCTCCGTTTATACCCTCCGCAATGTGTTAGGGCCAGTGATCGGTCAGTATGATCATGTCCTTATCGACTGTCCGCCTAACCTGGGGATCATCACCCTCAACGGGATTGCGATGAGTCGCTATTTCCTGATCCCCGTTGTGCCCGATATCCTTTCTACGCTTGGCGTGCCATTAGTACTGGATCGCATGGCTGACTTCGCGCTGCGCGCGCGCCATGAGATCTATGGATTGGGCATCGTTGTGTCCCGCTATCGACCGCAGAGCCGCCTGCACAAACAGACCGTGATGGATATGCGCCGCGATGTGATTCCGGGCATCCATCCACCAGTCTTCGAGACCATTATTCATGAGGCTTCCGAGGTCGCGGAGGCCGCGGACGTCGATGTCGAAGTAGCAAACTTGCGTCAAAAATTCGGTGGCGCTGGACCACATCGACAATTTAGCGCCCTAGCGCGTGAATATTTGCATCAGGTTATGAGTTAATACACCGCGGTCCCATCAACTATCACGAATGGAGCCGATGCTATGGCTGTAGAAGTACAAGAATCCGTCGCTGGCAAGACCGTCGCTTTGTTATTGCGCGGTCTGGCTTATGATGTCGAGGCGAATCCAGCGTTAGCCGCGAAGGTCCTTGATGCCCTGGTTGCGACGGGAATACTCGACGACGACGCGGATGCCCTGGTAACGGAAAATGACGCGACGCTCCCCGACGTCCTGGCTGTGCCCGAACCCAACCCTGATCTGCTGGGTCTCTACGCGGCGCGCATCGATCTGCGGACGCATTTTTTACTCGGTGGTCTGCAGGGGGTCCGAACTCGTTTGGAGCAACTGCCCATTGCGGCGTTGCGGCGCATCATTCAGGTGCGCCAGCTCGATCCAGAGAAAGTGACGACGAAGTTGCGGAGCACGTCGAAGCTCATTGATTTCATCTGCGATCGCGTGGGGGTCCAGGTGGAGCGTGAGCGCGAGTTAGCGCGCGCGGCAAGCTGGATGCTTTAGTGGCCGCGGCGCGCTCATTCACATCGGTTTACACGTCGGCATGGGATGAGTGTTGCGACGGTAGGTTCGGCCAATGTTGTACTATATACTAGAAGTATGTGCTCGTTCTCGTGTCACTCTGGATCTCCATACCATCGACGAGCATCCCGTAGGCGCGCGCTGACCTCAAAAACCAACTGCGCAGCGTCCTGACGGAACGACAGCGTAAGGATTGATGGCATCCGCAATGCAACCTACAGGATCTGATTCGGTGATGGAACCGTCACTTGACCCCGCTGTGGAGCAAGAATCAGCCATGGATCACTCCGTGGACGAGATTTCCGCGGCGAATGACCTCATCGCCGCTTTTGCCGCGACCTATCCATTCCCATTGGATGATTTTCAGCGTCGGGCAATGATAGAGTTGAGCGTGGGCAATTCCGTGTTGGTGGCTGCCCCCACCGGCACCGGGAAGACCGTGATCGCGGAGTTCGCGATCTGGCAGGCCATGCGCACAGGCAAGCGGGTCTTTTATACAGCGCCGCTGAAAGCGCTCTCGAATCAAAAATTCCGGGATTTCCGCGCGCGCTATGGCGTGGCGGAGGTCGGGCTGATGACGGGCGATATCGTCGAGAACGCTCACGCGCCGATCGTCGTCATGACGACCGAGATCTACCGCAATGTCCTGCTCGAATTAGAGCGCGTGGATCATCCTGCTGCCGGGACTGATTTCGCCGGGACGGTGGCGACGGTCGATCATGGTAAAAAGCACCTTGATACCCAGCTGAGTAATGTCGCCTGCGTGATCTTTGATGAGTTGCATTACATGGCTGATCCACAGCGCGGACCGGTCTGGGAGGAGTGCATCATCCATTCGCCACCCCAGGTAGGTTTTGTTGGTCTCTCGGCGACGGTCCATAATGCGCGAGATCTGGTAGAGTGGATGTCACAGGTACATGGGCCGACGAAACTGATCTTTCATCCCGATCGCGCCGTCCCGCTGGAAGACTATTTCTTCTTCGACAATACCCTCCACCTCGTGCGCAATGCAGCTGGCGAGCGCGTACAGCGTTTCCCGCACATTGGCGGTGAACGGAAGCTGGCGCGCCACATGTACTACGACGATGAGGGCGTCACACCCAAAGTGCGCGAAGCACCGACGCCCGCTGAGGTGCTGGTAGCTATGCGCGGCCAGGAACTTTTGCCCTGCCTCTACTTCCTGCCGGGTCGTAAGGCCGTCGAAGATGCCGCATTGAACGCATCCAGCATCCGCATGACCACTGTCGAAGAACAGCGCGCCATTGCCGACGAGGTCCGCGAATGGCTGGCCGCTTTGCCGCAAGAAGATCGCGATCTTGATCAGGTGCAGACTCTGGCAGCGCTCTTGCCGCGTGGCATTGCGTTTCACCACGCTGGCCTGCTGCCGAGCTTGAAGATGCTGGTCGAAATGCTCTTTGCGCGGGGCAGTCTGTTGGCGGTTTTCGCGACCGACACGTTGGCCATGGGCGTCAATATGCCCGCGCGTTCGGTGATTATGGGGAGTCTGAGCAAGTTCGATGGCATTGAAATGCGTTTGCTCACACCGAATGAATATCAGCAACTGACGGGGCGGGCTGGACGACGGGGCATGGACGAGCATGGCGCCGCGATCATCCTCTATTCGCCATGGGATGCTTTCGAGCCGAGCTTCAAGGAGCTTACCAAAGCGCTGTTGCCGGTCAAGAGCGCCTTCTCGATGCGCTATAATTCGGTGCTCAATCTGTGGCGGCCCAATGAATTCGAACGACTCCGCGAGATCGGCGCCAAAAGCTTCCTGGAATATCAGCGTCGCTTACGCCGCAAACAGAAACCCCGCTACGCCCTGAAGGGGGGCAAAGGCAAAAAATCAAAGCAAGCCCGCGTCGAAGAGATCTATAGCGGTGAAGGCGTGGAATTGGGGATCAGCGTCGAACATGAGTTGCTCGCGACTGCGACCGTCTTGCGTACGCTGGGTTACATCGGCGATGATGATCACCTGACTCAGAAGGGACGGCTCTTACGCGCGATCTTCCATCCCGCCGGCGTCATATTGACAGAGATGATGCTCTCCAATGCGCTCGATGGTCTGACCAGTGGGGAACTCGCCGAGGTGGTCAGCTGGTTCGTCTATGATAGCGATAAGCCAATCTGGTCTCAGGATACACTGACAGACCGCTTGCGGGTCGCGCGTCGAGCCGCCAAAGCGCTCGGCGACAAAGTGCGGCGATTGGAGATGCAACAGACCATGCCGCTCAGCCCGGCGATCAATGAGCATTTCATGGGCATCGCTTCAGGCTGGGCACAGGGTATCTCGCTGGCCGGAATCCGCCAGCGTATTTCCCTGGCCGAAGGCGACCTGCTGATGGTGCTCAATCAGACAATCGACCTGTTGCGCCAACTGGAATCCGCGGCCAGCCAAATTCTGGACGATCCGGCACTCTGGACTCCCGAAGCCGCTCCGGAGCTTTCCTGGATGGAGCGCAGAGCGATGCGCCAGCGACTGGATCGCCAGCGCGTAGCGATGCGACTGGCGGCACGTCAACTCTTGCACGGCACAGTAGCACAGAGCCGTACGTTACCTTTCCGCGCGGCAGGACTGCCAACGCCACCCGTGGAAGAACTCGTCGAGTTGACTCCTCCCACCGAAGGTGAAAGCTAACGGCGTCATCCTTCGTGCTGGTTATCATCGGTGCGCGGCACGTCCTCCTGGGCAGCATCTGACACCCTATACTTCTTCCAAAGATATCAACACCGCGATCAATCAGAAGATGATCGCGGTGATATGGGCTTTGCGCGGAGCAGGAAGCAATAGTCCATTGTTCGCCAAAATTTCCCACCCTCACTATTCCGCGAATATGGCAGGACTCGCCCTATCCCGAGCATTGGACAATGTTCTCTGGGTGGCCTGCATGGGAGGCGTTGCCGCAGGAGACAACGGTTTGTGATCCAGTCGTGCTGGAGCATGAGACCCTTGTGTATACATTGTGGTCCGCTCGTGGAATGCTTATGGATGGGGCAACAGATGGCTGAGCCGATCCGCCACCCCTGCCACACTGGGGGCTCACCGCAACATGCTCTCCGTTTAAACCTTGTGGTACGCCTCCTATTGAGAAAGACCCTGCATGAAGAAGGAGGCTATGCTTATGCAAGCGCGTCGATTGGCGATTATGAGCATCGTGGTGCTCGCTTTGCTGGTCGGCATTGGGATCCCAGCCACAGCCGGATCCGGTGCCACTGGGTGGCCGGGGGCTACAGCGTGGGCAGCGGTGCAACAACCACAATCGGTCCCGCGCATTGGGTCCAAAGCGGTACTGGGCGAGACCAGCATTGATGGGCCTGCCCTTGCAACGACCTATGCCCCCCAGACAGTGATTGCCTGGGCGGGGACCGATGCGCTCCACCATCTCAACGTTATGGTGAGCGCTCCACAAAATGCCACCAGCTATACCACCGCACAGAAAATCGTGCTGGGTGAGACATCGCTCTGGCGGCCAGCTGTGGCTTTTATCGACAGCGGCCGCGGCGCGCCATATGGCACGATTGTCCTGGCCTGGACGGGAACCGATCCAGACCATACGCTGAATATGGCCTTCATCGCGACACCTGCTCTCACGGTGACCAGCAAAGTGACCTTCTGGGGTGAGACCAGTTTCACGGCGCCAGCGGTCACGACCATCAATGGCGATATCAATAGTGATATCTATCTGGGTTGGACGGGGACGGATCCAGCGCATACGCTGAATATCCTGCATCGCACGACTAACCCAGTGCAGAATGCCAAGACGACGCTGTGGGGCTGGACGAGTATCTCGCGGCCAAATCTCGCGACCGATCTCTCGGCGGGGACTTCCGCACGATTATTGTTGGGCTGGACAGAGGCCAATAACCATCTGTACTTTGCCACATCGAACAATGGCGTGCAATGGAATCGCCCAGCAACTTCACCGTTGACGGCGCAGAGCGCCTGGGCACCGAGCATTGTCGGGTTCCGAGCCCCCTCTGGCCCCATGTATTGGGTCGCCTGGACGGGTAACGGCACCACGACTACACGCTATCTGAACGTCCAATTCACGACGCACTATCCGAACTGGACGGATCCGCTTTCGTCGACCACGCTCGGCGAATACGCGATATCCGGACCGGCGCTGGCACAATTTGACTCCGGTAGCGCGGTCATCATCGGTTGGGCCGGGACAGATCCATTGCACCATCTGAATGTGGCGGTCGTCACCCCTGGCATGTAGCGACAAGTCCGGGCAATGAGCTAGTTGGCCGCCGTCGGCCACCGTTGCCCGCGTCATCAACGGCGATGCTCCGGCCCATGTGGGCCGTCAGCGCCGCCGTTAGCAGTGGGCGTGATGGGGACGTGATTGCCCTCTTGGCTGCCGTGACGAGTTTGTGAGCGTTGCCATGCACCATAGGGTCACAGGCAGTTCGCAACACTGTAGTTGCGCCTGGCAGACCAGGAGATTGGCTCATGAACGGGGCGCGGGAACGGCGGGCTGTCGCGGTACACGGCATTGTCCAGGGCGTTGGCTTCCGCCCATTTATCTTCACCCTGGCCCGACGCTTTGGCCTGGTGGGGTACGTGCGAAATGCTGGCGACGGAGTCACCATCGAAGTGGAAGGCGACGCCGCCGTGCTCGATCATTTTCTTGCGGCGATCCGTGACGAAGCGCCCGCGCTGGCGCTTATCGAAGAAATCACCTGGATGCCGACTCCGACGCGCGCAGAGGAAGCATTTCGCATCGATCTCAGCCAGGATGGCGCCCCACGACAGACCTTGATCTCACCGGATGTCGCCACCTGCCCCGCTTGTCTGGCCGAGATGCTGGACCCCTGCAATCGTCGGTATCGCTATCCATTCACCAACTGCACCAACTGTGGTCCACGCTTCACCATCACGCGCGGCATCCCTTATGACCGCTGCACGACAACTATGGCGGGCTTTCCGCTCTGTACCGCCTGCCAGCGTGAATATACCGATCCTGCTGATCGACGCTTTCATGCCCAACCAAATGCCTGCCCGATATGTGGCCCGCAAGTCGCATTGCTGGACTGCGCTGGTCAGACTGTCGCACTGATGCCTGGCGTCGACGCGATTGCTACGGCGGCGCGCTGGTTGCGCGAGGGGGCGATTGTCGCCATCAAAGGGCTCGGTGGCTATCATATCGCCTGTAACCCGTTCATCGTGGATGCCGTGCGCACCCTGCGCGCGCGCAAAGGCCGTCAGGCGAAACCCTTCGCGCTGATGGCGCAAAATCTGACGCAGGCTCAGGCGCTCTGCCACATCTCCGCTGCGGAAGAACGGATCCTCACCTCGCCCGCGCGGCCGATCGTCGTACTGGACCAACGGGCTGATAATGGAATCGCCGACGAGGTCGCGCCGCGCCAAACAACCCTCGGCGTCATGCTGGCGTATACCCCCCTGCATCATCTGCTGTTGCGCGATGCGGGAATGCCGTTGGTGATGACCAGCGGCAATCAGACCGATGAGCCGATCGCGTACCGCGACGAAGAGGCCCTGGCGCAATTAGGGGCGATAGTCGACTATTTCATCGTGCACAATCGACCAATCCACATGCGCTGTGATGACAGCGTGACGCGTTTCGTCCTGAACGCAGAGTATCCCAGCCGCCGATCGCGTGGCTACGCCCCACGGCCCCTCACCGTCACCGAACCCTTTACACAGCATGTCCTGGCTTGTGGTGGCGAATTGAAAAGTACTTTCGCACTCGCCCGCGATCACCACGTCTTCATGAGCCATCATATCGGCGATCTCGAGAACTATGCGACCTTGCGATCATATCGCGAGGGAATCCGGCATTTCAGCGAACTCTTCGCTATTGAACCCGCATTGGTGGCCTATGACCTCCATCCTGAATATCTCTCTACCAAATACGCGCACGAACTGGAGGAGGACGGCCTGACCGCAATTGGCATACAACATCACCACGCGCATATCGCCAGCTGCCTGGCGGATAATCAACGGCCCACGTCCGAAATGGTCATCGGCATCGCCCTTGATGGCACGGGCTACGGGTTAGACGGCGCCATCTGGGGTGGTGAGGTGTTCACTGGCAGTCTCAACATGGGCTTCACCCGCCGCGCGCACCTCGCCTACATACCTATGCCAGGGGGCGCGGCGGCGATCCGCGAGCCATGGCGCATGGCGATGGCGCATATGCTGGCAACTTTCGGCCTGGAAGCGACGCTACGACATTCACTGCCGCTGGTAAAGCACATTGATGAGCGACAGATTCGCGTCCTGGACGGGATGATCGCGCAGCAAATCAATTCTCCTCTGTCTTCCAGTGCGGGTCGCCTCTTCGATGCAGTGGCGGCCCTCGCAGATCTCCCCGGCACGCGGCAGATCACTTACGAAGGTCAGGCGGCCATCGAACTGGAGATTGCGGCGGGTGGCACATCCGACCAGCCCTATCCATTTGATCTGCGCGCTGAAGGGCCGCTCTGGATCCTCGAAACGCGCGAGATCATCATGGGCGTTGTCGCGGATCTGGCCGCGGGAGGGAGCGCGGGGCGAGTAGCGGCACGGTTCCATGCGACGCTGGCCGCGATGGTCGCCGCTACCTGCCAACGAATCCGCGCGGAGACCGGTATCAATGTGGTCGCGGTCTCTGGCGGAGCACTGCAAAACCGCCTGTTGCTGGAACAATTGGCGTCAACCCTGGGCGACCAGGGATTCACGCTCTACCGGCATCAGCGCGTACCAACCAATGATGGCGGTCTGGCATTGGGCCAGGCCGTCCTGGCAGCCACCATGGCGCGGCGGGGCGCTTTTCAACCACGCGCTGTAGACTGAAGGGAGCGTAGTCAGATGTGCCTGGGAATTCCGGGAAAGATCGTCGAGATTATCGATGAGGAGCACGGCTTAGTGAAAGCCGATGTTGGGGGAGTGCGTCGCGCTATTGCGACCGCGCTGCTCGATGATGATCCCGCGCAAGTGGGTGATTGGGTGTTGATCCACGTCGGTTTCGCCATTGCCAAGATCAATGAAGAAGAGGCTCAGGCCAATCTGCGCGCCCTCGAAGAGATTGGCGAAGCGTACCAGCAAGAAATGGCGGATTTCCGCGCATCGAGGATTATATGAGCGCTGGTTTCGATATAGCCAGCCTGGGAGTCTGTGCCTGTCGGCTAGATGACGACGGATGCGTCACCTGTGCTGATAGTGGCATTCCGTTGCGTGTCATCGCGCTTGCGGGTGACGACGCGCTCTGTGAAGATAGCGCCGGGACACAGATGATGGTGGCGATCGATCTGGTCGCGCCAGTGATGGTGGGGGACTGCATTCTGATGCATGGCGGGGTCGCCATCAGGAAAGGCGTCATCATGGTGACACCGATCGTCGAAGGAGAGCGCGCATGAAATATGTCCACGAGTTTCGTAACGCCGAGCTAGCCAGGGCGGTGGCCGCCGAAATCGCCGAATTGACCGATCCCAATCGACACTACAAGATCATGGAGATCTGTGGTGGCCATACGCATACCATCTATCGCCATGGTATCAAAGACATGCTACCGGAACAGGTAGAGTTGGTACATGGCCCTGGCTGCCCGGTCTGTGTTTTGCCGATGGGTCGTATTGACGATGGCATGGCAGTAGCCGAGCGACCAGAAGTTATCTTCACTTGTTTCGGCGACATGATGCGTGTCCCTGGCTCCAAAGGGAGTTTGCTGGAAGCGAAGGCGCGCGGCAACGATATCCGAATGGTTTACTCACCGCTCGATGCTCTGCGCATCGCCCGCGAGAACCCCGACCGCGAAGTCGTCTTCTTTGCCATTGGCTTTGAGACGACCTCACCCTCGACAGCATTGACGATCCAGCGCGCGCGCCGCGAGCATCTCCACAATTTTTCGGTCTTCTGCAATCACATCACACTCGTCCCGCCGATCCGCGCGCTGCTCGACTCGCCCGATCTCACGCTCGATGCTTTCATTGGTCCTGGCCACGTCTCGACCGTCATCGGCTGTTCCCCATATGAGTTCATCCCGACCGAGTATGGCAAGGCCGTGGTCGTGGCAGGCTGCGAGCCGCTGGATATCCTCTACTCGATCCTCATGATTATGCGCCAGTTTGCCGAGGGGCGGCGCGCGGTGGAGAATCAGTATAGTCGTGTCGTGCCCTGGGAGGGCAATCAGCAGGCACTGCGCTGCCTGGAAGATGTCTTCGAATTGCGACCTACGTTCGAATGGCGCGGACTGGGATCGATCCCGTATTCCGCCGTCAAGATCGCTCCGGCCTATGCCGAGTGGGATGCGGAGTTACGTTTTGCCGTGCCAGGGGTACGCATCGCCGATCCCAGTGAGTGCCAGTGTGGCGATGTGTTGCGCGGCAAACTGAAGCCCTGGGAGTGCCGGGTTTTTGGTACATCCTGCACTCCCGAGCATCCGCTGGGGACATTGATGGTCTCCTCGGAAGGGGCTTGCGCGGCCTATTATAACTTTGGCCGCAAAGCCATCGATAAGTCGGAGGTGTCCGCATGAGCGATACCGTGATGACGTCGGCCACACCATCGGCGCGTCGTCGCCCCAGGTTCGGCGCGACCCATATCGACATGAGCCATGGCGCGGGCGGCAAGGCGACGCATAATCTGATCGAAGGATTGCTGGTTCCGGCTTTCAGCAATCCCGCGTTGGATCAGTTGTCGGATGCCGCTGTGTTGACGCTGGGCGAGACGCGATTGGCATTGACCACGGATTCTTTCGTCGTCCGTCCACTGCGTTTTCCCGGTGGATCGATCGGTGAGCTGGCGGTCAATGGGACAGTCAACGATCTGGCCGTCTCGGGCGCGACACCCCTCGGACTCTCCGCAGCTTTCATTATCGAGGCGGGTTTAGCGACCGAGGTATTGATCGGTGAGATTGCGGCAATGGCGGCGGCGGCACGGCGGGCGGGCGTCGCCATCATGACGGGGGATACGAAAGTCGTCGAGCATGGCAAAGGCGATGGCTTATACATCACGACATCGGGTATCGGCGTGGTCGACCCGGTTTTGCAATTAGGCGCGACGACGGTCCGCCCTGGGGATAAGATTCTTTGCTCCGGAACCATTGGCGATCATGGCGTGGCGATTCTGATTGCGCGCGGTGATCTCGAACTGGAAGGCGACATCAGGTCGGACACACGCGCCCTGACGCCGCATGTGGCGGCACTGCGGCAGGCGGCAGGCGCGGGGCTGCGCTTTATGCGCGATCCGACGCGGGGCGGCGTGGGAACCGTGTTGAACGAATTGGCGCGCGACTCTGGCCTGGGCGTCGTGCTCTGGGAAGATCAACTTCCACTCCGCGAAACGGTGCAGGGGGCGTGCGAGATCCTGGGTATCGATCCACTGTATGTCGCCAATGAGGGGAAGCTGCTGGCGGTTGTTGCAGCCGAGCAGGCCGACGCGGCACTGGCCGCCTTGCGCCTCGTAGAAGGCGGCGAGGAAGCGGCGATCATCGGTGAGATCCGGACGGAACCAGCGCGCATGGTGCTGATGCACACACATTTTGGCGGCACGCGGTTGATCGATATGCTCGTTGGCGATCCACTCCCACGCATCTGCTGAGGTGTCCATGCCGAGCGCGGGAGGTGACCGTATCACCCCCGCGCGCTACCCGGTCTTCAGATGAAACACCCCATACCCATCCATCCGATATGGGTGACATGACCATCCTCGACAATGACAGGAACGCGCCGATCGCCACCCGTCATGGCCAACATGCGCGCATAGGCCGCCTGGTCTTGTTCGACATCATATTCGACGTACTCGATGCCACGCCACTCCAGATCTTCACGTGCCGCCGCGCAGTGCGGGCAACTCTGAATCGCGTACAGTTCGGTGTTCATCCGTCGCTCATCTCCTTCGCCAGGCTTCCACAACTCGCCTGAAGGCATTGTAGAGGATGTCTCCTGCCAGCATCAAGAGGGTGATCATGTTTTTGTGCTTGCTGCTTCTGCCCGTTCCGTTATCGCGGCGACGAGGAGTGCCATATTGAGCTTGTGTCCCATCTTTTAGCGCGTAGTCAGCCTTCAGATCCAGTATGATTTCCAACTGCCCGGAATGCCCCAGCTAAGTCCCGGCAGGCAACGTTCCCAATGTCACTGTGATTTTTAGGTCGGTACCGTTGCGGTTGACCGTCACAGTCACCTTGTCACCCGGTGCTTTGTTCGCAAGATAGCTACCGAGTGCCGCGCTATTGGGGATCGCCGTAGTATCTATCTGGATGATAGTATCATTAGGCTGCAAGCCGGCCTGTTCTGCTGGGCCACCAGCGACCAACTGACGGATGAACGCGCCACCGTTCGCATCGGAAGTCAGAACACCGAGGAACGCGCGACCCGTATTCGTCACCACGCCATTTTTGATAATTTGCTCAGCAATGAACTGCGCGCGATTGGCAGGGATAGCAAAGCCAATCCCATTGGCAGGGGAGTTGCCAAATTCCGGATCCAACGCCCCCAGCGTCGGAATGCCTACAAGATTTCCCGACAGATCAATCAAGGCCCCGCCGCTGTTGCCAGGATTAATCGGCGCGCTGGTCTGGATCGCGTTGGGGATGATATTCGCCGGACCACTCGGCGCTTCGCTCACCGAGCGGTTTAACGCACTGATGATGCCGAACGACGCGCTCTGTCCCACTCCCAGGGGATTTCCTACCGCGACAACGAACTGACCGACGCGCAATTTTGACGAATCAGCAAAAGTGATCGTCGGTAGATTACTAGCATTCTCAATTTTGATGACCGCAAGATCATCCGCCGGATCCTTCCCCGCAACCTTTGCGCTATAGGTGGTGGTCGAGGTCGAGACCTGGATCGCAGTCGCGCCCTGTACAACATGGTCATTCGTCAGCACATAGCCATCCGTAGTGAGGATCGAACCGCTCCCCAACGCCTGACCTTGTGTAGTCGTCACCGTGATCTCAACGACAGCGGGTTGTACTTTTTGAATGGCGTTGATGACCGAATCTTCCAACGTCGCCGCGTTGGATCCTGTGGGGGCACCGGTGCTCGATGAGGTCGAGATCGTGGTCGAACCATTCTTGCTGTTTGCGACAGTGGTCCCTGTGGACGAAACGCCGCAGGCAGCCAACCCAAAGAGAAGACCACTCATGAGCAGAGTGGTGAGTACATAACGTCGCATATCCTTACCTCCAGGCGCGATGCCCGCCAGCGGAGCGCGATCCCTCGCGTCGTTGCGATCCTCCCATCGCGCCGACTATGCTGATATCTTTCACCTTCCAGATTACCCTGGGCCGACGCGAGCCGCAAGATGTGAGGCGCCCATTACCAACAAGACTTATCAAAGACTCACACGGAGCGTACACAACCATGAGCGGCCATATCAGAACTAGATTGGCCGGACATGATTGCGCGAGCAATGCTGAAAGGCGGGGGTGCGGGCAGGATGGTTGCATGTACCAAAATACTGAAGAGCAAGCTGCTCAACTCAAGCGATGCAGCCGGATCTCGATGACCCGGCTATGGTTGCCATCGCCAATTTTCAACCGCTGGCCATCGCGCAATTCTATGCGGGATGCGGTGCTGACCACCGGGTGTTGATCATCCGTGATGTCAATGACGCGGTCAATCGTGCGGTTCACTAACCACCAGCGACTTTGCCGGGAGTCTGGTTCCCAGATAATTTCGCCCACAGGCGTCGCGTCAATGTTCGGGCCGGGCATCCGATACGGTTCGATATGCCAGAGATTGAGTTTGCGCGTGTGCCAGCCAACGAAGCGAAAATCGAGCGTATACGTCCCACGCGAATCATGGCGACCGTCCTGACGGAGTCGATAAAAATAGAGGATGGGAATGCGCGCGGGGCCACGCACTTCCACCTTGCACCACGGACAGGTTACGGCACCGCTCTCTGGCAGCACGAAGCTACGGGCTTCGCAGGCCGGATTTGAGCATGGCACCGTCTGGTCATACATCCGCACCAATGCCCGCTCCCACTCCGCTGCCAGGGGTCGCTTGCGCGGGGCGTGCAAGCCGTCCACAAAGGCGCGCGTACAGAGTTCCTGCATCTCTGGCCCCAGAATAGCGGAAGTCAGGAAGGGCGTACGCGGCCGATTGCTGGAATCAATCGGGTGCTCAATGTACAGCGCGCGTTCGCCCAGGAGAAGCCGCTCATCCTCGTCAGGATCAGGCGAATAGATCGCCCTACCGCGCAAAGGATGCCGGAAAAGCAGACCTTGATAGATCAGGACGGCCAGGGCATGGAGATCCGTCTCGACGGTCGGGCGTGGCGAAAGTTTGCCAGGGATCGGCATGATCCCGCTGACGAGTTCGGGCGCCATATAGTCTGGTGTCCCGAGGACTGTCGGCATTAAGATGGTGGATTCCGCTTCGACAAGACCGTCACAGTCGATCAGTGTGCACATGCCGTTCTGGGGGTTTACGAGCAGGTTGTTTGGTGACAGGTCGGAGTGGCAGAGACCGGAATTATGCAGGCGGCTCACCGTCCGCGCCAGCTTGATCATAATGCCAACATGGCCGATCCAGGTGCCGACCACTTCTGGTCCATGTTCGCGTTTCAAACGTGCGCGGAAGCGGGGGGAGAGGAGATGCGAGAGCGGACGCAGATCGGTTGACGCGCGGCGCATCACCAACCCCAGGCCGGGTTGCGCGATACGTGCTTCCGGCCAGCAGTAGTAAGCCGACCAATACGCTTGATTATCGGCCATCACCTGCGTTCTTTTCCGGATGATAGCTTCCAGGCTGGCCTGACGCCAGGGCTCCGGACTGGAGTAGATCTTGACGACGCGTGTGCCATCCAACGTGAAATATAATCGCCCTTCCGATCCTGAATTGAAGGGCTCCGGTCGGCAGGGAATGACCTGGTTGTCGCTCGTCACCACGCGGAGCGGTGGCGGAACCGGCGGTGCGGCCACCGGGTGCGGCGGAGCATTGCCACGCGCCTGGCCACCTGGCGGGACAGGGCCACCTGGCGGTACTTGGCCACCCGGTGGTACCGGGTTACCTGGTCGTTTAGCCATTACATGACCTCCGGTCGATAGAGCACCGCAAGCGTACGATCATCCGCTGAATCACGTTTCTCATAAGCGATCAGATCCAGCAGATGTTGATCGGCCGGATGTGCGCGTAGTACCCCGGTGATCCCCTGGATGAGGACCGGCACTTGCCGCGCGGGTGGATACAGATCATCAGCGATGCCATCGGTCATCACGAGCACCAACCACGGCGTCGGGAGCCAGGTCGCCCAAACACAGCGCTCCAGTTCGCTGGACGAAGGCATCGGCACAAAGATCGTCTCACCGGAATAAAATCCTACATTCGCCTCGCCGAGCGGACGAAACTGGTGGTCGTTCTCCACCAGCAGGATCTGCCCAGCACCGATCTGTCCGCCGGCCAGGACCTGATCGCCGTGAGCGGTGGGATAATGGGCCAGTACCAGGAGCGTGGACGAAAGATCGCGGACGGGGATTGCTCGCCGCCGCGCCTCGGCCTCGACGGCACGTTGCGCGGCATGGAGCGAGTGCGCAAGGTGCTGCTGGATGACTTCGAGGCCCTGAGCATGGTGGCGTGGGATGGGGAAACCGGGCGCGTCGGAAGCCAGGGCCACCTGCACGGCCATCGCGGTGGCGGCGGCTTGCAGCGCCGCAATGGCGGCCGTGGTGGCGATATGCGCGCCGACCCGCGAGAGGCGGCACGAACCAGCGCCATCAGCCACAGCGATGAAATTCCAACCATCCGCGCTGCCCAGCGCGTAAGCGTCATCACGGTAGGTTCCCTCGTGCGCGTGGAGTTTGCCGCGACGGCTGGCGGCGATCATGCTCCAGCCAGCGCTTCCAGGTTGGTGCGTATGCTCGCTATGTGGGACCGAATCCGTACGATCGGTCGGCTCCAGGATCCGCCATTGCGCCGTTGGATGTGTCGCGGGCCTCGGGTGCATTGGCGCGGGTGGCGTCGGCGCGGCGCCAGGCAACTCAGCGCCACCGGACCACCCCGTAGGGACGGGCACAACGTCCGGTAAGGGTGGCGCGACCGGTGGATCGCCGAAATCGCGACTGAGCCAGGCGGCAATTGAGTCAAACTGGATGCGGATGCGGTCGAGCGGATTGACCACACGGGTGCCGCCGGGTTCCTTGCTGAGCCGTGTGGCTGTGGCGGGTGGGGCCAGCGGTCCACAGCACAGCCCGGTCACGGACGCCACCATCTGGTGCAAAGCGGGCAATTCGGCTTCCCAATTGGCGGCGAGGTCGCGCGTCAGCAGAAAGAAGACATGAAAGCCGCCGCCCTCATAGGGCATCGTCTGCACCATGGCGGTGATGGTGTTGGGGTGCAGGCCAAAGGGCGCGGCGTCAAAAGCGACACTGGCCGCCATGGTCAGCAGATCGTCGATCGTGACGATCTGCGCCGAGGTATGATCCGCAATCAATACCTCGATGCGCGCCCGGCGCGTCAGCCCAGCCGTCGTCCGCAACTGCCGCACGAGATGCTGCAGATAGACGGCGACACGATACACCACGCCGCTTCCACCGGTCGCGTCGAGCACGAAGAGTAGCGCGGAACGGCGAGGGGTCATCACTTTCTCCCTGGGCAGCACAACCGAGTGGCTCGGTGCCGCCGGGTGGCTCGGTGCCGCCGGGTGGTCCGGTGCCGCCGGGTGGTCCGGTGCCGCGATTTGTCCGGTGCCAACTGGCGCGTGATCGCGCGCGGACACTGCATCAGATGGTCTCGATGGTAGGTGGCGGCGGCGGCATCATCGTCAACGATTCACCGGTACCGGTGCGGGGGGCCGCGATACTGGCTTGCTTGATCGATGCCGAGACCCACCGGAAGAATTCTTGTAACGTATCACCCTGCACATCGCGCATCAGCAAGACCTTATCCGTGATGGCTTTGAGGACATCGACTTTCACCTCATCGCCACAACCCAGGGCGACGAAAGTGCCCAGACGCCCTACTGTGCGCTTCTTCAACGCCTCGGCGGCAGTCTGCCACTCGTCGGTGGGCACCCCATCCGTCAGCAGGAAGGCCAACGGCTTATAATCGCCCTTGCGGTCGCCGCCTGGCACATTCGGAATAATCTCGGTATCCAGGGCCCGTCCCAATTCTTTGAGCGCGGCGCCCATCGCCGTTGGACCGCCAGCCGTCAGGACCGGTGGGGTAAAATGGGTCAACTCAGTCAGGGGTTGGCGTTTCGCGTCCGCCGCGAAGGTAATCACCGACATCCAGACGGTTTCGACCGAGCTGGGGTTATTCAACAGCTCGCGATAGAGCAACCCGACCCCATTGTTGACGGCGACGATTGGCGCGCCTGCCATCGAACCAGAGGTATCCAGTAAAAGATAGACAGGGAGGCGGCGCGAGGGGGATTCATCGAAGTTCATTGCCATGATCGATCCTTCCAGATCAACGCACCCCAATGCAGTGGATGGTCCGCTGCTGATCGCGATGCGGCGCAAGGCGGTGGCATATAGCATGCCGCCAGCCAGGAGAATGTGTCACTATTATAGCATACTGATGCGCTGCGCCGAAGAGCCCAGCCGTGCAGGCTGATTGCTCGGCGCGGCGCGGCGCATCGGTGACGCGCAAGCGGCAACGGACCATCGGGAAGCCGCACCAGGAGCGGATTGGACGCTATCACTGACTATCGCCTTTACGTGCTTTCGCAACATGGAGTGGCCCATCCGCTGGCATATGGGGGACCTGCATATGCTTGAAGATGCTCCGGTAATTCGTCACATGGAACAGTTTCGCGGTGAGCATATCTGTCCTGGCGTCCTTGAACACACGGTAGAGGCCGACGGCCAGCAATGCTCCCAGCACTGGCGCGAGGAAATAGATCCATTGCCAGGACCAGATGTGCGCCACCAACGCTGGGCCGAAGCTGCGCGCCGGATTCAGGCTCGTGCCCGAGAGCGGCGCTTCCACCCAGACCATCGTGGCCACCAGCAGCCAGGTCATCAGCGGGGTCCAATGCATCAAGCGCTTGCTGCTGACGAAGAAGAAGATGCTCAGCATCAGGAGCGCTGTGCAGACGACCTCACCCAGGATCGGCAACCAGATGACGAGGCCGCTGGCTGGGAGCGTCGCACCATCATGGACACTGGCGGCGTGGCTGCCCCACATCCATGCCAGCAGGGTGGCCCCAAGCAGACCGCCGATGAACTGCGCGCCAATATATCCCAGCAGATCTATGCGGTGCAGCTTACCCTGCAACCAGAACCCTAGCGAGACCGCTGGATTGATATGCGCGCCACTCAATCTCCCTAATGGGGAGATGGCAACCAGGGATCCGCTCCCAGCGAACATCAGACCGGTCAACAGCCGCCGCCAACCAGGATCGGGTATGAGGCGCGCCACGGGCGAGCCACTGCCAAAATTCAACACGACGGCGCTGAGTCCCAGCAGCACCAGCAAGGCAGTTCCAAGCAATTCCGCGCCATATTCTGGCCAGTGCCAGGCCGACGCTGGCGAGGGGCTGGAGGAGGAGTTCGGATGCGAGGCGCTCCCGGTTCGTGACATTGCCGCTGGCGGGGGTGGGGTTGGCGAGGGAGGTAGCGTGATGCCCGGAGTCGCGGCGGTCTGCTTCGGTGATGTGTGCAGGTGGGTAGGGCGGTGGCGTCTGGACATGGTGAAGAACATCACTTCCACTCAATACTCTGCGGACGATACGTGCGAACAGTCAATAAAGTTGGACATGAGGCCGCCGCGCCACGAAAAAAAGCGCGGCGCGGCGGGGAAAACCGGGTGGCAACGCGCGGAGATCAGGCCTGCGGGGCCTCCTCACCCTGTTCTTCGCGCAACGCCTGTGCCTGGCGATCCGCGGCATCGGCCGCTTCGGTCTGCCCGGCAGCGCGTAACGCCGTCGCCAGCGTCTCGAAGGCGATATCCATATCAGGGGAGAGCGCGATTGCCATGCGCGCCATCTCAATGGCGTCATCGATCGCCTGCACCTGCAGATAGGTATCCGCCAGATCGTTGTAGGTATCCGCGTTCAATGGATCGTTCGCGAGCGAGTTGATATAGGCTTCGATCGCCTCATCGTAACGTCCGAGCGCGTCCAGGGCTGTCGCGCGCTGATATAATCCCATCGACTCATCGGGGTAGTCGCGCAGCAGTTGATCGCAGATGCTCAGGGCCTCATCATACTGTTCGTTGGCGTTGTACGCTTCGGCCAGCCCGATGAAGGCATCGGCCTGGAGCGCGTCATCGGAAGTGTCCTCATCGAGCAGCGTCTTGTAGGTGAGGATCGCTGCATCATAGTGCTCCGTCTCCATCAAGGCTTCAGCCAGATTGAAGCGGGTGGCTGGATTCTCGGGATCCAACTCGACACATTTGCGATACGCTTCGACAGCGGGATCGACCAATCCCAGCTCCAGGTAGTTATTGCCGAGCCGCTCCCAGGCATCGATATCCGTTGGATCAATGTCCACTACTTTGCGCCAGGCTTCCACGGCGCGCTCGCTCTCCCCCATCGCTTCATAGACGAGGGCCAGCGTCTCGAACATCGCCGGATCATCCCCAAAGAGCTGCGTCGCGCTGCGCGCTACTTCGAGCGCCTCGCCATAGCGTTGCGCCTCCAGGTAGGCGCCGATTGCCTCGGCATAGTGATCGGGCGTGCCAGGGCCATTGCGGAGCTGCGCTTCGAGTCGAGCAATGTGCTCAGTCTGGAAGCGGACGCGCTCCTGCACATCGCTGAGACTCTCGCGCGCCCGGACATTCTCCGCATTGATGGTCCGCGCCTGGGCATATGCCTGGATGGCGTCTTCCAGGAATCCCAGTTCCCGATACGCATCGCCCAGGGCGACGAAGAGTTCATCGTTCTCCGCGTCCAGTTCGATGGCGCGCTGGAAGATGTCCAGCGCTTCTTCATCCAGGCCGAGTTTTCCATAAAGATAGCCCAGGTTGATGTACGCTTCGATCAGATTGGGATCAATCATAATCGCGCGCCGATACGTCGCCACCGCATTTTCCAGATCGCCCAGATTCTGTAAAGCGAGCGCCAGATTATAGCGCGCGCGGGCATCTTCGGGGGCCAGCTGGGTAGCTTCGTCAAACAACTCGTAGGCGCGCTCGAAATCACGTTGATCCGCGGCTTGTAATCCGGCTGCCATCAGGGACGTGAAGTCTGTGGTTTCCGGGGCCGGCCCGTTGGCGGATGGTCCGCTACCGGAGGTATCCTGACCTGCCATAGGGTTTCTCATTTCTCCTCGATCTGTTCCGGGCACCCCCGGCCGTAATGGTCCACAAGCGAACGATGTGGCGTTCTTCAGTGGCGGGCAGGCGAGCGGCAGAGGTCCTGCCGCCCCCCCTACGTCCGCCATGTTGAGCATGCGCTGCGATGCTCAACGCGCGCGGTCCAGTCAGCGCGCGACCGTAGCCAGAGCGTTATCCAGCAATTCTGTGGCCTCGTCAATATCCCCCTGCCCCAGGATCAGGGGCGGGATGAAGCGAATGGTTCGAGGACCTGCATTGGTGATGAGCAGGTTGTGTTCGAAGGCCGCCCGCGCCACTTCCGCGGCGCGGTCATTGGCCACATCGAACGCCATCATCAAACCCAGCCCGCGCACTCCCGAGATGAAAGGATATTTGACGGACAGCCCTTCGAGCTTGCCGCGCAGATATGCGCCCATCGCGGTGGCATGCTCCAACAGGTGTTGTTCCTTGATGGTCCGGATGGTCGCGACACCGGCGGCGCACGCAATCGGATTGCCTCCGAAGGTCGAGCCATGGTCCCCGGGTTCGAAGATATCGGCGCGCGGTCCCGCCAGCATCGCGCCGATTGGCACGCCGCCGGCCAGACCCTTTGCCATCGTGACGATGTCCGGGGTTGCCCCAAAATGTTCCCAGGCCCAGAATTTGCCCGTTCGTCCGACGCCCGCCTGCACTTCGTCGGCGATCAAGACGAGGTCGTGTTCGTCGCACCACTGGCGCAGACCCTGCCAGTACGTCGGCGTCACGGGATAGATGCCGCCTTCGCCCTGCACCGCTTCGATCAAGATGCCCGCCGTCTTGGCGGATGTGGCCGACTTCACCGCTTCGAGATCATTGAAGGGCACCTGGATGAACCCGTCAGGCAGTGGTTGCCAGGTATCCTGATATTTCTTTTGTCCCGTGGCCGCGGTGGTTGCCAGCGTCCTGCCATGGAAACTGCGATCCATGCTGATGATTTCGTAGGCGCCATCGCGGTGCAATTTGCCAAACTTGCGCGCCAGCTTGATCGCTCCCTCGTTGGCTTCCGCGCCGGAATTCGAGAAAAATGACCGCATGCCGTCCTGGGTCGCGGTCGCGCTCAGCTGATAGAGCTCTTCGGCCAACTCCACCTGGCGCTCGTTGACATAGAGGTTGGAGATGTGAATGAGCTCGCCAGCTTGCTGACGAATCGCTTCGACCACAGCCGGGTGACAATGTCCGAGCACATTGACGGCGATCCCCGCCACCAGATCCAGGAAAACCCGGCCATCACTCGCGAAGAGCCGGACGCCCTCGCCGCGCTCGAACGTGACGGGGAGCCGCGCGAAGGTATGCTGATAATATTGCTGCTCCAGGGTGAGCCAGTCGCGTTGGGCCAGCCGGGTGGATGCGCCACTGCCAGTTGTGGTCATGCTGTTGCTCCTTCTTCCCTCACACGTCATCGTGTGTAGGTCGTGTTCTCATCGATATAGCCGTGGGTCATGTCGCAGCCCCAGGCGATTGCCGTAGCGGTACCCGCGCCAAGATCGACGTGGACGAAGACTTCCGCGCCAGCTAACTGCGCTTTGGCGGCAGCCTGATCATAGTCCACCGCAACGCCATCGCGCACCAGCCAGACCACGGGTTGGGTCAGGGTGGCGCTGAGGCCGATGGCGACACGATCATGGGAAAACTCGGCGCCCGATGCCCCCAATGCCCCCATGATGCGTCCCCAGTTGGGGTCGCCACCGGCCAGGGCGCACTGCCAGAGGCGGTACATCGTCACGGCACGGGACGCTCGGCGCGCGTCCGCATCGGTCGCGGCGCCCGCTACGTGGACTTCCTGCACCTTGGTCGCCCCCTCGCCATCGCGCGCGATCTCGCGTGCCAGGGTCTGGGTGACCTGCCGCAAGGCGGCGGCGAAGGTGGCCGCGCCCGGCACGCCTTCGGCGAAGGGTGTGTTCCCCGCCAGCCCACTGGCCATAACCAGGACGGTGTCGTTGGTGGACATGTCCCCATCGACACAGATCATATTGAACGAGTCCGCTACCGCCATCCGGAGTTCGCGTTGCAGCCAGTGCTGATCCACGGCGGCATCGGTGGTGATGTAGCAGAGCATGGTCGCCATATTGGGATAGATCATGCCAGCGCCCTTGGTCGATCCGCCGATACGGAGCACGCGGGCGCCGTCGGGTGTCGGATCGGGCGCATCCCATTCGAGCGCGATGGTTTTGGCGCGCGTATCGGTCGTCAGGATGCCTTCGGCGAAGCTCTGGCCGCCATCGTAGCGACCTTCGATCTGGCTGATGCCGCTGGCGATCTTGGCCATCGGCAGTGGTCGCCCGATGATGCCCGTGGAGCTGACCATCACCAGTTCAGGGGCAATCCCGAACCGGTCACTGACGAGTTGCGCCATGGTTCGCGCGTCGGCCAGGCCTTGCGCGCCTGTCGAGCAGTTGGCGTTACCAGAGTTGATGATGACCGCTTGAGCGCGCCAGCCAGCGGCTGCCAGATGTTCGCGACAGACCAGGACCGGCGCGGCGGCGGTACGGCTGGAGGTAAAGGTCGCCGCGGCGACACAGGGTTGGTCGGCGATTAAGATCGCGAGATCGCGCGTCCCGGCATCGGACTTGATGCCGCAGGACATCGCGCCAGCGCGGAAACCGCGCGCGGCGGTGACACCGCCGACAACGGAGCGCAATGCTTCTGCCATCGTGAGATTCATCCTCGCTGTCCACTGAAATACAAGGCAGTGCCATTATATCATCAGGGACGGCAGCTTTGGTGGAGAGATGTCCAGCAGGAACATTTTGACACTCCGCATGGCCTGAAGCCACGGTAGTTTCTTGCTTCTCTAGCTTGCCAGCGGGCTGAGTACTACGGCTCGCGCTCAACTCTCTGCGGTCCCACTGTCCCCCGGTCTGATCAGTGGACGAACCCGAGCGGTTTCCCTGCGATCCAGGCGACGGCGTGCTACGGCAAGATGCTCAGACAACGCAGGTGGGCATTCCCATACCCGCACCGCGCTTTGTGCCTGCCACCGCCTAAACCCTCCACTATGGCCCGGTGCCGCCTGGCATCGGGCCTTCGAGAAGCTACTACAGGCAATCTCATCGCGATCAGGCAGAGGCCGCCCCGCTTTTGTGTCCAAAGGAGACGTTCGAGAATTATTCTTCGGGCACGTTTTCATCCAGGGTAAGGATTTCCGCTAGCGCATCGTCCGCCGCATCATTGACCACCTGTGAATAGGCGACATGGCGCAAATGTTGCAACCGCTCGATGATCTCGGCAGATTTAGGTGAAATAACAATCCGACGAATCTTGCCCAGGGAACGCGCCGCCGACGCCTGTACTGACCAGTATGGCCACTCCAAAAGCGTCGCCAGGGTCGAGATAGCAGAAGCTTGACGCATATTGCCCAACACTTCAGCAAACTCACGTTGGACAATCGCACCGAAAATCGTCCCAGACCTGTGATCCAGCAAGACCGCAATCCCCTCATCCCGGACCTTCTCTACTGGATTGGGAGTACGTCGCCCCAACGCTTGCGCCGCCGCTGCTCGAACATTGGCGTAGTCATCGCCCAGGGCACCGAGCAGGGCGTCGACTGGCATGCGCTCCCCCAGTTGCCCCAACGCTTGCGCCGCCGCCTGACGAATCTGCCAGTTTCCATCCTCCAGGGCCACCACGAACGATTCGATTGCCCCCTGTGTGTACTGCGGGTCGAACCGCGCAATTTCGGGTCCCAGGCTGATAAGGCGTTGCAACAGGGTGCTCCGTTCGCGTCCAGCAGCGTCGATGATCGCCGTGCTCCAGACATCCACGGCCGCCGTTGCAAGCCCCAGGGTGTGCATCGTGAGCGACGAGAGTTCATTCATTGAACGAATCGCCAAGCCCAGATGCAACAGCCCTGGATCATCGTTGGCTTGCTGGAGCGCGAGTAACTCCTGGAACCAACGCTGGAGTGCCTGTGTGGCTGGCGGTTTGCCCATTTCCGCCAATACTCCAACCAGGAGCCGTAACGCCTCATTCCACCGACTATGGGTCCGATGGCTACGACTCAGTTCCCAGGCTCGCGTCTGCCTGGGCGCATCGGCCACCATGCCCGCCGCCAGGCCACGGGCCACCAAAAATTCCTGGAAGGTCAGATGGCGGAACCCATACGTCTCCTTCGCCACCTCGTCCAGCAATCCGCAATGTATGAGGTCCAGCGCCATCGCCTCATCGCCACGGTGCCAGTTGGCATCCAGCGCCTGGCGGCTGGCACGCAAGTGCGTCATGAGATCGGCGAGATCAAAGGTGCGCCCCCCGGCCGCAAACAGCCGCACGGCGACTTCTGCCAACGCCTCACGGATCGTCAGCAGTCCATAGGCAAAGGGCCACTTCGTGCCACGCTCGATATGCGCCTCAAGGATGCCATCGATCAGGATCGTGTACAGGGTCGTGCGTGTCTCTGGCAGAGAACCACCTTGTTTCACGAAGACATACGCCGCCAGGCTCAGTAAGAGCGGGTTTGCCCGCCAGGCGGCTGTCTGCGGCGTCGCTGCCAGCTTCTTCAAGAGCAGTTGCGCATTGAGACGCGGTACGGTGGTGCCCTGCGGGCCATCGATGAAACGATGCAATTCGCGTAATAATGCCTGCGCCAATTGATCCTGTTGTTCAGGAGCGAGGGGCTTCAACTCCCACTCAGCGAACTGGCCAGGAGCAAATTGCTTGCCTTGATACTCGCTGAAGCGCGAGCCAATCACCCAGGTTCCGCCATACACCCGCGCGTCGTTATTGATCCGATCAATGAGCGCCTGTCGATCCTCTTTGGGCACCTCATCCAGGCCATCCAAACACACCAGGGCCTGACCGCTGATGACCGCCGCCCAGAGATCTTTGCCGAAGGCTGGTTTTGCCGAGTATTTCTCGGCCACCACCGCCATATATTCCGCCAACTGATCAATCTTTTTAGCTCGGGCGAGATCAGGCAGCGCGATAAAGATGGGTAACGGCGCATCCGGTGCATCGAGGTGGGCGAGGGCATCTTCGATGGTCTGGCGCAAGGTGGTGGTTTTCCCGGTGCCGGGATTGCCCAGCACAATGATGCGACGCTGGCCACTCTGGCGCAGGGCATCAGCGATATTCGTCGCCTGTTTGGGTGGCTCACTCCGTGGCACCGGCCGTAGCGTTGCCTCGTCTGCCGATGCGTCTTGTCCACTGGGGGTCTCGCGTTCCCTCCGCAGTCGTTCAGCGGCGCGTCGGATCTCGGCCTCATCTTCAAATATGCGCCGATCCTCGCGGCGCAACTGGTCTGCCACCAGGGGATCGCTCACCAACTGCAAGGGTTGATAGATCGCCGCCAGACGCAATTCATCGCCTGGATCGATTGGGAGGGTGATCCCTTGAAATACCGCCCGCATACCTTCAATATACTTTGCTCGCTCCACCTGTGGGTCATATTGGTCGGGATCGCTCTCAAGGATACCAACCCGCTTTTTCAAGTCTTGATGTTCAGTTTCACGGGTTCGCTTCGCACGTTGTTCTTTCTGCCATTCCTGTATGGACAGGCCCGCACCGAGAACCGAAACGCTGGTAAGGAGCACAAAAACTCCCAGGAAGAGGGAGGGATTTGCTTGTTCGATGTGCGCGAGATAGCCCCAGGAGAGTTGGGCCTGGGCAGCCGTTGGGCCACCTTGAATGAAGGCAATCGCGACATTGTACGCGATGTTCCCAAGCAATGAAAGCAGCGCAATCCACCAGGCGAGCAGTAGCCAGCGCAGCGCTTGCCAAATCACGGGTTCGCGGGGCTCCTGATCTCCCTTTCCTGCCATGTGACCCCCCAATGATGCTATATGAGCCGGGTGTGTATGCAGACTGTGGGAAGTATACACGATTGCTGACAAAAATGGGAGTGATGCAGCCCACTGCATGATGTGGAAGTGCGATCATAATGCTGATCAATCATCTCTATGTTGGTGCTGATATGGCCACCAATCAATGCAGCACTGGCATCGCTCACCAGCCAGACGCGGCTACTCGGCCGTGCCGCAATCAACTGACCGATCATGCTGTGTGGCCCATCGCTGAGACACCGCGCCATGCTGATCAGATATGACAAAAGCCCCTACCCGACGCTTGGTACGCCGGAGAGGAGCTTCACGGAGATGTACATGGGTAAATGTTGGGCGTCTCCACGGTGACTCGAACACCGGTCTACGGCTCCGGAGGCCGCCGCTCTATCCACTGAGCTATGGAGACAGGCTACGCGTGACATTCGTGCGCGCAGTAGCTAGTATAGCATATCACGCGGCGTGCATCAATAGATAATGACCGGAGTGCCCACATCGGCCCAGAGGTAGAGCCAGCCCATCATCTCCAGCGGGGTATTGACGCAGCCGTGACTCCCCTCCTGCCATTCGCCGCGACCGGGATCGTAGTGCCAGGTGGTGAGGCCAGGACCATAGACGGTGCGCCACCACGAGTCGTGGATGAAGTAGCCGCCCGTGGCGAAATACAGCGCAAAATTGCCCTTGGTCGGATAATACCAGCCGGCGGAATTTTTCGGTGAGGCGGAAGAAAACGTGAAGGGGCTGAGCTTGTACCCGATCGCATAGATGCCGGTTGGCGTCGGGGACTCGGGTTTGCCCGTCGTCACATAGCTCCAGCGGACCAATTGCCCATTTTGCCAGGCCTGGATGAATTGACCCTGAAGCGAAATCATAATGACCTTGGCGGGATTGCCAATCTGATTCCGCAACTGTTGCTGGGTAGGATTATCCTGATCGGGCCGGGGAAATCCCGGGATGATCGGCGTGGCATAGGGCGTAGCGGCCGCGTAGACCGCGCCGCCGCCAGCCAGTAAGGATGTCCCGGGAAGCGGCGTCGCGGTTGGGAACGCGGTCGCGGTCGGTAGCGTCAGCACCGCGCTGGGGCTGCTGCTGGCGGTCGTCCAGAGCCGGTAGGCAAAGCGCGCCCCGAAAGCGCCCAGGAGCAGCACGATACCAAGGAGCAGGCTCAGCGTGGTCCGATGCTCGCGGCGCCAGGACCCGCGTGATGGTTGGTCGCCCATGGTCGAAACTCATTCCCCCGCCGCGGATCGCGCGTGCGCACGACAACCGACGCATTCTCACCGCGCTGGCGCACGAGCCACGCCGCGCGTATATCATCTTCGGCGTGTTGCTGTGGCCATCGCCTACTGCATCGACAGCCTCGCTGTTCGCCTACATTCTATAACGTACCAGCCAGGAATTATTCACGGCACGCGACTAGCCCGTGCGGGAAACGCGCTGGCAATCCTAGCATGCCGATGGTGGATGTCAGGAGAATCCTGACTACTTTAGTAGCCTTTATCCGTGCTATAATGTACGCGATACCAGCATCATCACAATCTACATCCCTTGCGAAAGGTTGACCCAATGGACGAGCTCGACGCTTCGCTTGATCCGCTCTATCGTTCGGAAGTCGCGGAGCCTGATTGGTATAAGACCAACATCCCTTGCCAGGTAGGTTGTCCGGCCCATACCGACGTCTCGACCTACATCGGTCTCATCTCTCAGGGACGTTTCGATGAAGCGTATCTGATCAATCGGCGTTGCAATGTCACTCCCGGGGTCCTGGGTCGCACCTGCGCCCGTCCTTGTGAGCCTGTCTGCCGCCGGAATAAGATTGATGGCAAACCGGTCTCGATCTGCTGGCTGAAACGATCCGCGCATGATCATCGCGAGTATCGCCATCTGCCCGAACGTCCGGCCATCACACAGTCCAAACAAGTCGCGATTGTCGGCGCCGGTTCGGCCGGTTTGGCCTGTGCCCGCGACCTCGCCGAGAAGGGCTACCCCGTCACCATCTTCGACTCGTATCCGGTCGCGGGCGGCATGATGGTCGGCGGCATCCCCATCTGGCGTCTGCCGCGCGAGGTCACCTACGAAGAGTGCGACGAATACATGGACGCCCTGGGCGTCAAGCTGCAATTTAACACAACCATTGGCCGCGATGTGCAGCTCACCGACCTCCTGCGTGACTATCACGCCGTGTATCTGGCCGCGGGCTGCCAGGTGCCGAAAGAGATTACGGGTCCGGATAACAAAGTCGTCCCCGGCGTGGAATATCAGGGGGTCGTGCAGGGTCTCCCCTTCCTCGAGAAGGTGAATTTCGGCGAGCCGACGTACGTCGGTAAGAAAGTCGTGGTCCTGGGCGGTGGCTTCACCGCAATGGACTGCTGCCGCTCCGCCATCCGCTTCGGCGCCGAGAAGGTCTATGTCCTCTATCGCCGCACCAAAGAAGAGATGCCTTCCGATGAGTACGAGGTTGACGAGGCAATGCTGGAACATGTTGAGTTCCAGTATCTCGTCACGCAGACGGAGATTATCTCCAACGACGGTGTGCATGTCTCTGGCATCAAACTGATCCGCAATAAGCTGGGAGATCCCGATTCCTCCGGGCGTCGTAAGGCCATCCCGGTCTCCGGTACCGAGTTCACCATCGACTGCGATATGGTCATTGCCGCCTTTGGTCAGGACGCCGATACCACATGGATCCCCAAGGATCTGGCCGTCGAGAAGAACCGCTGGGGCATTCCACTGGTGAATCGCGATTCCTGGATGACGAGTGTCCCGGGCCTTTTTGCGGGCGGCGATTATACCGAAGGCGCCCGCAACCTCATCTCCGCAATCGCCGATGGCCGCGATGCCGCCACCGCGATCAACCGTTATCTGGGTGGCGAAGATAAAGTAGCGGAAGAGGCCATCGAGATCGAGTTGCCGGATTTCCGCCGCGGCATGGTCGACAATTACGAATCTATTCCATGGGAAGTTATCCCTTCGCTGCCACTCGACAAACGCTTCAGCATCACGGTGGAGAGCGAGACGGGCTATTCACCCCAGGAAGCCGTCGAACAGGCGCGCCGCTGCCTGCAATGCGCCTTGAACATCATGATCGACCCGTCGATCTGCATCCTCTGCTCCGGCTGCGTCGACATCTGTCCCTATGACTGCATCAGCATGGAAGGTTTGAAACGCGTCGTCAAGAGCGATCCGCTCCACCAGGGCGCGGGAGAATGGACGGCAGGCGCGGACATGATCATTGACGAGGAAAAATGCATCCGTTGCGGCCTCTGCATCGTGCGTTGCCCGACCGATGCCATCTCGATGGTGAAATTCGAGGTCGCTTCCGTCAACGATCGCTGGAATGTCTCAAAAATTCCTGTCATCAATTCACAGGATCGTCGATAGCTCCTTTTGTATTCCACTACAACAAAATCCACCCCCACCTTGCGTGGGGGTGGATTTTGTTGTTTACTGTAAAAAGACCCTGCTCACTCTGACTGGCATCTCTGATGCGAATGAGATCTGGTATCTTGGATCTCGCTGCCTCGCGCGAAGGAGCACGCATGATGGGTATTCCTTCTGATGAATCTCCGCCGCCAGAGATGGCAAACATCGTCATCGTGACTGAAGGACAGGTTGCACTTGTCTCCCATGGTTCACTGCGCCAGACGCTCGGGGCCATCGGCCTGGCCTTCTTGCATGCCTGGCCGCTACGACTGGGGGATGGCCCTTTTTATGTCGCGGACGGACAAAGTGCGGTGATTTTCGCCCTGCTCGCCCATGAGCTTGATGGTGCTGCGTGACGGGACATCAGGCGGCGGAATTGGTCCCCACACAGGTGAGATGAACGGTTCGCTGGCGTGGCCCGTCCAATTCCACCAGAATCACCCGTTGCCACGTGCCCAGCGCCAACCGTCCCGCGCGGAGCGGTAGATGCACCTCGGGTCCAATCAGCATGGCGAGAATATGGTCCGGCGTATGCGCGGGATCGTGAGGATGCAGATAGGCGAGTTGTGGCACGAGGTGGCGTAGCGCCAGCAGGTAATCGTGATCGGTCCCCGGATCGAGATCAGCGGTCGTGATTGCGCAGGTTGTATGGGCCGCGAAGACCTGGCAGATGCCGTCGGTGATGCCGCTCGTGGCAATCGCCGCCGCAATCTGATCCGTGAGATCGATGATCTGATCTTTGGCGCGAGTAGCTATATGAATCGATTGCATGCTTAGCCTCCAGACGTTAACCTGGCACAGCAACGTTGTGCCAATGCTTCACCCTGGCCGTCCCTGCCACCATCAATGGTTCGCGCTCTCGGGGTCGCGTGGTCGGGCGGGCAAGGTACGCTCATGCGTATAAATCACCATACCGGGACCACCATCCTTCATGTGCCGCACATAGCGTTGCTGCGTGTAATCTACCGCAACACTGGCATTCCCACGAGACTGACTATACCAGGCGGCAAAGCTCGCCGCCTCGTCCAGCACGGCGCGCGGGACATCGCGACCCCCACTTTTCACGATGACGTGAGCGCCAGGGACGCCCCGGGCGTGCAACCAGAGATCATTGCCCGTCGCCAGACTGAACGTGACATACTCATTCTGCCAGCGATTCTTGCCAACCAGCAGGGTGAACCCCGCTTCCGAACGGAATTTGATGGGATCGCCCCCTGGAACCCTGGCGGGTTTATTGCCCTTCCCCGGCTTGCCCCCCTTCGCCACTGGCGGCTTCTTCGCGGGCTTCTGGCCGACCTCCGCGCGATCCCCCGCTCCCAGCCGCGCCTCAGCAATCTCAGCGCGCACCTGAACGAGATCTTGCAGCGTCTCAGAGAGATCCAGGTCTGTCTGGATCTGCGCGACAATCGCCAGGTCGGTCGTCGCGCGCTCGATCTGTGGTGGAATCTGTACCGCCGCTCGCTTCATTTTATGGTAGCGGGCGAACCGCTGATTCGCGTTCTCGATGGCCGTGAGTCGCGGATCGAGAGTGATGACCCTGGTGGCGAGATCGTCCCCCAGGTCGGGCGTCACATAGCGCGTGGCCCCCTCAGGAATCTCGTTCGCGAAAGCCAGCAGCAGATCGCCCTCAGCGCGCAGGGTATCCCCCGCCCGTAGCGCGTCCAGATCACCTTGCAGAGCGATGAGTTTCTTCTCCAGGCGCTCGCGGGCAGTCTTGAGGATGCGCCGCAGATCGGCAGCATTACTGTGCAGCGCATCGCGGAATTCACGTGCCGCAAAATATTCCGCCAGCAATTCGTTGACCGAAGGCCGCGGCTCCTGGCGGAGATCGGCGGGCGCCAGTGGCGCGCAGGGCGGCCAGAGCGCGCCATCTTTGATCATGCCGCCGCTCTCCACCAGCGCGACGGGCGCGAAACTGAGCCGCTCAGCGCGATCCGCTACCACGCGCAGTTCGCGAACCACCGCGTCCCAGGCTTCCAGAGAGCGTTGAGGAATAACGGCCAGTGGGTCACCCAGCGCGCGACAGACGACCTCGCGCGCCAGGTCCTGGCTCTGCCCCGCCACATGGCTCGCCAGAATGCGCCAGGCGGGCGCGTCGCTCCCGAGTGCGGCAGTGGCCAGGTCGGTCGCGAGCGCGCGTTCTGGCAGCAGGCGCGGCACCGTGACGCCATCGACCTGCCGGGTTTGCGGGGGTGGCGGAATGTAAGGGTGGCCCGGCAGGATGGCGCGGTACTGATTGACGGCCATGCTCACCGGGCGCAACGCTCCGAGGATGCGCTGATCCTCGTCATCCACCAGAATGATGTTCGCCAGGTTTCCCATGACCTCCGCAATCAACCAGACGCGATCGAAAGCTGGTCCGCGCCCGGCATCAATGCGGATGATCCGCTCCCAGGGAACCGCGCGAACGGCATCAATGCGGGAACCTTCCAGATATTTACGCAAGAGCATCACGAACGCGGGTGGCTCGGCAATGAGCTTGCGCGGACGCTCCGGCACGAGATGCACGCGCCCCAACTGGGGATGCGCCGAGAGCAACAGCCAGCTTTTCTGGCCGCCTCCATACCACTCCAGCGCGATGGCATACGGCGTCGGAGCGATGACGGTTTCAATGCGCGCGCCGCGCAACAGCGGGTGCAGTTCTCCCGCCACCGCCCAGAGATTCAGAGCGTCCACTCGCATAATGCTTGCCTCAATTGTACGTCGAATTCAAGCGGCGATTTCCAAGCAAATCGCTGAACCTGTCGATATGATATCCTATAGTTATCATGAAGGTGGAACGCGCCGTCCATATCTCGACCAATTGGGGTCGGACGCGGCGCGTTCTCCGTTACGCCAGCGCGAGTTCGCGATGCAAGTCGCGCGCTCGCCTCGCGGACGAGCTACCCACCGCTTGAGGAGAGCGCGCAATGAGCGGATCGTCAGCAGACGTCACGACTAACCGCGCGGGCTATGTCTTCGTTATATCCGGACCATCCGGCGCTGGCAAGGATACCGTCATCCAGCGCCTTCTTCCTCTGGTTGATCTTGATACGGTTGTGACCATGACGACACGCAATCCACGGCCCAACGAGATAGACGGAGTACATTACCGCTTCGTTTCGGAGGAAGATTTCCAGAAGCTCCTGGCGCGCGGCGATTTGTTAGAGCATGCTTTTGTGCATGGCAACTGGTATGGCGTGCCGGCGGATAGCGTCCGTGCATCGTTGGCCAAAGGGCGCAACGTCTTGATCAAAGTTGATCCGCAAGGGGCACGCAATATCAAACGCTTGATGCCAGAAGCGATCTTCATCTTCATCCGTCCATCATCCCTGGATGAATTGCGCGATCGCCTGCAGAAGCGCGCCAGTGAATCGGCCGAAGAGATGGCGCTTCGCATGCGTAACGCCGTGCAAGAATTGGGTGAACAGGTCTGGTTCGACTATGTCGTCGATAACCCCGATGGCCAGATCGACCTGGCGCTGCAAGCCCTGGAAGCAATTATTTCCACAGTGAGTGCCCAAAGGAGGCAATATGACGCAGGCAACTGATGGGTTTGAACCATCAAAGACCATCGAACGCAATATCGGACTGGAGTTGGTCCGTGTGACCGAGGCGGCCGCGTTGAACTCAGCCCGCTATATGGGTTATGGTGACAAAATCGCCGTGGATGATGCCGCCGTGCAGGCAATGCGTGGCGCGCTAGAAGGCGTCGATATGGATGGCATCGTGGTCATCGGCGAAGGCGAGAAGGACGAAGCGCCGATGCTCTATATCGGCGAACGCGTGGGCAATGGCGCCATGCCAGAGCTGGATGTCGCCGTCGACCCTGTCGATGGCACCACCCTGCTCTCGCTGGGCCTCCCTGGCGCGATCGCGGTCGTCGCCACGAGCGAGCGTGGCACGATGTATCAGGCGCCCCCGGGCGTCTATTACATGCAGAAAATCGCCGTCGGCCCGGCCGCGCGCGGCGTCATCGACATCAACGCCCCGGTTGCCGAGAACTTGCGGCGTGTGGCCCAGGCCCGCGCCTGCGCCGTCAGCGATATCGTCGTCACCGTGCTGGACCGCGAGCGGCACGCCGATCTCAAACGCGATATCCGCGCGGCTGGCGCGCGCATCAAGCTGATCCGTGACGGCGATGTCATGGCAGCGATCGAAGCGGCCATGGAAGACTATCCGGGCGTTGATGTCTACATGGGCATCGGCGGCGCCCCGGAAGCCGTCCTGGCGGCCTCGGCGCTCAAATGCCTGGGAGGCGAGATGCAGACCAAAGTATGGCCGCGCACTCCCGCCGAACGCGCCCAGTTGACGAGCGCGGGTATTGACCTGGAACGTGTCTTCATGTTGGATGATCTGGTCAGCGGCCAGAACGTCTCATTCGCCGCTACGGGCATCACCACGGGCGACATGCTGCGCGGGGTGGAATTCGTTGGGGGCGGCGCCCGCACCAACTCCGTCATGATGCGCTCGCGTTCTGGCACAGTCCGCTATGTTACGGCTCACCATCGCTGGGCGCAGAAGTTTATCCCCGTCAGCGAAGGCTAGAGCAGCAGCCATCGCGCAACCCACACATGAGGGCGGCGAAGGTCACGTACGACCATCGCCGCCCTCGCACTGTTGTCGCGCTGGCCCGGCATCCTTGACCATACTCACCAGGCCAAACCGATCACATGCTGAGCAGCGGCTGAATAAGAGACCAGCTGCCCGGCAATTGACCTCAAGAACCAGGCCGTCGGCGCAGGACAGCGTCAACGATGACGGCGAGAATCAAGACGACCGCTTCGACCATCTCTTGCACGTCGGCATTGCGCCCTTGCAGGACCAGGCCATTCAAGAGGCCCTCGATGACCAGCGCGCCCAACAGGACGCCCCAGACCGAGCCGCGACCGCCAAAGAGGCTGATGCCACCGATGACCGCCGCCGCGATGGCGTTCAGCAATAAGGTCGAATCGACCTGGGCGAAAGCCGAGGCCGTGCGCGAGGCTTCGAGGATGCCCGCCACCGCCGCCAGCGTCGATGCCAGGGTAAAGATGGAGATGCGGACCAACGTCACATTGATACCAACGCGCCGTGCCGCCTCAGCATTGCCCCCCACCGCATAGACATGGCGACCGAAGGTCGTGAAACGCGTGACGATCCACACCAAAGTCGTCAACCCAACGAGGATGACGGCCACATAGGGAACGCCCAGGTAGTTTTCAAAGACATAGAGCGCGCCAGCGGTCAGTAACACCACCAGCCCGATCTGCAGCCCTAATTGCCACGTGGGTATCGTCGCCAGTCCCCGATTGCGGCGCGCGATCTGGCCATAGATCAGAAACGCCGCATAAATCCCAACCCCGACAATCGGTAAGCCAAAACCGAGCGAATTAGGCAAATAGTTCGAGGTGAGACCATTAATGAACGGATCAAACAGATGGATATCTGTTACAGGTAATAAGATATGGAGCAAAAACCCGGTATAGCCGATGAGCGCCGCGAGCGTGACGATGAATGACGGCACGCGCAAAAGCGCGACCAGGGAACCATTGATCAAACCAACGACAGCGCCCACCAGCAGGCCCGCGATGATGGCTTCCCAGGCGGGGAAGTGATCGTTCACCGAGGTGGTGACCGTGACCGCGCCGCAGAACGCCGAAACTGCCGAGAGGGAGAGATCGATCTCACCGATCAGGAGAACCAGTGTCGCGCCGAGGCCAATGATGGCGATCGTCACGAATTGCAGGACCAGATTGTTCAGGTTGCGCGGGGTCAGAAATAAACCTTTGCTATCAAACTGAAAGTACACCGAAATCACGATAAGCGCAGCCACGACTGGTAATTGACCGACATCATTGGGGATGAGTTGACGCAGACTGAAGCCTTCCTTTTTGTCGGTCTGCGGGATGGTACCCGTGCTCATGCGTTTACCTCCATTCCGGCATTTTCTCCGGCCTCGAATTCCGCGCCGGTAATGGCGGCGACGACATTCGCCGAGGTCGCGGATTTCACATCGAAGGTCGCAACACGCTTCCCAAGACGCAGGACGATGACGCGATCCACCACTTCAAAGACATCGGCCAGATTATGCGAGATGACGACAACCGCCAGCCCTTGCTCGCGCAACCGCTTGATCAGGTTGAGGACCTGGCGGGTCTGGGCCACGCCCAGCGCCGCGGTCGGCTCATCCAACAAGACGACCCGCGCTTCGCGCAGGACGGTCTTGGCCACCGCGATCGATTGGCGCTGACCACCAGAGAGTTGGGCGACCGGCACCCGGACGGAAGGGATCTTGACGTTCAATGTCTTGAGAATTTCGATGGTGCGGTGCTCCATCTCGATCTCGTTCATCACAGGGATGGGACCGACGGTCGTCTCACGACCCAGGTACATGTTGTTCACAACATCCAGGTTGTCACAGAGGGCGAGGTCTTGATAGACGGTCTCGATTCCCTGGCGTGTGGCATCCTGCGGACTGGTGATGGTGATCTTATGACCGTCCATATAGATTGAGCCAGAATCGACGGTGTAAGCGCCTGAAATTGTTTTGATCAGGGTGGACTTGCCGGCGCCATTGTCACCGACCAGGCCGACTACCTCACCGGGATAGACCTCGAAATCGACATTACGCAACGCCTGCACTGCGCCAAAGGACTTATTGATGCCCTGTAAGCGCAGTCGGGGCTCGCCTCTGAGGTCTGGCTGACCGGATGCATTGGCAACCATGTCTGCATTCTCCATTGAAACAACCTGGGATGTTCATGAGGTGGGTTACAGCTCAGCGCATGCGAGCCCGTAACCAGGTGACGATATCCACTTGCGGGACCGCAGGAATTGCCAGGCCGAAACCCAGCCCGCGCAACTCCATGCCAACATAAAAAAGAAAGCCGGGGTGATGGTGGTTCAGGCAGAACCACCATCACCCTGCTCGTTAGCAGATGTTGTCGGTACCCGCCGGAACGTTCTGGCAGATATCGGCCTTGGTGACGAAGCCGTCGGCCAAGACAGTGGAAGCGATGTTGGTGAGATCAACTGCGACTGGGGTCTCCAACACGGAAGGAGTGTTGGCGCTACCATTGGCAGTCGTGCCCGTGGCGATCGAGCTGGTGTCGGTGCCCTTGCTGAGCGCCGCGACCAGTTGCGCCGTCGCCGTGGCTTCCTTGACGATTGGCTTGTAGACCGTCATCATCTGGTTGCCCAGCAGAATCTGCTGAATGCCAGCGGCGGTTGCGTCCTGGCCAGTGACCAACACCTTGCCATTCAGGTGCTGCGCCGTCAACGCCTGGATGACGGTGCCGGCCATGCCGTCGTTGGCGACATAGGCGATCTGGATGTCATTGTTGTTGGCGGTCAGCGCGCCTTCCATCTCGGTCTGCGCGGTGGAGTTTGTCCAACCTGGAGTGTAGGTCTCGTAGACGCTCTTCAGCGTACCGGCCGTGATCAGCGGATCCAGAATTTTATGCGCGCCTTGGCGGAAGAGGACGGCATTGTTGTCATCCTGGGAACCATTGATGAAGACCATGTTGGCATGACCGGGAGTGACATACTTCTGATAGTTGTTGGCGATGTAGGTGCCCTGGAGCTCGCCGACCTTCTCGTTGTCGAAAGAGACATAGAAGTCGAGGGTTGGATCCTTGATGAGACGGTCGTAAGCGATAACCGGCACGTGATCCTTGTGAGCGGCCTGAACAATCTGCGCGGCTTGCGCACTATCATGTGGCGCGACAACCAGGATGCAGTCGCCCTTCGTCAGGTCGGCTTCAGCCTGCTGCAGCTGCGTGTCGGCGTTGCCATTGGCATTGGAATAATCGATAGAAACGCCGGGCAGGTCAGCCGTGATCTGCTGCACGAGCAGCGGATGGTCCTTGGTCTCCCAGCGGGCAGAGGTGTCGCTCTCGGGGAGCAGAACGCCGACCTTCATGCAGCCCTTGGGGCCAGCTGCCGCGGTGGTGGATGAACTACCACAGGCGGTCAGCGCCAGCGTGCCGACCATCGTCACGCCGAAAAGTGCCTGGAACCAACGTTGGTGACGCATGAGTTTATGAATCTCCTCTTGTAATTCGTCAATCGCGTCTACGCGACCGACCATCAGTGCTAACGACAGCCTGGAGATTGTGCGGATCACGATACTGTGATCCGCGCGAACGATTTGGCTTCTATGTACACCGGACCGGGCATCCCTTCCCAATTCCCATCGTCACGGTGACATACTTCCTGAAGAGACCGGGATCTCGCTCATGGAGGACATTGGCGTAAACGCCGCCGCGATAACCATGGAAGCGGCTCCCAACGCGACCGCCAGGTCGCCGAGTTGGCCGATGGTCAGGACGGTCTGTGCCCAGATCGTCGGGATCGTCAACTGCTCGGCCGCCGTGCGCAACGCCTCATAAAAAATCGGACTGTTCCGCACCGCGACACCATCGAGGATGATCGCCTGTGGATTCAATAGCGATATCATCGTGGCAACCGCGGTCCCGACATAGCGTCCAGCTTGGGCGAGTGCCTGTTGCGAGGCGGGATCACCCTGGCTGGCGGCATGCAGGACATCGTTGATGTCCACCTCTTCCTGATTGGCAAGTCTGGGAGTTATCGACCCATGCTTGCCGCGCTGAAAGAGGGTCCGACCCTGTATAGCGTCATCGATGATGGCATCATTGTCCGCGACAGTTTCCAGGCAGCCGTGTTTGCCACACATGCACGCCGGACCATCCGGAACAATCGCGAGGTGACCGATCTCGCCAGCGGCGCCCAACGCGCCCCGATAGACCTGACGATTGCGCACCAACCCGCTGCCGATACCCTGACCGATGACCACATAGACATAATCATTATACGGCATACCAACACCGTAATGACCTTCACTCAACGCCGCCAGATTGGCATTGTTGTCTACATACACCGGCACGCCGAATTCCTGAGACAGGTTCGCGGCGATGTCAATTCCTTGCCAGGAATGTTCACCGGGAGGGTAGACCAGTGTGCGCGACTGCACGTTGACTGGCGCAGCGATACCCAGACCGATGCCGATGATAAGATCCCACGGCAGCGCATACCTCGCCATGAAGATCCGGATGGCCGTCGCGACGCGCGTCAAACAGTTTACCGGCGGGATGGTGATGTCAAATGGTTCCGTGTAGACGGATTTGACTTCTCCCGAGAGACTGGTGGTGATGAGCGTCAGGACGGTGTAGCCAACTTCGACCCCCAGAATGAGGCCGATTTCGGCGTTGAAATGCACGAGAATGGGGCGACGACCACCAGTAGGAGCGGCATCAACAAAATCGCCTTCGATGACCAGGTCATCCTGCAACAGTTGATCGATAATGTTGCTGACCGTCGTCTTCGAGAGTCCCGTCTGCTGCGCGATAGCAACGCGCGCAATCGGGCCCTGTAGGCGAACACAATTCAGAACGAGGAGATGATTATATTCACGCAATGTGCGATAATCGGCACCGGGAGAAAGGGTATCTTTCCCCTCGTCACGCGCCAGCATCTCCGCTCTGAGACGTTGAACCGTCGTACTCACTGTTCGTTCCTTAGTTAGTTTAGCTACTGTACTAACTAACTCTCGCGTAAGTCAACTATAACATGTCCTCAGTTAGTTAGTCAAGTGTCCGAACAATGAATTATGAATATTCGTTGAAGATGTCTTAATTTTTCCCCTTCTCAGACGCGTATGATCGGAAGTCCTACAATATTGGACCGGAAGTCCATTGCTTTATTTTAGATAGTATTGCTATATTCTTTTAGTATATCGCATGTTCAGCATGCTCTTACTCGAGCATAGAGGAGCTTTTCCCCCATGGCATTGGCATACAAATGGCGCGCGACCCTCGTCGTGGCCTTCGGCAGCTTCATGGCTGTCCTCGACAACACGGTCGTGAATGTCGCGCTCCCCCAGATTAAGGATTACTTCCATATCGCGAACTACAATGATGTGGTGTGGGTCGCTACGGCATATTTTCTGGCGCAAGCGGCCATCATTCCGGCCGTCGGTTACATCAGTGACCGTGTTGGCACGAAAGTCGTCTTTTTGACGGCCCTGGCACTCTTCACCGTCGGGTCGGCCCTCTGTGCTGTTGCGCCCAATCTCCCGACCTTGATCGTGTTCCGTGTCTTCCAGGGTATTGGTGGTGGCGCCCTTTTCCCGATCGTCTTCGCGATCGTGTTCCGCGTCTTTCCGCCTTCCGAACGCGGGCAAGCCTCCGCGGCAGTCGGCGTCCCGGTGCTATTGGCGCCTGCCTTTGGTCCGACAATCGGCGGTTATCTGACAACGACATTCGACTGGCATGCCATTTTTACGGTAAATCTGCCCATCGGCGTGTTGGTTTTCATCGCCGGGCTGCTGATCTTGCGTGGGCGCAAGGCGGAAGCCGCCGCCAATGGGGTCATACCGACACAGTTCAAGCGAGTCTTTGATTTCCCTGGCCTGATCCTGGTGATGGCGGGTGTTACCACGCTGGTCTATGGCATCTCTGAAGCCGGCAATGGGAGTTGGACGGATCCGACCGTCCTCACCTTCATGGGCATCGGCGCTGGCTTGCTGATCGTGTTTGCTATCGTTGAGCTCTTCGTCTCGCGCGATCCCGTCCTGGACCTGCGCCTTTTCCGGAGCTATGCCTTCACGATTGGTAACTTGCTGATCGGCATCGTCGGCGCGTTCTTTTTTGGCAGTGTCCTGCTCTTCCCCATCTTTTTTCAAAACGTGTTGAACTATTCGGCCCTCAATTCTGGCGAGGTGTTCATCTTGCAGGGCCTGATGGCGGCGACCGGCGTCGTCATCTCCGGTCGGCTGTACAATCGAGTAGGCCCACGCCCGCTGGTCGTCGTCGGCCTGACCCTCGTGGTCATCGCGACCATCAGACTGACGCAATTCGATCTTCAGACCACCGGCTGGTCGATTCAGGGTTGGATGGTCGTACGTGGCCTGGGGTTTGGCATGACCAATACCCCCTTGCAAACCTTCACCCTGTCGCGGGTCGATAATCGTTCGATGGCGCGCGCTTCGTCACTGTTGAATGTCTTGCGACAGATCTTCTCAGCAGTAGGAGTCGCATTCACGACCACTTACCTGACCCAAAACACTACTAACCATGCCACGCAGCTAGCCACGGTGGCCCAACAGCAGTTGGCCCAACAATCACCAACAGGATTCGCCGGCGCGTGTGTCAGTCAGTTTGCCGCGCAAGGACAAGCTGCAGTGCAGGCCTGCCTCGGCAACGCGATCGGGATGCGCGCGCTGACCAGCGCGGTTGATGACGGATTCACAGTCGTGCTGTTTGGCACGCTGGTAGGTGTTGTGATCGCCATCTTCATGGGTCGCGACATCAATGTACAAAACCTCAAGCAGCGCGCCAGGAACGCGGATCCCGCGCTGCCAACGGAAGAAATATTAGAGGCAGTCGCGATCATGGAGTGAGGATACCAGATTCTTCCGCTTACCATCAGAGAGAGCGCGCAACCGATCAGATAGATGGGTTGCGCGCTCTCTGCTGGTCAGAGACGCTCAACAAGTCGTCACAAAAGAGGCAGCGACGGAGATTTCATCACGATCGGCCTTGCCAGGGTCTACCCATCGCGCAAGGTGCATGGTACAATGATGGGAATACCGTAGCGTGTTGTGCGTCCATCGTAGACAGGAGATCAGACTATGAGAGTCTATCCCTCGGAGCGCATCCAAAACGTTGCGCTCATCGCTCATGGTGGGTCTGGTAAAACCTCGCTCGTTGATGTCGCCCTGTATGATTCCGGTGCGGTCACACGCATCGGTCGGGTCGATGATGGCACCTCAGTCATCGATATCGATCCGGATGAAGTACGGCGCCGTATGTCCCTCTCCCTGAAAGTCGTGCCCATCGAATGGGGCAACGGCAAAATCAACCTCCTCGATACCCCTGGCTATGCTGACTTTGTCGGTGAGGTGAAGTCGGGCTTGCGCGCGGCAGACGCCGCTGTCATCCTGGTAACCGCCGAGAAAGGCGTCGAGGTTGGGACGGAGCTCGCCTGGCGCTTCGCCAATGAACGCCATCTGCCACGGATGGTCTTCATCACCAAGCTCGATCACGAGAACAGTAGCTTCGATCGTACGGTGCAGAGCCTGCGCGACGCCTTTGGGTCGAGTATCGCGCCGCTCTACCTCCCCATCGGCCACGAGGCCAGCTTGCGCGGCGTCGTGGATCTGATCTGTCAGCGCGCGTACACTTTCGACAATGGCAAACCCATCGCCGCGGAGATCCCAGCCGATATGGCTGATACGATCAATCGGTATCGCGAAATGCTCGTGGAATCCGCCGTCGAATGTGATGACGAATTGATGTTGCGCTACCTCGATGGCCAAGCGATCAGTGATGAGGAGTTACGCCACGCCATTCAAGTTGGCGTCACCGCTGGCTCATTCGTCCCCGTCGTCGCTGGCTCGATCACCAGGAATATTGGCGTGTCCACCCTCCTGGACACCATCCAGCGCTACTTCCCCGATGCGCTAGCAGCCAAGCCAGCCACGCTGAATGGGCACCTCGCCGCGCTGGCCTTCAAAACTATTGTGGATCCGCAACGCGGACAGATCACCTACATCCGCGTCTACTCCGGCGCGCTGAAAGCCGATTCGCGCGCCTGGAACGCGCACTCCAATCAAGAGGAGCGCATCGGACAGCTCCTGCAACTGCGTGGCAAGCAGCAAGAGATCGTCCCTGAGGCGCCCGCCGGCGATATCGTCTGTACGGTTAAATTGACGCATACCCATACTGGTGACACCCTCTGCGAAAAAGAGCATCCCCTGGAGCTCGAAGGGGTGTCATTTCCGGAGCCGCAATTTACGACCGCGATCGCACCTCGCAGCAAGAGCGATCTGGATAAACTTAGCAATGCTATCACGCGCATTGTCGAGGAAGATCCTTCGGTGCACACGGACCGCGACCGTGAGACAGCGGAGACGTTACTGTCGGGTGTGGGTGAGGCGCACATCGACATCATGATTGAGCGCATGCAACGCAAATTTGGGGTTGAGGTCGTCAAGCACGACTTGCATGTCCCATATCGTGAGACAATCCGTAAGCCAGCGCGCGCCAATGGAAGATTCAAACGGCAGAGTGGTGGCCATGGGCAATTTGGCGATGTCTGGCTGGAGATCGAACCGCTGCCGCCTGAGAGCACCAAGGATTTTATCTTTGAGAATAAGATTGTCGGTGGCGTCGTCCCGAAAGAGTATGTGCCTGGGGTCGAAAAGGGCGTGCGCGAAGCACTGGCCAAAGGATTCCTGGCGGGCTATCCGATGATCAATGTCCGGGTCGCGTTGGTGGATGGCAAATATCATCCGGTCGATTCTTCGGCGCAAGCCTTCGAGATCGCTGCCTCGTATGGCATGAAAGAAGCGGTACCGCTGGCCAACCCCACCATTATGGAGCCCATCATGAATGTCGTGATTCTGGCGCCCGAAACCAACATGGGCGACATCAGTAGCGATCTGAATACCAAACGCGGCCGCATCCAGGGTATGGAATCGGTCGGGGATGGATACCAGCGGATCACGGCGCAGGCGCCAATGGCGGAGATGTTGCACTATGCGACCGATCTTCGCAGCATCACCCAGGGGCGTGGCTCATTCATCATGACTTTCGCGCATTATGAAGATGTGCCAGCTCCAGTACAACAACATCTGGTTGAAGAACACGCGCATAAAGAACAAGCCAGTTAACAACCCTGGACGACACACGACGGTGACAGAAGAGGAAGCAACTGTATGTTGCTTCCTCTTCTGCTATCATTTTCTCGCCATCCGCGCATATACTTATACAGGAGCCTGGCATGCCATCCGCCCTGCGCCACCACCATATGGGAGTGGTATGACAAGCCCTTGCGCCGTCGAACCGCATGCACATGTGGATCGACCGCGTGATATCGCATGAACAATCGCGCCTTGATGTAGGTTTGGGATAATGGGTGTCGTGGTTCCGACCACGCGACTCGCGCATCAGAAGGAAGTTCAACGCTATGGCGAAAAAATCGCAGCCATCCTCAAAAAAATCCGCCTCGCCGGCCGCCTCGCCACTGCAACGGTTGGCGAAAGCGCCTCGCCAACCGCAACGCGTCTTGATGGGAACCCTCCGACAATTGGAGGATGAGGTAGAGGTGGATGAGGAAACGTACGTCCCAGCTATCGCCCTCTGGATCGACGCGCATACCGGGGAAACCAAAGACATGGTGATCTATGATCCGACAGATTTCGAAGATCAGGGTTATCATACGGTCATCCAGTCGCTTATCAATGGCTTGCTCGAGCCCGCCGAGGAAGCGTTTGATGACTATGAGGGATTATTGCCAGATGGGATCCCCGCACCAACATCGCCCTGGTTGCCTGGGAAGTTTATCGTGGATGATCCCGAGCTCGCGGTGGCGTTGCGAAAAGAGTTAGCCGCAGTGACTCCCCAGGTCGAAGTTGCGGAATCTTTGCCATTGATGGACGAGGCCTTCGAAGCGATGCTGGCAGCTATAGGGTTCGCTGATGACGATAGCGAGGCAGAGGCTGACGACGATGATGATGACGAGGCGCCGTTTGAGTGGGAAATCGACCCTCAGATAGCCAAAGACCTCTTTGGGGCGGCCAATGCGCTCTATGCCGAGCATCCCTGGACATACCATCTGCACGGACCATATCTGACCGTCGAGCTCGACAATGCCCTGCCGCTGTACGTTGACCTCACGGGCGAGACCGGCATGAATTTCGCCGTCTTCATCTACGATTCGCTGGAGACGCTGCTGGAAGCACGCGCGTATGTCGAACAGATCAATTCCATGAGCGACAGCGATTTGACAGATGCGATCAGCCAACTGGAAGAGAATGGTGTCCCGGTCGCGATGCTGGAGCCAAGTCAATTGATGGAGTTCATCCGCCATGCGAATGCCGCACATGGTGAACAACTGGCGGCCCTCATGAACGAGGCGCTGGTATGCTCCTTTGACGCAACGGGCGAGGTCACCCCAGGCTATCTGGAATGGGTGGCGGAATTTGGCCTGCGCGGTCCAGAAGAGCAAGTCGTTCCAAGCTTCTACACGGGCGATGAAGAACTGGAGATGTTGACCCTGGAGCCAGACGAAGTTGCGGTCGTCCACAACGTCCTGGTCGCGTTGCGCGCGTTCTTCAATGAACATCGTGACGCGGTGTCCGCCGCCGCACACGCTGGCACGGATCTGCAGTTTGAGTCGGTAACCACCCCTGGTCATCCAGTGCGAATCGCGCTTGGTTATCCGGATGCGGTCGAAGACTGAGTCAAATCACCCATTGCCACGGTGCGTTGGCGCGGGCGCGTGTTGTCACCCTGCCAGGTTCTGTGAGGAAAATGCAGGTGGGTGAGCGTAGCCATGTGGTGCCCAGAATCATTCGGGAGTCGGCTGGCGCGTCCAGTTGGCTCCCGCACGCTTTGCGTTCGGATCGAGGAAATGACAATGCCAGATCAATCCCCCAACCAGGGTTCGCTTTTCACCACACCTGAGCCCGTGGCGACGCCTATCGCAAGGGATGCGCGTGCGCCACTTGCCGCGCGGATGCGCCCCCAGACCCTGGATGAGATCGTCGGGCAGGATCATATCCTGGGGCCAGGCCACGCCGTGCGGCGAAGTGTGGAGATGGACAAGGTCGTCTCCATGATCTTCTGGGGTCCGCCCGGTAGTGGCAAGACAACGATCGCGGAAGTGATCGCGCGGACGACGCGCGCGTATTTTGTCGCACTCAGCGCCGTGACCGCTGGTGTTGCCGACCTGCGACGCGTGGTGGACGAAGCGGAGAGACGTCGCCGTGGGGGGCAACGCACCATCCTCTTTCTGGACGAGATCCACCGTTTCAATAAAAGCCAGCAAGATAGTCTTTTGCCGCATGTGGAACGTGGGACGCTGACGTTGATCGGGGCGACGACAGAGAATCCGAGCTTCGAGGTCAATTCGGCGCTCCTCTCACGCTGTCGCGTTTTCACCCTGCACGCGCTGAGTGATGCGGCGATAACAGACATCATCCAGCGCGCGCTGGCGGATAGCGAGCGAGGACTGGGCGAGCTGGCAATCGCCATGGATGAGGACGCATTGGCGGCGTTAGCCACCTTCGCCAATGGCGACGCGCGCATGGCCCTGACCGCACTGGAACTGGCGGCACAGGTGGCCCCAGTCGAGGATGGTCACCCGCATATCACGCTGGCCGTGCTGGACGATGCCCTCCAGCAGCGGACTCTGCTCTACGATCGCGTGGGTGAGGAACACTATAATCTTATTTCAGCGCTGCACAAATCCGTACGCGGCTCTGACCCCGATGGCGCCATCTATTGGTTAGCGCGCATGCTGGAAGGCGGGGAAGATCCGCTCTATATCGCGCGGCGGGTGGTGCGCATGGCCAGCGAGGATATTGGCCTGGCGGATCCTCAGGGATTGGTCATCGCGATGGCCGCGCAACAGGCGGTGCATTTTGTTGGCATGCCAGAAGGCGCGTTAGCTCTGACGCAGGCAGTGGTGTACCTCGCCTGCGCGCCAAAATCCAATGCGCTGGAGCGGGCCTATATGGCCGCGGTGGCCGACATCCGCGCCACCCGCAACGATCCCGTTCCCACCTATCTGCGCAATGCGCCGACGCGCCTGATGCGCGATCTGGATTATGGCCAGGGTTATGTTTATGCGCACGAGGTCTATGCGACCACTGGCGGCGATCCAGCGGACGCCACACGTCCCTGGCCCGCGAATGTACAGCCGGGAGGCTATCTCCCCACGAGCGTGCGCGAACACCGGTACTACGATCCCGGTGCGACACCAATGGGGGCAGAAACCAGTATCGCCCGGTGGTTGCAACGCCGTTATGGGGGACATACCGAGGATCAGGACTGAGTTGCTCTTCAGGAGGTTGCTATTCGCCCTCGCGCCGCAATCCACGCCCTTGCCCTCGCCATTCCAGCACATTGCACCAAATTTCCCACGCGGATTTTGTCCGTTGGTGAGGCAATTATAGCCACATCGTTGGCCAGCCATCTATTGCATGACGGTCGGTTTGTCGATAGGGCATGGTAAGAGCAAGGCGCGAGAGGATAACCGTGTTGCAAATTCAGATCGCCAATCTCACCAGCAGCTGGGATCGTTGGCTCTGTCCCCAGGGAACTCAGGGTAAACTCGAGGACTTGCAGAATCGGCGCATCGCCCATTTTCTCATCATGATGGCGTTACTCGGTGTGCCCATCGTGATTTTGAGCGTGCGTTCGGTTGCCAGCGCGGCCATTTCATTGATCGGGACCCTGGCCATGGTGGGGGTCATTATCGTATTGAGCCGCTGGCAGCATGTTCGCCTGGCGGCCTGGCTCTGTATCATTGTCGCTATGCTGATGATCAGCTTCAACACCATCTCGACGTTGACGCCAATAATGGTGCTCGCTCAAGTTACGGCCATGGCCTTTCCGATCGTCACGGCAGGGACTGTCTTTGGTGCCAGAACATGCTTCGCAGTCGCAGCATTTGGCACTGGCCTCCTGCTGATCACCCTGCAAATGCACAGTTCGCTGGCGCCGCTCCCGTTGCTGGACCAGAGTCGCGGATATATCGCCCCACTCCTCTACATGACGTGCGCCATCGCGCTGGGTTTGCGTGGATTTCAACGCGCATTGCGTGCCGCAGATCGTACGGAGGAACTCAGTGCGCTTAACCAACAGCTTGCAGCGTTGCTGCAAGAGAGCGAGGCGACCCGTCAAGAGCTCCATCTAGTGATGGATACCATGCTGGAATCGCTGATGATTTTCGACGCGCAGGGCGAACTACGCTATATCAATCGTGCTGGACGTGAATATCTGGGTAAGGATCTGGAAGGTGCGCGGCAGTCCACTCAACAACCAGTTCGGATGACCGATATGCACGGGCACGTGATAAACCCTGAGGAATATCCGATCGCGCAAACCCTCAAGGGGGTGAGCACCCACAGCCCGACCACGGTGCGGTGCTATTTTCCGCAACAGAAGATGGTCATTTATTCGATGCGAACGGCGCCGCTACCTGCGGCGGATGGGACCATTCAGGGCGCCATCCTGACCATTCGTGATATCACGCGCCAGACGCAACACCAGCAACATCTTGAAATTTTGCGGGCCGTCGCCCATATCTGCGCGTTAGGCGCCACTGAGTTGAGTATCACTACGGATGTTCTGCGCCTGTTAGTGGACAAATTGCATCTCGGCGGGGCGATAATCGTCATGCTGGACCATGAACGGGAAGGGTATGCCCGTATCTCCGGACATCACTTCACTGATACCTTTCCGGAGGTCGTACGCGAGCAACATCATCAACGCGTCACCACCAATCCTATCTCGCCAGTGGCGAACTCTACGGCACTGAGGACCATAGCGACAGGTGTGGCATCTTTTGATGCTCCCATCCTTGAGGCCGAAGAGTTTCATTTATCGACGGTTCCGCTGTGCCGGGATGAGAAGATCTGGGGAGCGCTGGTCTGCTGCTATGAACCATCCCAATTGCTCGACCCGATTGTTCCAGATTTTCTCGCGTCGATCGCCGAAGAGATCGTCGGCGCGCTCCAACGGACGGTGCTCTATGAGGAAGCCCGGCAAATGACGTACCTGGACCCATTAACTGGTCTGCATAATCACCGCGCCTTCCAGGACATGCTGCATCACCAGGTGGCAACCTGCACTGCGGCGAACCTCCCACTGGCGCTCGTTACAGTCGATATCGATGAATTCCGCTATTTTAACGCTCACTATGGTCATCAAAATGGGGATCGTGCCTTGCGTATGGTCGCGGATTGCATCCGCCACATGGTACGTGATGGTGAGTTTGCCGCGCGCTATGGTGGGGAAGAGTTCGCGATTATCCTACCCACCATGGGCATGGAACGCGCCGCCGAGTTGTCACAGTTAATCTTGCAGGCGGTCGCGCAGGAGTATTTTGAGGTGACTACCAGCGAAGACGCCGAGCCAGATACGACCATGCTGACGGTCTCTGTCGGCTATGCGGTCTTTCCCATCCACGCTTCGGCGGGATCTTCACTGGTAAAAGCGGCTGAGTTGGCGCTGCATACCGCCAAACGCGCCGGACGCAATCTGGCAGTCGGGTACAATACGATGTTGCTGGAAGAGACGATGCCACTCTTCTCGGCCAACACTGCCCAGATGGAGAGCGAGGTGACCCTACCCACTGGGGCGGATCTGGAGGCGGTGCAGGCGCTGGTTGCCGCTATCGATCTGCGTGATGGTTACACCGCCGCCCATTCAGAAGGCGTCTCACGCTATGCCGTCGCGATTGCCCGCGCGATGCATCTCTCTACGGAACAGGTAGAGACCCTGCGATTAGGTGGCTATGTGCACGATGTCGGCAAGATCGGTGTGCCAGATAATGTATTGCGCAAACCCGGGAAATTGACAGATGAGGAGTGGATTGCCATGCGTGCCCATACGACGATGGGCGAGGCAATCGTGGGACGCATGGAACAGTTGCGGCACCTGCTCCCCCTGGTGCGGTGGCACCACGAGCGACTGGATGGCTCAGGCTACCCAGACGGTTTGAGCGGCAATGCCATCCCCCTGCTGGTGCGCGTCCTGGCGGTCGCCGATGTCTTCGAGGCATTCACGGCGGAACGCCCATATCATCCCGGACGTACCGCCATGGAGGGTCTGATGATGTTGCGGCGCGAAGTGCAGACAGGCAAAATGGACGAAAACATCGTCGAACACTTCGCGCGCATTTTGTTCGAACAAGGAATCATCAGCGCAGAGTCCGCAGGCGAACGCGACATCCTGGATGCCGCGTAGGCGCCCTCAGATCCGGTTGAGGGTCTTCCCCATGAATTTGCCGAAGAGCTTATAGGCGAGTTTGCGCAGGAAATACCGCTCGATCCGCTTCGGGTTGCCACTGGCAATAACTTCACCCATGTAGACCGCGCTAT
>DAIDHM010000182.1 GCA_027459705.1 Ktedonobacteria bacterium | reverse complement strand
TCGCTTGCGCCTCACGCAGCGCGTCGCGCCGATCTTTGGGGTGCTACTAGTTATACTGTTCGCGGCAGCCACCGTGTCGTTGTTGCTGCGGCCGCCGGGCGACCGCTTTCTCTATCTCGCTTACGAGATGCTCGGCGTCTGTGTCACCCTGTTTGGCGTGGGGAGCTTTGCCGCGCGTCGGCAAGAAGTGAACCTGGCCGCCGGCAGTGTTGGCATCGCCTCCAGCCTGGCGATTATCACCGCCTATCTCGCCTGGGCTCTGGAGGTGCGACAACTGGATCCGTTCCTGATGGTCGGCTTTGCCAGCTTTGATCTCGCCATTGTGCTCGTCGGCATACTCGGCTCTGCCTGGATGGTCATCACCTCGACCATCTTAATGAACCTGTGCACGCTGGGTCTGGTGATGGCCTTTGGTGGGATAAGGTTCGCGGGTATTATCGGTATGCAAAGTATCGTGCAGCAGTGGGGGTTTGCCGCCCTGCTCCTCTCCGTCACCTTCACGTATCGACGGACGTTGCGCGAACTCGGAGATACGCGCATAGCCTATGAACGCGCCAAACAACTGGATATCCTGAAAGACCAGTTCATCGCCAATGTCAACCATGAACTCCGGAACCCAATCATGGCCATGCAGGGATGTATCGAACTCCTCGCCCTGACTGGCGACAGCCTTCCCGCCGAAGAACGCGCCCAACTCTTCGAGCAAGCGCGTATCGCCGGGGACGACCTCGTCGCCCTGTTGACCTCAATCCTCGCGACCTGGCAACTCGATCAGCCCGTCATCACTGGATCGCCAGATCAACCAGCGACTACTGGGCATCCCACAGCTGGCTTTGTATCGACTCCCGTCCATGTCGGCCAGTCTGTCGAGGCCGCGCTCCTCATGCTCGATCCACGCGATGGCCTGCTGGCACGACGCCCCCTTACCATCACGATCCCCTCCGATCTCTGGATTATGGGCGATGCAGTCCGTCTCCGCCAGATCATGACAAACTTGCTCTCCAACGCCATGAAATATGCACCACATGGGACGCCCATCGAGATCTGGGCCACGCTGGAGCGCACGACCCTCCGTAGGGAAAACGGACTGCCGAAGGCAGTGGGTGGCAGGTCCGCTACCAGGCAGCTGCCAATCCGCCACCAATTCACCGCCAAACCAGTGTCAGAGTCGGCCGCATGGGCTAGCCAACCGGCCAACACGCGGGAGGATGCGGCGGGGTGGGTGACGATCGCCGTCCGGGACTACGGCATGGGGATCCCTCCCGATGAGGCCCCGCTACTCTTCCAACGTTTCGTGCGCCTGCAGCGTGACCTCACCTCGAATATCTCCGGCAATGGCCTTGGGTTGCATCTGTGTCGTGTGCTGGCGGAATCCATGGGTGGAACGATCGCCGTGGAGAGCACCGGTATCCCGGGCGAAGGGTCCACGTTCTGGTTGCGCCTCCCCGCTGCCAGCCCGCAACACACAGGGGCATAAGCCGCAGAGATGAAAGGAAACCGCATGCGCCGATCCCAGCAGCCGGAAGCCGAAGGCCAAAAGACGGAAGCCGGAAGACGGAAGGTACGGAGCCAATCAGGAGCCAGTCTGGCGCCAGTACAGTACAGATGGTATCTGCTATTCCTGATACCATGTGTCGCGATGTTGACCCCACCCTTATACAATAGTATTGTCCCCACTCTGGGTGGCATCCCATTCTTTTATTGGTACCAACTCGTCTGGCTTGGCATCACCGCCGGACTGACAGTGCTCGTAGAGTGGTTGGCACATAGGCCACCATCAGCCATGCCCCATCAAACCGAAGCTCCGGCGACATCGACTGGTACCGCGCGGGAGGAGTCATGATGCAATGGCCAATGTTCCTCGTCTACATTGCCTGCCTTGCGCTCGTCTCGACACTCGGATTTCTCGCTCATCGGTGGAATCCTGATGGTGGCTGGCAGTGGTCGAAGATTCGCCACACGACCCCTGGAGTGCAAAGACAAGCAGGTGACCATCTTAAAGACAAGCAGGAGCCAGTACAGCATTCCGTCGACCCACTGGATCAACTGGACGAATGGGCATTGGTCGGACGACGACTCTCGACCCTGCCCCTGGTGATCGTGATAGGCGGCACGCTCTTCACTGCTTACACCTATGTCGCTGTTCCAGCCTTGCTCTATAGCTCTGGAGCGATCGGCTTCTTCGCGATACCCTATTCGGTGCTCGCGAATCTGGTGATGTATACCATCATGCCACGCTATTGGGATATTTGCCGCCGAAACAACTATGTCACCGCGGCGGATTTCGTGCTCGGCCACTTCCACAGCCGCTCACTGGCACTGGCCGTCGCGGTCACCGGCATCCTGGCGACCATCCCGTACATCGCCCTGCAAATATTTGGCATCGAAGTCGCGCTGGCACAGATGGGGGTCGCCCCGGAGGTGCCACTCATCTTCACCTTCATGCTCCTGACCGCCTATACGTACGTCAGCGGCATGCGCGCATCGTTGCTGGTGGCTACCCTCAAGGCCGTGATGATCAGCGTCACGGTGATCATCGCCATTGTCCTGATTCCTCCGCGTCTCGGTGGATTTGGCGCCATCTTCACCAACGCGGCGACCCTCCTGCGCGCGACGAGGAGCGGCGCCCTGCTCCTGCAACCAGCCGATCAGATCTCTTTCGCCACGCTGGCGCTGGGATCCGTGCTGGCTCTCTTCCTGTATCCCCACACACAGACGGCCGTGCTGTGCGCGCGGAGCGCGCGCGATGTTCGTCGCGGCGCTCTCTGGCTGCCACTCTTTTCGCTCATTCTGACGCTACTCGCACTCCTGGGCTATGCCGCACTGGCGGCGGGGATCCCGCAAGATCCGCTCTTCAAAGCCAATGTCGCCATCCCGGCACTCTTCGCGCAAGCATTCCCCACCTCGTTGGCGGGATTCGCGTTGACAGCGATTGCCATTGGCGCGCTCGTCCCGGCTGCCATCATGTCGATGGCGGCCGCGAATCTCTTTACGCGCAATATCTATGGAGCGTATCTGCAACCGCATATGACCGCGCGCGAAGAATCGAATGTTGCGAAGCTGACGACCCTGGTGATCAAAGTTGCGGCGCTGGCACTCGTCATTTTCACCCAGGAGTCAGGGGTCATTCAACAGATCATCAATTTTCAACTCCTCGGCGGCGTCTGGATCCTGCAGACACTGCCGACGGTTTTTCTGGGCATGCTGACGAATTGGTTCAGTCGCCGCGCCCTGTTGGTGGGTTGGGGGGTAAGTATGCTCGCAGTGACGTGGATGGTGCTGGCGCAACATCCGATCTCGACCAACTTTCCGCTCCCGGTCGGCTTTGGCTCGACGGCGATCGTCAAAGTCTATGCCGGCCTGGTCGCGTTGCTCCTTAACGTTGCCATCGCGTTCGTTGGCACGCTCGTCGCTCACAGGCTTGCCGTGCGCGGGCACGCGTCAGCACAGGCGGTCTCGTCCTGAGGGCATGTGGCGCGGGAATCGCCAAAGTGCCTGGCAGCAGATGGGGACAGGAGCGAACCACTCTACGATACAGCTGCAGCGCGTTCCAATGCGAAACAGCGATAGCTTGCAGAGCGCGGCGCCACGGCATGCATGCCCAATTTCGCGGCGACGCGCAGCGATGCCGTATTCTCTGGATCGATCTGGGCGATGACAGTGGTGATGTTCGAATGGCTAAATGCCCATTCGATCACCGCCCGCGCGGCTTCTGGCACATAGCCACGGCCACGGAATGCCGGAATGACACTATAGCCGATTTCCGCCGTACTCCCGGACGAGAGGGGGCCATGAAAGCCGAGATCCCCGATGATGCTGTTGGTAGTGGGATCAATTCATCAACCACACCCACCGCGCAGCGTCAGACGCGCCATCCGCCTCCGGGTGCGCCCGCATCTCCTCCACCAGGCGTGGCAACAGGCGGATCAGGCTGGTCTCGTTCCACCAGTCCTCGAATTGGCCAGTTGTAGCGGCTCCCGGCCCAAGGATGCGCGCGCCGAACAACGCGCGCTGGCCTTGCCGCAACAATTCGATTTCCGCGAGCGAAGGCGCGTAGAGGCGCAGGCGCGGGGTGATGAGTTCATGCGTGCGTGCCATGCTCTCTGCTCCTCTAGAGGATGCGCCATAGCGCACAGATGCGCTCTCACGACCCGATTCGTGGATCCATTTGACCCGTCAACGATGGGAAGAGCGTCGCTTGTGATGTTTGGCCAGCCGCCAGCGATCGCATTGCGCGCGACTATACTCGCATGATACCATACACACCCGACGACACCAGGCTACCCTGGTCGGATATGCTACGGGTGTCCAGCATGTCCGAACACTCGCACACGAACACACGAGACCTGGTACCGTGACGATCAGGAGGATGACGCATGTCGGCGATACCCTTGCTTTTTGTCCATGGCAACATCCACACCATGCGCGATGGCGCCCAACCAGCAGATGCGCTCGCGATCGATCGCGTCAGTGGGCGCGTGCTGGCCGTTGGCGCCGAACGCGATGTCCGCGCCGATGTCGGCATCTATACCCGTCTCGAAGTCATCGACCTGCAAGGCCGGACGGTGATTCCAGGGATGATCGACGCGCACACCCATTTGTTGAGCGCAGCTCGCGATACCGTCGAGGTGGACCTCAGTGGCTGTCGGGACGCGGCCGAGGCGGTGGGGCGCGTCGCCGCCCGCGCGTCGGGTATGCCCGCGGGCTCCTGGGTGCGCGGCCGCCATTGGAACCAGCAATTTTGGCCTGATGCGCGTTTCCCCACCCGTCAGGACCTCGACCGCGCGATTCCTGATCATCCGGTTGCCCTCTGGGCGCATTCCCAACATGTGATGTGGGTGAATTCGCTGGCGCTGGCCCGCGCGGGCATCGACGCCATGACGCCGGACCCACCAGGCGCGCGCATTGGCCGCGATGCTCAAGGCGAGCCAGACGGCATCCTCTACGAGTTTGGCGCGACCGACCGCATCGATGATGTCTATGAGGTTGAGTCGCCGCCCGATGTGCGCGAGTTGCTCAGTTTACGGCGCGTGGTGGCGGAACTGAACGCGCGCGGTTTGACCGCGGTGCAGACGATGGAAGGCGCGCACTCATTGCGTCAGATGCGGCGCCTGCGCGAACAGGACGCCTTGCCATTGCGCGTTGGTTATTTCTTGCGCACCAACCAGTTCGAAGCCGCGCGCGCGGTCGGCATCGAGGCAGGTTTCGGGGATGATTGGCTGCGCATCGCGGGGATTAAGCTCTTTGCCGATGGCGCGCTGGGGACGCATACCGCGGCGATGCTGACGCCCTTCAACGACGATCCCGGCAATCTGGGCTTGCTGACGACATCACCGGACCACATGCGCCACCAGGTCGGTGGCATCGCGCAGGCGGGGCTGCATGTCGCCATCCATGCCATCGGCGACCGCGCCGTCCGGGTCGCGCTCGATGGCATTGCGACAGCACTGGCGCAAGCCCCTGCTGGCGGAGCGTTGCGCTTCCGCATCGAACATGTGCAACTCATCGACCCCGCCGACCTCCAGCGCATGGCGCGCCTCGGCGTCGTCGCGTCGATTCAACCCTTCCATGCCGTCGCGGACCGCGATGTCGCGGACCGATCCTGGGGACAGCGTACGTCACTCAGCTATGCCTATCACACGCTGGCCGCGGCGGGCATTCCGCTGGCCCTGGGGTCGGATGTGCCCATTGAAACAGCGGATCCCCTCCGCATTCTCCACGCCGCGATCGTCCGCCGTGATGACCGCACCCCTGATCGCGATCCCTGGCATCCCGATGAAGCGCTCTCGGCCTACCGCGCGCTGTGGAGCTATACAGTGGGGTCGGCGTATGCCGCCGGGGACGAGGCGCGGCTGGGGCGGTTGGCGCCAGGCTACCTGGGTGACTGCGTTGTGCTCGCCGATGATCCGCTCCGCGTCGCGCCTGGTGACCTGCCGATGTTGCCGATCTCCGCCGTCGTGGTGGGAGGCACGGTGCGCTCCGGATCGCTCTGAGGGGCCGGGCGCCGGGTGCCAGGCGCAGGCTGTTCTTTACCCAGGTGCCTCTGACCGAGGGGATCCCGCCCGACCACCGTCACGATCGATCTATACTGTGGGCAAGAGCAGCATATGTGATGAGGTGAAGCAATCATGACGTCATTTGACCAACAGAGTTCCCCTGGCACCGGACCGGCAGCGGACCTTCCGCCTTCCGGCGGCACCGGACCATCCGGCGGCACCGGACCATCCGGCGGCACCGGACCATCCGGATTCGCGGACTGGCGGACCGCACAACATGAAGCACAGCGGCATCTGCAAGCATTGCTGCGCTGCGATACCACCAACCCGCCCGGCAACGAAATCGCCGCCGCGCTGTACCTGCGCGACCGTCTGGCGGAAGAAGGCATCGACAGCGAGATCATCGAGCCCGCGCCGGGGCGGGCCAGCATCTGGGCGCGGCTGGCGGGGACAGGCGCCAGGCGGCCCCTCATGCTGCTGTCGCATACCGATGTCGTCCCGGTGGAGCGGGAGCGCTGGAGCGTGGACCCGTTTGGCGCAGTGGAGCGCGATGGCTATCTCTACGGCCGCGGCGCGATCGACATGAAGCAGATGACCGCCATTCAACTGACGATCTTGCTGCAGGTCGCGCGGCGCATCCGCGCGGGCGGCGCGCCGCCGCAGCGCGATCTCATCTTCCTGGCGGTGGCCGATGAGGAACGCAGTGGACTGCTGGGGATGCAGTGGCTGGTGCGGCATCGGCCAGAACTGCTGGATGTGGAATATGCCCTGAATGAGGGTGGCGGATCCAGCGTGATGATCGGGGATCGCGAGGTCTTCGTGCTGGAAGCAGCCCAGAAGGGCGCGGCGCGCATCACCCTGCGGGCCGAAGGAGCGCCTGGCCACGCCTCCGTGCCCCATGACGACAATGCCATCCTACGGCTCGCGCGCGCTCTGGACCACCTGGGCGCCGCTCCGCTCCCCCTGCACGTCATTCCCACAACCCAGCGTTTCTTCGATGTCCTGGCGGAAGTCGCGCCGGCTCCGGTCGCGAACATCTTCCGGTTGGCGTTGCAGTCCGAGCGATCAGCATGGGCATTGCGGCAATTGCCGGATCAGGGGATGGCCGATTCGCTGCGCGCGATGCTGCACAATACCGCGACAACGACCATGCTCACGGCCGGCATCGCGCTGAATGTCATTCCGAGCACGGCGACCGCGGAGATTGATCTGCGGCTCATCCCGGGCCAGACTCCCGAAATGATTGTCGAAGAAATCGCGACCCGCATCGATGATCCGCGCGTTGCGGTGGAGATCGATTTCCACGCGCCGGGTTACGCGCTGCCCTACGCCACCGATCTGGCCGAAGCGATCAGCGTCGCCGTGAGCCGCCACGCGCCTGGGAGCGTGGTCGCGCCATACCTCTTTCCGGCGGTGAGCGATTCGCGGTTCCTGGCGCCGCGCGGCGTCATTCCGTATGGTTTCATTCCCCATCGCCACGAGCCAGGTCAACCTATGGCGCAGGCCATGGCGCATGGTCACGATGAGCGCATCTCGCTGGCGAATCTGGCTTTCGGCTTACGGGTGCTGCATGATACCATTGCAGCGATGTGTTTCGGTTGAGGCAGTGGACCAGTGCACGCCACGCTCGCGATCGTGAGTTCGCCGCTGGCATCGCATAGTGTGGCGGCGGCGCCAGACCAACCAGCGCATTGGCCCCACTGACACGTGCGGACCTCGACGGCAGAGGGTAGGTGCCACGGGCTCTGAAAGCCCCTGGACACCCAGGAGAAAATGATGACGACGAAGTACATTCTGGCACTTGACCAGGGGACGACGAGCTCCCGGGCGATTGTCTTTGATGACCAGGGATTGCCGGTGGCGACCGCGCAGCAGGAATTTCCCCAGATCTTCCCGGCTCCTGGCCAGGTGGAGCACGATCCCGAGGCGATCTGGACAAGCCAGATTGCCACCGCGCGCGAAGCGCTGGCGCGGGCGGGATTGGCGGCTGGCCGTGCCGGTGACGCAGAAGCGATCGCGGCGATCGGCATCACCAATCAACGCGAGACCACGGTCGTCTGGGACCGGACGACGGGCGCGGCGATCCACAATGCCATCGTCTGGCAATCGCGGCTCACCGAGCCGATCTGCGCCGAACTGCGCGCGCGTGGCCTGACCGACACCGTACGCGCCAGGACCGGCCTGGTGATCGATGCGTACTTCTCCGGGACGAAAATCGCCTGGATTCTGGAGCACGTGCCCGGCGCGCGCGCGCGGGCGGAACGCGGCGATCTGCTCTTTGGCACGATCGATAGCTTCTTGCTCTGGCGACTGACCGGTGGCCGCGTACACGCGACGGATTATTCCAACGCTTCTCGGACGATGATCTTCAATATTCACACGCTGGATTGGGACGATGAACTGCTCCACGAGCTGGGCATCCCGCGGGCGATGTTGCCGCGTGTTCTGCCATCCAGCCATATCTATGGCATGACGAAGCCGGATATCTTTGGCGTGAGCATCCCGGTCGCGGGGATGGCGGGCGACCAGCAGGCGGCGACTTTCGGCCAGGCCTGTTTCGCGCCGGGGATGGCGAAGAACACCTATGGGACCGGTATTTTCTTGATGCTGAACACTGGTGATCGGCCGGTGGCGTCGGCGCATGGCCTGGTGACGACCATCGCCTGGGGCCTGCCCGGAACGTCCGGTGCCAGCCACTCGGATGCGCCGCGCATCACCTATGCCCTGGAGGGGAGCGTCTTTGTCGGCGGCGCGGCCGTGCAGTGGCTGCGCGATGGTCTGGGGATCATCCACAGCAGCACGGAGGTGGAGCAACTGGCGCTCACGGTGCCCGATGCGGACGGAGTGTATCTGGTACCCGCGTTTGTCGGCCTCGGCGCGCCATATTGGGATGCGCGGGCGCGCGGCGGCATCCTCGGCATCACGCGTGGGACCACGGCAGGGCATATCGCGCGCGCGACGATCGAGTCGATGGCTTTCCAGACTCGCGATGTGCTGGATGCGATGCGCGCCGACGTTGCGGGAACATCCGGTGCCGACCATCAATCCGATACCGCCAGCCAATCCGCCCCCGCCGACCAGTCCACCACCACGCGGTCATCGGAAGATCTGGCGGCGTCGAACGCTTTCCAGATGCGCACCCTCCGCGTGGATGGTGGCGCGGCGGTCAACAATATGCTGATGCAGTTCCAGGCCGATATCCTTGACCTGCCAGTGGAGCGTCCCCGCGTGACGGAGACGACAGCCCTCGGCGCGGCGTATCTCGCCGGGTTGGCGACAGGCGTCTATGCCAGTGAGGAGGCGCTCTCCACCCAATGGGCGCTGGATCGACGCTTTGTAGCGGCGATGGACCCGGCACGACGCGCGGCCCGCTATCGTGGCTGGCGCCGCGCGGTGGATCGCTGCCGGGCCTGGGAAGAGGAGTGAGGGCCGATTTGCCGGATTTTTCCGTACCCGGGAAACCTATCAGAAAATCAGATGTCAGCGGCAAGTTCGGCGCCAGGCACGCGGCCAGGCACTCGGATGGCCCGGAGCAGCCTGCGCATCCGCCGACATCGCCGGAGGGTCCGGTGCCAGAGGACCCAGGGCGACCTGAGAGCCTGTTTGTCCCGGAGGGGCCGGTGCCGCTGGAAGGTCCGGAGCCGTTGGCGAAGCCGGTCTCGACCATGCTGTATTTCGATCCCTGTAGCGGGGCGGCGGGGGATATGATCAACGCGGCGCTGATCGACGCGGGGGCGGATTTCGAGGCGATCGCCACGGCGATCGCCAGTGTGGATACGGCCGGTCTGCGGGTACGGGTCGAGCCAGTGATGAAAGGCAGCATCGGCGCGCTACGGTTCATAGTCATGGCGGATCATGACGCGCTCCCCGACCACCTGGGGCCAGACGCGCTGATCGCGCTGATGCGCCGCGCCCAGGTGGCGCCCGCGGTGACAGCGCGGGCGGTGGCGATCGTCGAGCGGCTGGCGGTGGCGGAGGCGCGGGTGCACCGCGTCTCACGCGACCAGGTGCATTTCCACGAACTCGGCGGACTGGACAGCGTGGCGGATATCCTGGGCGCCTGCGTGGCGCTGGCGTCGTTGGGCGACCCGGTCTGTTGGACGGGACCGCTGCCCGCCAGTGGCGGCACCTGGCGCACGGAACACGGCGGCTTGCCGTTGCCCGTTCCGGCGACGCTGGAGGTGATTGCCGCGGGTGGTCTGGCGGTCGTGGCGGCGCCAGCGGGCATCCCGCGCGATAAGGAACTGGTGACGCCGACCGGCGCGGCGATCCTGGCGGAATACGCGCGTCCAGGCCTCCCACCACTCGCGCTCGATCTCATCGGCTATGGCGCTGGGACGCGCGATCTGCCCATCCCCAATGTGCT
>DAIDHM010000157.1 GCA_027459705.1 Ktedonobacteria bacterium | reverse complement strand
TGCCATGATGACGGCGAGCGGTGTAAAAACGATGGTAATCCCCAGGTGAGTGAAGAACCCGCCCAGTAGCCCTTCACGCCCAAACGCAACTAAAAGGGCGATGCCTGCCACCGAAGGCGGCAGGATCATCGCCAGATCGATCAGTGTATCCAGCGCTGGTTTCCAGAAGAAGTGTCGCCGCGCCAGAAAGATGGCGAGCGGTGTCCCACCCACCACCGTTACCCCCGTCGCGATCACTGTGGTCCAGAGGCTGAGATCGATCGCCTGCTGCGTGTCGTGGCTGGTCGCCGTCGCCCAAAACTCCGCGGGCGTAATGCGGAGAAAGATGGCCAGGATTGGCAGGAAAAAGAAGAGCAATGCTGGCCCACTCGCCAGCCAGAGCGCCGCTCGCCGCACATCCCAAGAGCGGCGCCGGGCCGGGCTGACGGGACGCTCTGGCCGAGCTACATCAGCCTCCATCACGATAGCCTGCCTCTCCATTGCCCGCGCTCCTCATCCATTGATCGGCATGAAACCCCATTGTTGAAGCACCTTTTGTCCATCAGCTGAAAGGACATAGGCGATGAATTGCTGCGCCACCGCCATGTGCGTCGAGGTTTTGATGGGCGCAATCGGGTACGTCGCGATCTGGTTTACGCTATCCGGGATAGCGATTTGATTCACAGCGGTTTTCTGCGCCGCGACATCTGAGGTATAGACGATGCCAGCATCGCCCTCGCCTAATGAGATTTTATTGAAGACAGTCTTGACATCCTGCTCATAGGAAACGACATTTTGCAGCACATTCGCTTGGTATTGACTGCCATACGCAGGATCTTTGCTGGCGGCCGCCAGGAAGAGCAACGCATAGTTGCCAACCGGAACACTTTTCGCGGCCAGAATTACTTTGATGCCAGGTTTTGCTAAATCCTGAGGGGTCATCAGTCCAGCGGGATTGCTCGTGGGAGTGATGATGGTGAGGCGATTCTTGACGAAATTTTGCGATGTCGTGGCATCGACCGTTCCAGCTTGCTCGGCGATCTGCATCGTCTTAGTATCCGCCGAAGCGAAGACATCCACCGGCGCGCCCTGATCGATCTGCTGCACGAGGTTCTGGGAGCCGCCAAAATTATAGGAGATCGTGACGTTCGGATGCGCCGCCTGGAATTGTGTTTTGATCTGATTGAAAGCCTCTTGCAATGAGGCCGCCGCCGAAACGGTCAGGGTGACCGGCGCGGCAGACCCAGCTGTGGTGGACGAGCTTCCACCACAGGCCGCGATGGTCATGACGGCGAGCAAGGCGATGAGACCGGGCAGGACACGATGCATGCGCATGGAGTTCTCCTTGTTGCATCAATGAAGAAGGTGTTCAACATTCCCCGTAAAGACATGCGGACAGAGCGCCAGCCAGTCGATGATCATCTCCATCTGGCGCAGGCGGAAGGCATATACAAGTTGGTCATAGGGACGATCGATGGCGGCGCCGAGGTTGGCCGCCAATACATCGCGACGCGCGCGACAAGCGGCAGTCTGACGCGCGACTAGCGCTTCAACGGCAGCGGGACCGGACTGTTGGGCAAAATAGAGCTGAGCCATGAATTCCTGACGAAAATCGCGGCCATGTCCCACTGGCTTCGCCAGCCAGCGATCGAATTCAGCCTCCCCTTGGCGCGTCGCACGGAGAAGCCTGCGTGGCGGACGTGTGCCATTGCTCTCCTCGGTCCCAACCAGCCACTCCTCGGCTTCCAACTTGGTCAAGAGCGAATAGAGATGCGGTTGTTTGATGTGCCAGATCAACCCTAAAGCGGTCTGGCGCTCTAGTGCCTGGTGCATCTCGTATCCATACATGGCCTTGGTCCGCACCAACCCGACCAGCACAAAGCTCAGGATATTCTGTCGCGCTACGCCCGCCATCGTCAAAGCCGCCAATCCCTGAGTGACAATCACGATTGCACCCAGAAAACTTTACGAACCGTAGCGGAGTACACAATGCAATCGGTCCGCATATTAATAGTCACATTTTGACCATTCATAGTGCGATTATACACTTCATGATTGCAGCCGATCAAGGGGAATGTTGATTCCCAGGGTGTGTCATCTCATCTATACATTTGCGGCACCAGCGAATCAGCTAACAAATATGTCACAACTTGATGGTTTTTTCGCGCCATATTGGCAAGATTGCGAGCAACAGGATATGATAGTAGGCAATAGTGGCACCCGGTCGCCGTTGACCCCGGTCCACCCCGTTGTGTCGCTCTGCCGTGTTCATGTCAACGATGTCTGTGATTCAGGAGGCAGCGCCCATGCAAACCCCGCTTACCCCGCTTGATTTTCTGCGCCGTGCCCGGCGGCTCTATCCCAATCGCGAAGCTGTTGTCGACGAGCAGCAGCGCTTTACCTACAAACAGTTCGGCGAGCGCGTAGACAAATGGTCCTCCGCCCTGCACCATTTAGGCGTGCAACCGGGCGATCGCGTCGCCTATATCGCGCCCAACACCCACGCGCAACTGGAATCGTTCTATGCCGTCCCCCAGATCGGCGCTGTGCTGGTCCCCATCAATTATCGGCTCACTGCGGATGATTTCGCCTATATTATCGACCACAGCGGCGCCAAAATCGTTTGCGTTCATAGCGATTACCTGGAAGATGTCGATCGGATCCGCGATCTACTACCCGGCGTGCAGCACCTTGTTGCGTTGGAAGGCAGCCATGCCGGCTGGTTGGGTTATGAAGAACTCCTCGAACAGGCACCAGGCGATTTCCCGAAGTATGCCGTCAATGAGAATGATCTCATTACTATCAACTATACCAGTGGCACGACCTCGCGCCCCAAAGGCGTCATGATTACGCACCGCAATGCGTATATGAATACCGTTGGGACGCTGATCCACATGCATATGTCACCTGCTGACCGCTATCTCTGGACACTGCCAATGTTCCATGCCAATGGCTGGACGTTCGTCTGGACGGTGACCGCCGCGGGCGCGACGCATCTCTGCCTGCGCAAAGTCGAGCCACGAGCGATCTTTACGACGATCCGCGCCGAGCATGCGACCTTCCTCTGCGCCGCACCAACGGTCTTGATCAGCATCGCCAACGCGCCAGAAGAAGTGCGAGCATTGGCCAAGCCAACAGCGGATCGCGCGGCACAGTCCTTGCGCGTTGCGACGGCCGGCGCACCGCCCGCGCCTGCGACCATCGAACGCATTGAAGGCGAACTCGGCTGGGAAGTCACGCAGGTCTACGGACTGACCGAGACCGCGCCTTTCATTACTATCTGCGAGCCGCTACCTGAACACGCTGGCCTCTCCGCGACAGCGCGCGGCAAGATCAAAGCGCAACAGGGCGTGGAACTCATCACGTCCGGGGAATTGCTGGTGGTGGACGAAGCAGGCAACGAGGTGCCACATGATGGCCAGACACTGGGCGAGATTGTCGCGCGCGGTAATGTGGTCATGATGGGTTATTACAACGACCCCGCTGCCACCGAACGCGCCTTCCAGGGCGGCTGGTTCCACACTGGCGACGCTGCGGTCGTCCATCCCAGCGGCTATGCGGAGATTCGTGATCGCATCAAGGATGTCATCATCAGTGGCGGCGAGAACATCTCGTCGATTGAGGTCGAGGGCATCTTGCTGCGCCATCCGGCCGTGCAAGAAGCTGCCGTCGTCGGCTTACCTGACGAACGCTGGGGTGAGGCGCCCCACGCTTTCGTCGTCCTGAAAGCGGGCCACACCGTCACAGAGGAAGAACTACGCGAATTTGCTCGCGCTAATATGGCGCATTTCAAAGTGCCAAAGACCTTTACCTTTGTCGCGGAACTCCCCAAGACGGCCACCGGGAAGATCCAGAAGTATGTCTTGCGTGGTGGTCGCGCGGCCATCGCCACCCAGTAACACACCATCAGCCTGCTGGCAGAGCGACGGCCGCGGCACGCGACCGCCGCCCTGCCGGTCAGAAGATCAGCGATCCAGGTCGAAGAATGGCGCGAGCTCGGGGCGGTCGAGTAGCGTCTGGTCTTTGACTTCGGCGGGGAGGGGCAGGAACGACCCCTCAGCCTCGCAATAGATGAGGGTGGGATCCGCGGCATTCACGACCCGTCCGCGCGCTTTGGTCAAGCGCGGATGCATCAACGTTGCTTCCGCTTCGACACGCAGCCGCACACCGACCGGCGCGGGCTGGCGATAACGAATCTCCAGCTTCGCGGTCATCGTCCAGCGACGTTCCAACAAGGAGAGCCGGTTCAGCGTCTCATCCAGGAGCGCGGCCAGAATGCCGCCATGGAGCACACCAGGAAAGCCTTGAAACTGTTCGGTCCCAATGAATTCCGTGACCACCAGGGAACCTTCTTGCCGGAAATGCAGATGCAAACCGGCGGGATTGCGGGCGCCACAGACAAAGCACCCCTGATATTCGCTGTCATCGTTGAGGATCGGGGTTCGTTTGGGTCCGTTGTTCAGTTGCGGGTCTGTCATCGCTGCGTTGTATCCTTTCAGAGTGCTTCCACAGCCCAGACGGGCGCGGCTCGCGCCCGGTCACCAGTGCCACCAATGGTCCCAAGCAAGTTTATTCTGCCGCCCTCCAGGGCAGGGTAGCAGCCCGTGGTAGTCCCGATCAGCAGTGCATTTGGACGATAACGCACACAGCATCGAGGTACCTTTATGGCACATTATTCACCATCCCAACTGGCGGGCGGCCTCTATGGACTCCTGATCGGTGACGCACTCGGCGTCCCATACGAATTCCATGAACCGGAAGACCTCCCTGCGCACGACCTGCTTGAGTATGAACCACCGCGGAATTTCGCGCGCACCCATCGCGGAACGCCACCAGGCACGTGGTCGGACGACGGCGCGCTGGCGCTCTGCCTGCTAGCATCACTACTGGACCAGGAGCATTTCGATGCGGAGGACTGTGCCAAACGTTTCCTCGCCTGGCGTGAGTCTGGCTATATGGCCATCGATGGTCGAGTTTTCGACATAGGCATCACCACCAGCGCCGCGCTCGATCGCCTCAGACGCGGCACGCTCGCGCTTCAAGCCGGTGGCTCGGGAGAACACACACAGAGCAATGGCTCGCTCATGCGTTTGTTGCCCCTGGCGCTCTGGCACCGCGGCGATGACGCAACACTAGCGCGCGCCGCAGCCGATCAGTCCCGTATCACGCATGCACATCCGACGGTCCGCGCCTGCTGCATACTCTACGCGCTCTGGGCGCGGCGCACGCTGGAGGGAGTATCGGATAGCTGGTCTGCGGCGGTCACGACAATGCGCGAACTCTCTCCCCTGGGGACCGCCGAACGGCAGGCGCTTGACGGCATCATCCAACCCGACCGCGACCATCCCGTCGAAGGTACTGGCTTCGTCGTCGATACGCTTCGCTCTGCTCGTGCTGTGCAGGCATTAGCTGACAACGCGCCAGAACAAATTTACGCCGCCACGGTGCGCGGCGCAATCGCCTTGGGGCATGATACCGACACCACGGCCTGCGTCGCAGGTGGCATCGCCGGGATCCGCTGTGGTATCGAAGGTATCCCCATCGCGTGGCGCGCGGGCCTGCGTGGTCGCGAGATCGTCGAGCCATTGCTCGCGCGGCTGATCAACTGGCACGCGGCGATCTAGCCGCAGACAATGTTGCGCATTCGCGACCCATGGGCATTGCCGCCACCCCTCCCAGCAGGTCTGGTGAGATCATCAGAAAGTCCCGCAACCTGTCTGTATTCCGTACACAAGGATGGGGACAGTCGAGACCAGGGTTGAGTCTGCTCAACGACTGCCCTGATCACTGAGCGGCGTCAACGTTGGGCGCGTCTTGTGGCGATGAGCGACTGCGAACTGCTCCTCGCTGCGAGCGATTTCGCGCCGCAGATGGCGGATCCGGCGTCGATAATTTTCGGGGGCCATCAGTGAGGAGGGCAATTGATAGCCACGCGCGTTCATAGCCTCATGGTATCGCGCGAAGCCCAGACTTACTAAAGCCTGTTGCAACTGGCGCATGTGTACAAAAAACTTGAAGCCATGGGCCAATAGAATCAACCGTTGGAGGCGTTGGCGCGGCGCGGCTTCCTGCAAAAGCAAATATTCTTCTGGCATGACGACCCCCTGACAGACTTCACCCACCAGGTATTCGCGCAGAATCGCCGCCTCGCGTGCCAGCGACCGCATCAGGATCACATAGAGCACACTCTGGGCAATAAAGAGTGGCAAGTAATCCGCGACCACCGCCAACAGCGCCAGGAAAGCCGAAGCAGGGGCGCCCAGTCCAACATCACTGGCCAGGACAGCGATGAAATCAAAATAGGTATGGAGACCCACCGCCACGAGAAATCCGAGCAAGATATAACGCCAGGCGCGGTGAGGATGGCGTTCGCGCACAAACCCAATGGTTGCGCCAAGACACGCGGTGAATGTTGAATGTCCTAACCAACCGAGAATGACGCGTCCAATAATCAGGATTACGAGGTCGCGGCGGGATTGCGCCAGGGCAAAGTAGGCGACATTTTCGATCATCCCAAAGCCGGCGCCAATAATTGCTCCATAGATAATGCCGTCAGAGACCGTTGCGAATTTATTGCGCACCCAAACGACCAGAAGGATCAACCCGATGCCTTTGACCGCTTCTTCGGTCAGGCCAGCATTCAAACCCAACAAAAAAGACTGGACAACTCGGCCCCAGGCGCCGGCAGGCAAGGCCTGGATGAGGTTGCTGAAGAACCGCTCAATGAAGAACGCTGGTGGAATGGCAATGAGCGCGCCCCACAGGAACGCCATCAGTAAGAGATACCACGGACGTTGTCCATAGCGATCAACCAGGGTAATAAGGAGCACAATGCCAATCGCCGGGATGAGTGGAATAGTCAATTTCGTCAGTAAGCCGGTCGACCCTTCGTGGGCGCCCTGGGTGATCAGCGTGCTGATCCCGATCAGGACAAGCAGCAATCCCAAACAAAACAGCAACATCAGCGCTACCAGACCCAGGCGACCCCAACCGCGCGTTTGCTGACGCAGGGCGATCAGGGTATTGGTGCCATAACGCAGCATCGTTGAGCCAGCTGACGAAGCATCGGATCGCGCGAGTTTCAAGACACTCGCTGGCATATCCGGGGCAACCAGTTGCAATTTCACTGATCCCAATTGAAATACTTGCCCTGGTTTGATCCGCGCCATGGCCCCGACGGGAATCTCCTGATCGGCGACAGTGAGCGGGCTGGTCCGCGATAAGTTCGTGATTGACCATTGGCCATCGTTGTAGTCGAGGAGCGCATGTTCGCGCGAGACCGTGATATCGAAGAGTACGATCGCGTTATGCAACTCGCGCCCCAGGGAAGTTTGTGGCTGGGAGATTGGGAAGACGAGCGTTTCGTCGGGGTGCTGCTGCGCCTGCTCGGCATCCTCCGGTCCGATGACGCGTATGACTCCATAAGCTTGATCCATCGCGCGCTTCTCCCATTGACTGCCAGCAAGGAACCTGATATGTCGAGCGTAGAGCATTCCGTCTCCCATGGTATCACATTGGTCTCCCCAGTGGATACCATGTGGAGCACACGGGGCATGGCGATGCCAATGGGCTGTGAGGCGCATCACATCGCATAGAACGGGCCGATCAGGTATAATACATACCGCGAGAGCGGCGGTCAGATACATCACCATCCTGAGTTGGATCATTCGAATCATGATGACACCATTCCACCAACGATGGATCGATGCTCAGGATGCAGAACATCAGTTCTTTCGATGACATACTCGTCGCGGCAGGTAAAGGCGCAAGTCATCCATTCAAGCAATGATTCGGTAATGAAGCGACAGAGAGCACCTGTCGCATCGAGCGCATGGCGGTCGCAGCTAGTCGATCGCGGAGAGGGAAGCACATGGGACAGACATCCGATCGGGCGTTACCCGTGGCCCAGACTACGCCTGATGGCGGCGAAGGCAGGCAGATTGCGCGGCGTGCGCTCATCGCGGCAGCGGGTATGGGTGTCGTCGGCGTTATTGCGGCAGAATCGCCAGCGATCCTGAATGAAGCGCGCAAGTTGACCGAGCAGGAAATTCAAAACGCCATTAACCTCGGCCGCCAACAACTGGCCCAGGAGTTGGCCAATCTCGAAGGCATTGGCATCGACACAGCGATCGAGGCCGCGAATATTACGCACGGCGCAGTGCAACTCTTCGTCGTCCCGATCGCGAATCTGCTGGCTGGCTTGACGGAGATTACACTGGGAGTCGCGATCACGGCGGTCGAGAAAGCGCAGCAGTTCACCAGTCTGCTCCATATCGACATTCAAGCTTTACAAAATCTGGATGGCATTCTGCATCAGTGGCAAGCGAATGTCGCATCCTTTCCGGCGGTAGTCAGTGCCATCAACAACACCGATACTCAGACCGCCGAAAACTACCTGAGGACGCTCAAAGCGAAGCTACAGCAGGACGCGGTAGCGGCGCCCAAGAAGTGATATCATGCTCCTGGACAATTTCCTGTCCCGACGAATGAATGTTGCGACGGAGCATGAGCATGACAACCAACGAACGACAGGTCATCGCGACAACCCAAGCGCCGCAGGCAATCGGCCCATATAGTCAGGCCATCGCTGCTGGTTCATTAGTATTCTGTTCTGGCCAGATCGCCCTGGACCCCGCATCTGGCCAGATGTCCACCGGCGATGTCACAGAACAGACGCACCAGGCATTGCGCAATCTGCAGGCGGTCTTACAGGCTGCCGGCACTGATCTAGGGCAGATCGTCAAAACAACCGTTTTCCTGGTAGATATGAGCGATTTTGCGGCGATGAACGCTGTGTATGCCACCTACTTCACCGATCGCCCACCCGCACGCTCCACCATCGCGGTAGCGGCCCTTCCACGAGGAGCACGCGTCGAGGTGGAATGCATCGCGCTCGCCTCCGCCTGAATTCCCTATGACCTCTGGGCTAGCACCAGCGCCCAACACGCCACCCGCAAAATCAAGATATAAGCGGGTGGCGTGTCTTTCAGGACCTATTGGCCCTTGTGGCGTACCACCTCGTCTGATACAATAGCCTTTACATGCAATGCACTTACAGTTCAGCGATTTAGGGAACGATCGAAGGAATGTTCTCTAGGACGACTGTTGCGATGGGAATGGCGCCGAACGTGTTGACAGAAAAACAACTCTGGCAGATTGTCCTTGACCGGCTAGCGACGGCTAAAGAAATCTCCCCATCACATTTGGAGTGGCTGCGACAGAGTCGCTTGATCTCGACGCAGTCCTCTGGCAAATATCTGTTGCAGGTGACGAACGCGTCAATCCAGCACCAGATTGATAAACGTTGCCGTCCATATATCGAGCGCGCATTGCTCGACGCCATCGGTGGCCAGATCTTTCCGACCCTGACCATTGTCACGCGCGAGAAACATCCACTGCCCCGAAGCGCACAGAACGGAGCAAGCGCCGAACCGCTCTTCGAGTCCGAGGCGCCTCACACTGAACAAGCAGAAATGGAAGCCGTCGGGGTTTCTTCTTTGATCCGATCCACCCGACTGATCAACCGCCTCTCACCTGAGCAACGTCGACGCAAACGAGATGTGCAGATGCGACAGAGTACATCGCAGCCCCAACGGCACCCCGAAGTGGCCGTCGCACCCGCCATTCAACGGCACCCCGCGGTCATCGTTCGTCCCGATCCACCGGTCGAGACCGAGAAACCAGCCTGGTTGAACGATCGTTATACCTTCGATACCTTCATTGTTGGCAAAGCCAACCATTTCGCCTATGCTGCCTGCCGCGCCGTCGCCGATGAACCTGGCAGTGGGTATAATCCCCTCTTCCTCTATGGTGGCGTGGGACTGGGCAAGACCCACCTATTGCATGCCATCGCGCACGCTGTCGCGCCGCGCGCACTGCGGACGCTCTACATTACGTCTGAGACCTTTACGAATGAGATCATTAACGCTATCCGCTACCGCACGACGGAAGAGTTCCGCACCAAGTATCGCTCGGTCGATCTCCTGCTGGTAGACGATATTCAGTTCATTGCGGGCAAGGATTCAACCGAAGAAGAGTTTTTCCATACATTCAATGCCTTGCATGAAAGCAATAAACAGATTGTCATGTGCAGTGATCGTCCGCCCAAAGCGATTGACCTCGAAGAACGATTGCGATCACGTTTCGAATGGGGACTCATCGCCGATATCCAGGCGCCAGATCTGGAGACACGGTTGGCGATTCTCCGCGCCAAAGCTGATACGCTCAGCATCGATTTCCCGGTAGCCTGCCTGGATTACCTGGCGGAACGTATTCAATCAAACGTGCGCGAGTTAGAAGGTATGCTGAATCGGGTCGTAACTTTTTCCCGACTCTATCGATCTCCAGTCACGATTGATCTTATTAAGCAAGCACTCTCTTCGCTCTCGCCCGCCGATAAGCCGCGAAAGCGCCTTACTGTCGGTGAGATTACGCTGGCGGTCGCGCGCCACTACAACGTCTCGGTCGAAGATCTGCGTGGCAAGCATCGCGATAAGCATATCGTGATGCCGCGTCAGGTCGCGATGTGGCTGATGCGTCAGGAGACCGAAGCCTCGCTGATCGAGATTGGCGGCGCGCTCGGTGGACGCGACCACAGCACGGTAATCCACGGGTGCGACAAAATTGACGCTGAACTCCAGCGCGATAATACCGCGCTGGCGCTGGAGATCGCGGCGATTCGCCAGATGATGATGGAGCAAAACGCTTGAAACAGGGCATCGAGCCACCATGGCTGACCTATTCAGCATTCTTGTTGGACCTGGATGGGGTGGTCTATCGTGGGGATCAACTCTTGCCGGGCGCGGTGGAATTCGTCACGTGGCTGGAAGCCACCGGACGAGCGTATCGCTTTGTTTCGAACAATTCAATGGCGGGGCCACAAGCGGTGACGGCAAAACTGCGACGCTTAGGGTTGGCTGTCCCGGATGATCGGGTAGTCACAGCGAGCCAGGCGGCGGTGACGGCGCTCGCGCGCCGCTTTGGCGCTGGTCCGGCCTGGGTGGTTGGGCTCCCGACGTTGCGCGAGATGGCCGCGGCGGCCGGGTTGGATGTCCTCAACCGTCGACGTGACGATGCCCCCGATGATCCGACACGCGGACCGGAAGCCGCACAGGTGGTGCTCGTGGGATTACATCGCGAGGTCACCTATGCGGGACTGCGTCAGGCAGCGCGGGCCGTGCTGGCAGGGGCGAGTTTGATTGGCGTCAATCGTGACCCCCAGCTTCCTGTCGAAGACGGCTATGATCCTGGTTGTGGGGCCATCCTCGCGGCCATCGAGGTGGCGACGCGGCGTCAGGCGACCATCATCGGGAAGCCATCGCCCGCGATCTTGCTGGAAGCGCTCGCCGCAATGCCTCACGCACCCGCTGGCGCGGCGATGATCGGCGACGCGGTGGAGATGGACATCGCCGCCGGTCAGGCCGCGGGAATGGCTACGATTTTGGTCCTCTCCGGTCTGACAAGCGCCGCAGAAGCAGCCACCGCCCAGCCCGCGCCGACGCACATCGCCCAGGATCTCGCTGATTTATTGCGATATGAGGGCTCATAGGCGTCATGCACGCTGGTTATGACCAATTCTGGCTGGGATTAGCACCCGAGCAGAGCATATGACAATGCTGCACACTTCAAAGATGAGCTGAATGCAGAAATGAGCACGCATCCCCCGATAGGACTGGCAGGTTCTCTCCACTGTATGTTTCTGCTATCATATGGGGAGTGGCAGTGACACGTGAAGGAGCCTGGTTATGCGCATTACCCACATTTCGCTCGAACACATCAAGAGCTATCGCAAAGCGACGATCATGTTGGGAGCTGGGACGACAGCGATCCGCGGCCACAACGGCGAGGGAAAATCGACGATGATCGAGGCGATCGGGTTTGCGCTCTTCGATTCACTACCTTATCATCGCAGTCAATTCGTACGTGAAGGCGAGAAGAGTGGTCGCGTCATTGTCGGGTTCCTCTCGACGCTCGATGGACGTGCCTATGAGGTCGATCGCCGGTGCGTGGCCAGTGGCGGCGGCGCCTGGTCGATCCTCGATCGCGAGTTGCGACTCCAGGTCGCCACCGGCAAAGACGACGTATTAGCCTTCCTGCGCGTCCACCTGGGGCTGGATACCACTCTGCCACTGGATGAACTCTACGAGAGCGCGATCGCCGTCCAACAGGGAACCTTTACAGCGGACTTCCTCCAGCCTGCCACCGCGCGCCGCAAAAAATTCGATGCCTTGCTTCAGGTCGAAGATTATCGCAAAGCCTTTGAACAATTACGCGATACGGAACGCTACCTGCACGATCAACTCGCGGACCTGGCGGCCGCCGCGGCGCGCTTAGAGGCGCAGACCGCCGATCTACCAGCCTGGCGACAGGAGCGCGAGCGTTTGCGCGATCAGCGGGCACAGTTCGGCGAACAGCTGGTAACCTTGACGACTGCACGCGCGGAAACCGAACGCCAGCGCGAGAAGTTGATGGAAGCCCAGGCGCTATTGACACAACGCGAGCAAGCGCGCGAGCGCGTCTATGGCCTGTGGCAAATGGCGGTGCAGCAAGCATCGGCGGCGAAAGCGCTAAAGGAACGTGCCGAGGCGGCCCGCGCGGTCTGCGAGCAGACGCGGCCCGCCGCCGAGCGCCACCGCGCCGCGACCATGGCACTGCAGAGCGCGCAGGCCGATGCCAGGGTCGCGGCCGACCTGCGGGTGCGCCTCTCGCGCGCCGAGCAAGCAAGCGCCAGCTCCGCCAGCGCGATCCAGGCCGCGCAGGCGCGCTTGGGCGAGGCTGAAGATGCTGCCAGGCAAGCGGCAGATCTCGCGCCGCAGGTCATTGAGCAGACCCGGTTGGAAGCCGCCGCCCAGCAATCCGAAGAAGCGCGTCGTCAGCAGGTGAAGCTCGACCGCGACCGCACGCAAGTGGCGAAGGATCTCCAGCAAGCCACGACGGAACTGGCCGAAGCGCAACGCAAGATCGTCGAGTTGGAAGCACAGGAACCCGTGGCGCGACTTCTGCCTGCGCGCCAGCAACACCTGGATGCGCTGAAAGCGGCCGAGGCCCGGCAGCAGGAGCAACGCCAGCAGGCCACGACCCTCGCGGCGCAGCGCCAGCGCCTGGAACAACGCCTCCACGAAGCGCAAACCAATGCGGAAGCCGCAAGCGAACGTCTCGCCACGACGCAGGGGCTCGTGACGGAAGCCGCGACACTGCCCACGGTGATGGAGCGAGCAGCGACACTCGACCAGACCATAGCCAACCTCAACGCAGCGAAAACCCAGGCCGAAACCTCGCTCCACGCCTCGCAGGGCGGCATGTGCCCCTTGCTTCAGGAGCGTTGCCTCAATATCGAACGTCGTGGCGCGGGCAACCTGGAAGATTTTTTTGGCGAACAGGTTGCGGAACTGGTTGATAAGATTTATCCATTAGAAGAACAGCGGCGAGATCTCGCGTCCCAGGTACGCCATCTGACCGTCCTGCAAGGCCAGGTCAAGCAATTACCCGACCTGGAGCAGGCCGCGCGCTCCGCCGTGGGACTGGTCACAGGGCAACGCGACGAACTGGCGACTATGGATCGCCAGATCGCTGCGGTCGAAGCGGCGCTGGCGGAGGGTGGTGACCTCGCGGCACGGTTGGCCATGGCCCGCGCTGAGCACGAGGCCAGCTTCGTCGCCGACCGCCACTGTGCCGGGCTGACGGCGCTACGCAGCGGCGCCATCAATACCGAGGAACGTGTGGCGCAACTTACGGCGCGCGGGCGAGCGATCGACACGGAGATCGCCGAGGTGAGCTCGGTTGCTGCGCGTCTCACGGCTATCCAGGACGCGCTACGCGATCTCGCCGATCCGCGAAAACGCGCGTTAGCCTTGCAGGCTATCGCCCAGACGGCCACCACCATTACCGCTGAAATCACGCGGTTAGGTCAGCAACAGGCGGAGGCGAACCGCGAACGAGATCAGTATAGCGCTGACCTCGCCCTCTACGCCGATCTTGATCAGCGTATCGCGAAGCTCCAGACGGCAGTGGCGACGACACAGACAGACTATGACCAATTTCTACGCCATGAGCAAGAAGCCGAGCGAGTCCCCGCGGCCACAAAAGCCGCGGAGGCGTCACAGGCCGAGGCGGACGCGGCAGAAGCGCGCTACCAGGCAGCAATGGCGGAGGTCGCGACGGCGGCGGCACGCTGCGATGCCGACGCGCTGACTCGCGCCCAACAGCGCCTCACGGAGCTCGATGCCGAACTGGGCTCCATCACTGAGCGATTGGCACAGACTCGGCAACGCGACGAGGTGCTCGAAGGCATGATCCGCGAGGGCGAGGCACGCGCTAGCGAACTAGATGTCATTCACGGTCGGCAAGCTGATGCCACGGCGACGAGTACGCTACTGGCCTACGGTCGCGATACCATCAAAGAAGCTGGCCCCTATGTGACGCGCGCCTTGCTTCGCCAGATCTCCGGTGAGGCGCATCGCATCTTCGGCGAAATTATCGGCGATCGATCGGCGTTGCTGACCTGGACCGAGGAGTATGAGATCACGCTGACGCAGGGGGGCTATACGCGTGCTTTCGCGCAACTCAGCGGCGGCGAGCAGATGTCGGCGGCGCTGGCGGTGCGGTTGGCGCTCCTGCGGACGCTGACAGGTTGCACGCTGGCGATCTTTGATGAGCCGACCCAGAATATGGACGGCGAGCGCCGCGCGAATCTGGCGGAGCAGATCCGCCGCATCCGGGGTTTCGAGCAGCTGCTCGTGATCAGTCACGATGACACCTTCGAGGAAGGCCTGGACGCGGTGATCGCGGTGCGCAAAGAGGGCGGAGAATCTGTCATTGAGAACGCCGCCATCCTGCCCATCTTTGACCAGCCATCTTTCGCGCTGCCCGCGCTATGATCTGCCGCGGCCGCCACGCTACCCCTTGACAGATGGCTGGCGCAGATGGCATACTCTGGGTAATGCTGCCATAGCTCAGCGGATCAGAGCATCGGTCTTCGGAACCGAGGGTCGGGGGTTCGAATCCCTCTGGCAGCGCCCCCTATGTTCTCTCCATTAACGTCTCCCCCTTGCGCCAGGCTAGCCGAGAAGGCCGCCCAATGAGGTACAAGCTGTGGTTTGACTGGGATCAGGTATCCCAATGATGACCCCACTATTCCATTTATTGAAGGTGACGGTCGCGTGTATTGTGGCTTGTGAAAATACATGAAATAGGCATCGCGGGCGATCATCTTGCGGATGCGGACTTTCCAGCGTTCACCAGTGGCAATATTTTGATCCACATCGATATGATGGCCAATCGCGCCGAGATCATCGACCAGTGTACGCATGAATGCCGCATCGGCGCGCGCATAACAGACAAACGCATTGGCCCTGACACGGGTTTGATTGGCTGTCTCCACCGGCGTCATGGAATATATCCTCCATCCCAATGCCCCAGGCCAATACGCGATAGCGTTAAACGAAATCACACACTTTTGCTGTTTCCCATTCAAGTGTAACTATACATGAATTCAGCAATATATTCAAGTGATTTGTCGACATAGGTGATCATGAGACGCCGCACTCCCCACGCAATCACGACAACCATCGCCCACGCCGACGGGCTGCCATCGTCGATGCATCCCCTCGCGCATGACACGCACTCCGTCGGCCTGGACCCACCCCGCGTGGCAGGCCCGCCCACGATTGAAATTGTGGGCTAACCATACGAAATCGGTTGATTCCGATATTTGCCGAACATTGTTCATGCATGGCACCGTGGACATTCCCACCATCGTTGGGGGGCGACGGCGTTGCCCGTAGCCAGCGGAGGTATCAGTACAATCGGTTTCTCTCGAAATACGCATCTACCAACCTACCTGCAATGGCAGGCGAGATGTATTTCGAATCTATCCCTGAGGGCGCATCCTCATCACGCTTCAACCGATTTTGTATAATTAGACCATGAATTTATTCATGGGCGGCGTTGCCATGGGCGGCCTATCCCCGCCACACCGCCGACTCCGTGCGCAATCTCCCACCCACACGCTTCCCGCTCCGCCCGCAACTCACTACTCGCCGCGCCACGCCCGCGCCGCCATACCGTTCCCCCACCACACGCACGCTATATTCCCATGTCGCAATGCCTCCGCACCCGCGCTTCCCATTCCGCGCCCCGCGCATCCCCACGCCCCTCGCGAAAAAAAATTTCGATCGCGCTGCGCGCGATGATGGCACCCCCACCGTGATCACGCAGGGCAAGCTTGTCACACCTTCACCATGAAAGAAAGCAAGATAACATGAACAATTTAGTGAGAGCCAGCCCCCACCCCACGAACCAAGCGAAAACCACAGCTGTTGACGTAGTTGCCTACGTCGTTCCTGTTGCGGTTCGCCGCGCGCGCGTCCCTGGAGACGCTGTACCACGAACCGCCCCGCAGCACTCGTCTTGATGTTCTATCATTGTTATTTTCATGTTTATTATCTGGTTGATAGGCAGTGGCTTCATAGATGCTGCTCGTCCACTCCCAGACATTGCCGATCATATCATGGCAGCCAGCAGGGCTGGCGTCCCCACGCTCGGCATACGCGCCTACTGGGGTCGTCGTCCCCGGCCCGCCCTCGGCGGTGTTGGCGCGCGCCTTTTCCCAGCGATTGCCCCAGGGATAGATGCGCCCATCGGTACCGCGCGCCGCCTTTTCCCACTCGGCCTCTGTTGGCAAACGCCAGGCAGCATCACCCGTCACCTCGCGGAGCCAGGCCAGATACGCCATCGCGTCCAGCCACGTGACGTTGACGACCGGATGATCCAAGCGCGTCAACTGCTGCGCCCAATCGATGCGGCCTGACATAGGCGGCTCACGTACCCCACCGGCCGTCACCGCGCAGGCATACTCCGCCACCGTCACCGGGTAGACACCGATGGCGAAGGTATCGAGCGTGAGCGTCAGGCGAGGTTCATCATTATCCGCCTTACGATCGCCCTGACTGCCCATCAGGAACGGTCCGGCCGACACCGGAACGGTCGGCGGGACGATCGCGACGATGCCGGAACGGCAGATGCCCTGGAAGCCGAGCGCGCGCAGTCGCGTCGGGATCACGCTCACCCAGGTCTCTGCGATCGCTTCATCCGCGCCATCATGGTCGGCCATACCGCGCAGCGCCGCCAACTGGTCGGTGATCGTCGCGGCGACGCTGGCGCGCACGCGCCAGGCGCGCCAATCGGCCCCGGGTTGCGCCAGCAAGGCGTCCGCCAGGGCGAGTGCCCGGGCGCGCTGGTCCCCGCGTGCCCACTCTGTCGTGATACGCAGCGCCGCGTCCGACCGCACTGGCTCTGGCAACTGCACGACGACCGCCTGGAAACGTTCGGCGGGCAGCCCCTGCCAGAAATCGTCGGGGAGCCGGGTGACGCGCGCCACGACCTGCGCGGCGGCCGCCACCACCTCCGGGTCGGGATCCGCCAGCGCCGCGCGCAGTGAATCGAACGGCAGCCGTTCGCCCAGTCCGCTGAGCGCCAGCACCCCCAATCGACGTACCGTCGCGCTGCGCCGCGGATCGATCGCCGCCTGGATCAGTCCACGTCCGCTTTCACCGGCAACGCCCAACGCTTCGGCGACGATTGGCCCCAGGACTGCATCACCGCTCTCCAGCGCCGCCCGAATCGCCATATGGCCGGGGTGCTGCCCGCTGGCCGTCTCCAGCTGCACGAGCGTGCGGGCCACCGCCTGGCGCACGCGGGGCTCGACATCCTCCCACAGCACCCGCGCGATCGGGTCAACCGTTACAATTTCGCCCAAACCCGCCAGCGCCACCGCCGCCGCGATCTGCACTTCGCGCTGACGGGCATCGCTGAGCGCCCGTACCAGGCGATCCACCGCCGGGCGCGCGAAGTCGCGTGGCAGAGTGCGCGCCAACCGCTGAAAGTTCCCCAGCCAGACCACGTCCCCCGTCCGCGCGGTCCGTAGCAACGCGTCGGCCCAGGCGCTCAGTAGCGCGCTGACACCGCGTTCGCCGTCATAGGCGATGGCTGCGATGATGTGCTGATCGAACGCCGCCAGGTCCGGGATATCCGCCAGTGTCGGCACCACAAGGGCCAGCGCGTCATTGGCCGCCGCGCCACCGGGCGCCAGTGCCAGCCCCGCCAGCTCGACGATCCAGTCGCACGCCTGGTCCATTCCGCGCGGCTGCTCGTCGGCGACGGTCAGCAGCCCCGCCATCATGCGCATCGGTTGCGTCCAGCGGCCTTCAAAACGGTTTTTGGTGATAAAATCCCGGACCTTCGCGACTTCGTCGGACTGCGCGCTCAACCAGCGCTCCGCCAGCGCGGCGGCGGCCAGATACTCCTGGAAGGTCATATGAGTGTATGTATACTGATCGTGCTCGCGTTGCGGGCGCATCAAGCGCGAGAGCAGCACCCATTCCGAGATGCGCGTGCCGGTCTGTGGCCCGAAGCGACCACGCAGCGACCTGAGTGCCGTCAGGACAGTCTTCTTAGCGAACACTTCCCGACCAAACAAATCAAACGCCACGCTGGTGTTCACCGCGCGGATATCCTCCAGTAGCGTCTCATACTGCGCGTCGGGATTGTGGTCGTGCTGTTCGATCAACACCGTCTTCGCCAGCAGCAGGTCGATGCAGCGCGCGTAGAGCGTGACCCTGGCCGCTGGCAAGGCGCCAGCATCCTGCACAAAGACATACGCCGCCAGCGTGAAGAGCAGCGGATTCCCACCCCACTCGATCGGCCGGATAGGATCGTTGAGCGCCGCCAGCAGGTGATTGGCCTCCTGGATTTTCTCCTCATCGGTAGCCAGGTTACGCGGCTTGGGCGCGTCTTTATAGAGTTCCGGCAGGAGTTTGATTGCCAGTTCTCGTTGATCCGCCAGGGCCAGTGGCTGAGCTACCCACTCGTTAGGCTGCCAGGCTTTGAATGCTTCGCGCTGATAATCGGTATAGCGCGTCCCAATAACCAGCGCGCTGTTGTCGTTGAAGAACGGCCGCAGCGAAGCGATCCAGGCATAGACGTCCGGCCGGTAGCCCTGAATGACCTCGTCCAGCTCATCCAGGAAAAGCAATACCTGCCCCTCTTTGAGGCGCGCCTCCAGATATTTCGCGAATGGCTTGATGGTCCGCGCATCGGACTGCTCCAGGTAGCGGATCAATGCCGTCGTATAATCGGTCTCTTCATCCGTCGCGCCGTTCTCCACCGCTTCAGTATGCTGTTTCAAAAAGGGGGCGAATTCACGCAACGAGAGGTAGATCGGCAACAATCCACCGGTGGCCGCGGCGCGCGCCGCCAGCAGGACGGAATGCTTGAGAAGTGTCGTCTTGCCGCTGCCTGGATCGCCCAGGACGATCAGGCAGATCGAATTGCTCTGGCCGCGTAGTTTGAGGACATCTTCGACGCGCTGCCGCGCTTCGTTGCCAGGCGACTGAAACGGATCCTCCTGCAGCAACATCAACGATTGAAAGACCAGGTTATCGGGCAACTTCTTGGGATCTTTTGCGTCAATGACAATAGGGATGAATCCGTATGCCTCCTCCAAAATCGCCAGGTAGCGGGCGCGTAGCCGTTCAGGATTCCTGAAACGATCGACCAACGCGACCACAATCAGGACCAGGCCGCTGACGGCAGCGATGGTGGCCAATGCAATAACCGGCCAGAAGATGTATGGATAGTGCGTCGCGATCTGATCAAGAAATGCCAGATTTTTGCCAGGATCTCCTGAGACGATCAGATTGGTCGCGCCGCCCAGCAGGAGCGTGAAATAGATCCCACCCCACCAGCGTAGCGCTCCGCGCCAGAGCTCGGGCCGACGCCACCACGGTCTGTTCAATTGTTTGTTGCGCTGACGACCCGGTTTGTTCCGTTTACGCACGATCAGACTTCTCCCCCAAACGCTCCAGTGACAACCGTCCTGCGCCCCATCACTACATCCCAGCGATGGCGTGGTCGGCTTCCTGGCATCTCACTCGCAGTATACCAGATTTTCTTCGCGAAAAACTGTGCGTGCATCACCATTTCTACGACAACGGAACACTACGCGGTGCCGCGCCGCCGCGCTCCCGCCGCCGACCACGCTGCCCAAGCACCGCCGCCCATGAATAAATTCATGGTCTAATTGTACGAAATCGGTTAAAACCGATTGTTACCGTACCTGGGTGGTGGATGGCAACGTGGATGTTTCTCCTTCGGGGGGCAATGGCGTTACCCATAGGCATGCGATGATATGAGGGGGTAATCGGTTTCTCTCGAAATACGCATCTACCAACCTACCTACAATGGCAGGCGTGATGTATTTCGAATCTATCCCTGAGGGCGCATCCTCATCACGCTTCAACCGATTTTGTGATACTAGCCCATGAATTTATTCATGGGCGGCATTGCCATGGGCGGTGTTGCCATGGGCGGCGTTGCCATGGGCGGCATTGCCACGGGCGGCGATGCCATGGGCGGCATTGCCACGGGCGGCTTTCGACGATATGCATCCAATGCTGGCGACCCACCCCGCCACGTCATGCGACACAGATAGCACACCGCGACATATGGGTCGTTCGCTGCCGCGCTGGCAACGAGCACGCCCATGCGCTATGATGCACGCGAGTTATGCTGCAGCAAAGGATGCGCCGAGCGCGACCAGTCACGTTGGCGCATATACCGATCCTTCCGCGCTGACCTTTGGACCGCCAACAGACGACACCGGGAGCGCAGTGTCGCTGACAAAACAATCAGGGAAAGAGAGTGACAGATAGCATATGACGCACCCTAACCTCCCACTGACGACATTCTACGCGGGCTGGGCAGGCTACCAAAAAGGGCTGGCGCGCTGCCTCGCGCCGCTGAGCCGCGCGGAGCTCGACCTGCCCACGGCGCCAGAGCATTGGACGATCGGCATGATGGCGCAGCATATCATCGCCAATCGGGTGTGGTGGTTCCAAATCTGGATGGGTGAAGGCCATCCCGGATTGGCGCCCATCGCGCATTGGGACCCCGCCGATGTGGTCGATCAGGGACCGCTTGAAGCCGCCGCGCTCGTCGCTGGCCTCGAAGTAACCTGGCAGATGATCGCCGATGCGCTAGATCGCTGGACCTCCGCCGATCTGGATGCGATCTTCACACCGCCCGCAGCGATGAGTGAAGAGGAACGGCAAGCATCCCCCTCACGCACGCGCGGATGGATCATCTGGCACGTGCTCGAGCACGAGATACATCATGGGGGCGAACTCTCGCTCGCCCTGGGAGCGCATGGTTTGGCGACAATCTATGGGGATTTTTGATACTGGTTGCGCGCGTTGGTCGGTTTGTCCATGCATGCACCACGCGGTCGCGTGACGATGCAATAGTCTGCATGGCTATACGTGCTTGCACGCAGCACGAGTATTGTCATGCAGCGTATACGAACTATTGACACTGAAATCCAAGGAGCAAGTGGAAAGCACTTCGTCGCAGCGCTGGGTGCGTGGGATGGGTCGCAGCAATTGGGGAGCGCGTGGGCCGGTCCTGACGGGGGAGCGCGAGCGATGAATATCGCGCGCCTAAAGCCCACGGGCCACGAAGCCCATCTCCACGCGCTGGGAAGGGCGAAATTGCTATCGATGAGATACAGGATCTCGTGGAAGCGATCCCTCCCTTGTATGTCGCCTTCCTAACAGAATTTTCACGAGCACAGCGTCCTTGCGTCCGCGGTATCAGGGAGGCGAAGATACTTGTCACCCTGGTAATAGCATAGGGGCGGATCTCCTGCCATAGTACATTGTTGTCACCCCCTTTCTCATCTTCACTGAGTATTCCTTTGCAAACAGGCTCCAGCCAATTGTCCTACCTCAGTGCCAGGTTGCGTGAATATACGTCGACATCATTGGAGAACACACATTGGATACTTCAGGGATACCGCAAAACTGGAGCGACCTACATGCAAGATGCACTCGATGCCTACCTCACCCAGATCGGCGCCAGCGCCAATACACGAGGCGCCTATGCCGCCGATCTCCGACAATTACGCTTATTTTTGCTCTCCGTCGATATCGTGTCCTGGCAAGCGGTGACCAGCGATCATCTCGTCGCTTATCTCCTCCGCCTCCGCGAACAGAACTATGCCGCGACCTCCATCGCGCGCAAATTGGCGGCGATGAAGTCGTTTTTTCACTGGCTCCGCCAACAGGTCGAGATGCCCGCTGACCCCACGCAGAAATTAGTCGTCCCTCGGTCGGAACGCGAAATGCCCCAGCCGATCAGTACCGAAAACATCGATTCGTTACTGGAATCCATTCAAGACGAGACGCCGATGAAACTGCGTGATCGCGCGATGCTCCAACTGTTGTATTCGACCGGTATGCGCGTCACGGAGATCGTTTCACTGAATACGGAACAGATTGATCTGGGAGAGTCGGTGGTCCGCGATGTTGGGCAGATCGGTGCGCGCCATCGCCAACGATCGCTCCCGCTCGATGGTCTCTGCGCACATGTCCTCGCGGAATATCTTGAAGCCGGTCGCCCAGGGTTGATCCACGACGGCACCGAGTCCGCGCTCTTTGTCAATCACCATGGCGACCGCTTGACGCGTCAGGGATTCTGGTTGATCGTCAAGACCTACGCGCGGGCGGCGGGCTGCGCCGATGTGACGCCTCACACCCTGCGCCACTCGTTCGCGCTGAATCTTCTGGCGCATGGCACGGAGTTGCATACGGTCAAAGAATTGCTCGGCCATGCCAGCATCTCGACAACCCAGATGTATCGTGGCCGCCCCAATAGTCGTAAGACTCCGGTCAGTGTCTGATCAGTTTCTGCGCCTGTCCTTGATCGCCCATGGCGGTTTGTGGCATAATCCTGATAGAGTTAGTCGGGATTAACGGCAACGCCAGCCTGTCACCCCTCCAGACCAGCGGGTGGCAAGCGAAGAGGAGAGATGCATGACAGCCGATCCAATCGTCAATGATGAATATAAGTACGGGTTTTCGCAACCCGAGAATTACGTCTTCAAGTCGCGCAAGGGGCTTGACCACGACATCGTCGAGCAGATCTCGCAGATGAAGGGCGAGCCAACATGGCTGCGCGAATTCCGCCATCGTAGCCTCGACCTCTTCCTGAAGCGCCCGATGCCCAACTGGGGCGGCAACCTCGCGGACATCGATTTCCAGAACATCTATTACTACATCAAGCCATCGCTCGAATCAGGCAAGACCTGGGATGAAGTGCCCGCCGACATCAAAGATACATTCGATAAGCTTGGCATTCCCGAAGCCGAACGGAAATACCTGGCAGGCGTAGGGACACAATATGAATGCTTGAGTGGTGACACGCGTGTCTATACGGCCCGTGGTCTTGTTCCCATCCGCGAAATCCAGGCAGGTGATATTGTCTTCTCTTTTGATGAAGAAGCGAATAAGATCATCCCAGCGAAGGTGCGGGCAACCCAGGAAAAAGGCGAACGCGAAGTCTTCGAAGTGCGCGTTGGAGGCCGCAAGGTAAAGGCAACTGCGAATCACCCATTTTTCTCACTGGCATATGAGAAAAATGAAAATCGCATTCGGGGCCGCTACACCAGACAATGGACCTATCTGCAAGATTTGGCGGTTGGTGACCTGGTGGCGGTCGTGAAAGATTTGCCAGAGACTGGCACCGACTATAAGCTAGAGCAACCGATCATCAAAACGATTGCCACAGGGCATAATCAGATGGATGGCGTTGCCTACGAGTTGGATATCTCGGACCGCTATAATGAGACAACCTTGCCAGAGTTCACCAGTGATGATCTGATGTGGTTTCTGGGCCTTTACATGGGCGATGGCTACATCAAGCATTTTACTGGGGCTGATAAAGCCGGTGTAGAAATCGCTATTCCAGATAGCGATTCCGCCCTCCAAGAAGAACTCATCGCTGTTACAACTCGCCTGTTTGGCACCGTTGCAAAACGCGGTAGCGATGGCATGCGGGTACTGGTAGGATCAACAATTCTAGCGCGCTACCTTGAAATTAACGGATTTGCTGGCAAATCACTCACCAAGCGTGTACCAGAGTGGGTGTTCGGGTTGCCGCAATCGCAAAAGCTCGCTTTTTTAGGCGGCTATGTTGATTCAGATGGTTACGTACGGGATAATCCCAAGAATCATGATATTAGCCTCACAAGCGCTAATCGTGAATTACTGGTAGATATGTCCGAGTTACTTTCCCTCTGCGGCTTACCTTCATCAGAAATCCATCGATTTGAGGGCAAGCACCCCATTGAGCCAGAGCGCACAATGGTTGGTTATCGCATGAGCATTTCAGGTGACTTTCAGCGAATTGCCAGTCGTTCGCCACGCCGTCTGGAGCGCATGGACAAACGCAAGTACTTCCATGACCATTCCAGTGCCAATGGTACGAAGTTTCTCAAGCACATCACGGATTTTCATGGCTTCGTGCGTATCGATGCGATTACCCCTGCTGGCACAGAGGTGGTCTATGACATCGAAGTTGAGGGACCACACAACTTTGTTGCAGAAGGCTTGATCGTCCACAATTCCGAAGTGGTGTACCACAAAGTCCGCGAAGATCTGGAGAAACTGGGAGTCATCTTCGTCGATCCTGATACCGCCTTCCGCGAGTATGAAGAGATCTTCAAGCCCCACTTCTCCACGATTATCCCGCCCAATGACAACAAATTCGCCGCCCTCAACAGCGCGGTTTTCAGTGGCGGGAGCTTCATCTACATACCCAAAGGTGTGAAGGTCGATCTGCCGCTGCAGGCGTACTTCCGCATCAACGCGCAGAACATGGGCCAATTTGAACGAACTCTTATTATCGCTGATGAAGGCAGCTATGTGCACTATGTAGAGGGCTGCTTCACTGCTGGAGCACGCGTGCGTACTCGTGATGGCGAAAAGCTGATAGAAGAGATTCGCGAAGGCGACGAAGTGTTCTCGCATAAAGGTCGCTTCAGGCGCGTGTATCATACAATGGAGCGTCCATACCAGGGAACGCTCTACAACATTCGCTTTTATGGCGATAGCTGGCGTGAGTTGCATGTTACCGAGGAGCATCCGCTCCTGGTTGTTCGACGAATGAAAGCCGAATATCGCAACGAGGTTTATAAGCGCGAGTGGGTGCAGGCATCGGAAGTGAAGCCCGGTGATTACCTCGTGGTTCCCGTACCGCACCCAGAGCACGAAACAGAAGTAGGCCACACCATCACGATTCCGCTTGGCCGAGGTCGGCATGCCCCTACGCAACGTGACGTCACGTTTCCATTAGAAGAAGACTTCTTTCGACTCGTGGGATACTTCCATGCTGAGGGCCATGTGGACAACGAGCATTACCTTTCCTTCTCGTTTCATGCTGAGGAAACGGCATTGCTCGATGATACTCGTGCACTTATTGAACGCTATCTTGGTAAAGCGCCAATCGAAAATAAGGTGCGCCAGAATGGCCAGACACTTGTCGTGGCTTCCACCGAAATGGCGAGGGCATTTGCACGCGTCTTTGGTTCGACAGTGTTCGATAAACACGTTCCTGAGTTTCTCGCCAATGCTCCGTTGAGCCATCTTGCTCAGTGGGTGCGGGGTGCCTGGTTGGGCGATGGCAGCTACGACGCGCGTAAAAACATGTTCCGCTTCAACTCCGTCTCCCAGAGTTTAGCGTATTCCTTCCGCGATGCATTGCTCCGGTTGGGTATCGCGGCCTCTGTCAACTTGCAGGAGCGGGAGGCACCACGTCATCCCATGTATGCTGTGGTGATATCTTCCCCGTGGAATGAGCGCTTCGGTGAAATTGTTGGATATCCAGCTCCAGTGGGCAAAAAAGAAGGCTCACCGTTCGTGCTGGATGAAGAGTTCCTTTACGTACCGATACGTTCGATCGCGATAGAAGAAGTCGACACGACAGTCTACAATTTTTCTGTCGAAGAAGACGAGTCGTACGTCGCAGAAGGCGTTATCTCACATAACTGCACAGCACCAACCTACACGAGTGACTCACTACATAGCGCCGTCGTGGAGATCATAGTCAAAAAAGGTGCTCGCGTCCGCTATACCACCATTCAAAACTGGTCAAAGAACGTCTATAACCTGGTGACGAAGCGTGCCCAGGCGTTTGGCGACGCGACCATGGAATGGGTAGATGGCAATCTTGGTTGTCTGGCGGAAGGCTCGACGGTGACGACGCCGGTCGGCGTGCGGTCGATCGAATCACTGGCTGTTGGCGACAAGGTGCTGTCCTACGATGAACAGGCCCAACAACTCACCTTCCAGACCGTCACCGCCAAGCGCTTCTCTGGCAACCAGCCTGTGCATACCGTCGCGGTCGGCGAACGCCAACTCCAGGTGACCGCCAACCACCCCTTCTATACCTATACGGCAGACGCCACAGCGCCGCAGCCTCTCGGCTATGTGCGCGCCGATCGGTTGCAAACGGCGATAGTCCCACGCACTTCGCTTGACTATGGGCAACCACATGAGTTAAGACTGCCGGAACTGGCCCCAGCATTGCGATCGCTGCAACCGAACACCGCGGACCGGGCCGGGCAACAGTCGCGCATGATGGGCATTGCCACCAGCGATGATGCGACCATGTGGCTCTGTGGCTTCCGGGTTGGGGATGGCAAGGTCGCTGTGCAAGGCGGCAAAACCACCGCGGTGCGACACTCGACGCAGGTCGATCACACGATATCGCGAGCTGATCTGGCCCGTGAGCAGGTGCTGAGCACGCTGGCAACCCTGGTCGCGACTCCTCCCATCGCACACCCAGCTGAGGAACAGTTAGCGTGGAGTAATAACGAGCTTGGCGAGTTCTTCAAGCTCAACGGCTTTGACGAGGGCGAACAGACGCATCGCATTCCGCGCTGGGTATCGTCACTCCCCGAGTCGCAGCGGATCGCCTTCATTGCCGGTTATCTGGATGCCGCTGGCAGTGTCAGCAAAGGTCGCTTCACCGTGAAATCCGCCAATCGCGCGTTGTTGGAAGACCTCGCCGCGTTGCTCGTGACCCTCGGTGTGACCGCCAACCTCACGACTGAGTTCGCCGCACCGAAGGAAGTCGCGATCATGGGGAACATTGCGACCGCGCAGAGCGCCTATCGATTGTCCTGGGTTGCGGATCCCCGCATCGCTGGTCAGGTGAACGCTGTCCTGCGCATGCAGGCGGAACATGATGCACTACCGCTTGATCAACAACGGCGCGTTGGGCAGCCGAACTTCGAGCTGCCTGCTGATCTCGAGCTGGTCGATGTCGATGTCACCACCCCATCGATTGAACCGGTACCAACCTGGGATATCGAGGTCGAAGGCACCGGCAACTTCATCTCGCAGGGCTTCATCGTCCACAACTCGAAGCTCACGATGAAGTACCCTGCCGTCTGGCTGATGGAGCCCGGCGCACGGGGCGAGGTCCTCTCGGTGGCCTTCGCCAGCGATGGCCAGCACCAGGATGCCGGTGGCAAGATGGTGCACATCGCTCCCTATACTTCCTCGACGATCGTCTCGAAGTCGATATCCAAAGGCAAGGGGCGATCCAGTTATCGCGGACTGCTGAAAGTGCAAAAGGGCGCGCATCACGTCAAGTCGAACGTGCGCTGCGATGCGCTGTTGCTGGACGAAGCGTCACGCACGGATACGTACCCATACATCGAGATCGAAGAAGAGGATGTCGAGATCGGCCATGAGGCATCCGTCTCGAAGGTAGGCGAAGAGCAGCTCTTTTACTTGATGAGCCGCGGCCTCACCGAGAGCGAAGCCTATACGATGATCGTCAACGGCTTCATCGAGCCTATCGCGAAAGAACTGCCGTTAGAATATGCCGTTGAGTTGAATCGGCTGATTCAGTTGGAGATGTCC
>DAIDHM010000112.1 GCA_027459705.1 Ktedonobacteria bacterium | reverse complement strand
GCAACGAGCCACGCTACCCTGGCGAGAGCAGTCGTGGGAGCAACGAGCCACGCAACCCCGGCGAGAGTGGTCGATTTCCTGGCGAGGGAAATCGTTATGTAGAGCCGCCAGCCACCCCACGCTTCCCCCCGATTACCAACGGGACAAATTTACCACAGGTGACCCAGCGAACTTCACCGCCGGCGTTGTCGCCTCAATTCCCACCGGCGACGCGCTCACCGCAAAGACCGCCTAATCCACCTGTACGACCGTCTGCGCCTCCCGAGTCTGCTTCGCGCCTGCCTGTGGCGCCACCACAGCGAAACACGACACATCCTGCCACCGAATCCACCTTGCGCGCCGTGCCACCACCCGAAGCTCCTGTAGCATCACCGAGCAATACAGACACCAGCCCACCACGTCGCACGACCAAGACGCACGTGACCGCGACACCAGCCACTGCGACGCCCGCTACCGCGACGCCCGTGACCGCGACGCCCGCTACCGCGACACCCGCCTCCGCGACGCCCGCTACCGCGACGGCCGCTACCGCGATGAACATGCCCGCACCAGGCGAAGTCGCGGCGACGCCGAAAGCACCAACTACCCCCGCGCCGACCCGCCGTACGGCCAAATCAGCCGCCACCGCCGACCCGTCAGCCGCCGCGCCTCAGCCACCCGCGGCAGCCTCCACAAAGACGCCGAGTCGCCGCACGGCAAAAGCCACCACTCCGCCGACCACCACCGAAGATCCTCCGGTTGCCACGTCAACGACTGAGGATGCCACGCCTAAACCCAAACGCGTGGTTCGTCGCAAGGCGGCAGCGGCAGAAACTGGCGCTGGCGGCGACTAAAACAAGTGGCGCGCGGAGCTGATAGCTCGCGCGCCTTTTGCCAGTTCCTGGCCGCTATTTCCGCGATCCCCATCGAGGTGCTATCTTTATAGGGCAACCGCGATGCGATTGCCCTATCCAATGCGATCGCCACGCCATCGATCGAGCAGTTTCTACAATGGAGGAACACAGCGCATGCGCGCGATCCGTATCCATCAAAATGGTGGGCCAGAGGTACTCCAACTGGACGAAGTCGCCCAACCAGCGCCAGGCCCCGGGCAGATCCGTGTGAAGATGGAAGCCTCGGGTATCAATTTTGTTGAGATCTACCAGCGGGAAGGCCTCTATCAACTGCCTCTGCCTTTGGCACTTGGTGGCGAAGGGGCAGGGACAGTCGACGCCGTCGGGCCAGGGGTAACCGGATTCACACCTGGTGATCGGGTGGCCTCGGCTTCAATGGTCGGGGCATACGCCGAATATGCCCTTGCGCCAGCGCACCTGACAGCCAGGATTCCCGCAGAGTTGGACACACAGCGGGCCGCCGCCGTGATGTTGCAAGGGATGACGGCCCACTATCTGGCGCTCAGCACCTTCCCGCTCCAGGCCGGACAATCGGCGCTGATCCATGCGGCCGCGGGCGGTGTCGGCGCGTTACTGGTGCAGATTGCGAAAATGCGCGGCGCACGGGTCATCGCGACCGTTGGCACCGATGAGAAGGCTGAGATCGCGCGAGCTTCGGGAGCCGACGAAGTCGTGATCTACACGCGCGAAGATTTTGTCGCCCGCACGCGTGCTTTCAGTGGTGGCAAAGGGGTCGATGTGGTCTATGATTCCGTCGGCGCTTCGACCTTCGATGGCAGCTTGAATTGCCTGCGTCCGCGTGGAATGCTCGTGCTCTACGGACAGTCCAGCGGGCCGGTCGCGCCGGTGAATCCGCAAATCCTCAATGCGAAAGGGGCCCTGTTCCTGACCCGCCCAACCCTGGTACATTACATCGCCAATCGCGAAGAGTTTCAGTGGCGCACCGGAGACCTCTTCCAGTGGATTGCGGAAGGTAAATTGACGGTTCGCGTCGATTCAACGTATCCGCTAGAGCAGGCGGCCGCGGCCCAGACGGCGCTCGCCGCCCGCTCGACCAAAGGCAAGGTGCTCTTGCTCCCTTGAATTAACCCGCGGTAGGTGGCGCGCCCGTCGCCAGGTGGCCCACGGTCTCGGCGAATGTTTCGAGATCTTTATAGGCCGCCTGCGCCAGCGCGAAGAGCGCCGCACGATCGACCTGTTCCGGTGTCCGGAGCAAGGCATCGCGTTGCCGGAAGAGCGGTTCCAGTCGATCCGCCAGGTCGGACGTCAACACCTGCCGCTTCACCAGTGGGCCGAGCACCTCGTGGTAGACATCGGGTTGCGGGATGCTCATCCCCGCGTAGAGCAAGGTTGCGCATTGCGTCATCGCTTCGATCGCCAACAACAGCGCGCGATCGATCACGGCCTGCGTCGCCAGATCTTGCTGATAGGCTGCACACCCATCCGGTTGAAAGAGCCGCTCGCCCAATTGGGCAGTGACGCCCTCCAGCCGCTGTAAAGCCGCTGCGATCCCTTCGCGGTCAAAGACCAGCATGGGTGTGCGCAACCGTCGGGCCAGCGCCTGATTCTGGAGATCGTCCATCTGGCGAAAGTCGAGATAAGCGATGACCGTCTGTGCCTCGAATTGTCCGCGTTTTTTCTCATCGCGCGAGTAGAGGATCTGGCCATACTTGACGACCTGGAGGCGGAGCAGCAATGACGCCTGGTTCAAGATCACGACATCCAGCGCATCAGATTCCAGTCGTTTCGCCAATTCCGAAAGGAAGTAGAGCTGAAAATCCAGAAAGCGATCGGAGGTGATCTGATCGGCGAGCAAGATAGCGATATCAACATCGCTCATCTCACCGAAGGCAGCGCGGCTGGCGAGTGAACCAGAGAGATAGGCGGCATCCACGGGGCTTTGCTGAAAAAGTTGATTGAGACGCGCGTGCCGCTCGAAGAGGTTCATGGGGCAGAGCCTCCTCTCCTAAAGGGAAATCGCGAACGTATCCTTGCAGGTGATGCGGCAAGGAGCTTCTTTCTAGTATACCATGATTGATCAACAGATCCTCGAAGAGTCTCGACCGGACACCAGGAGACGATGGCATGGAATTCGAAACATTGGCGGTACATGCAGGCCGCACGGTTGATCCCACGAGTGGCGCGGTGATGCCGCCCATAACGCTCTCCACCACCTTCGCGCGTGACGGAAATGGGGGCTTACCATCGGGGTATATCTATACGCGTTCCAGCAATCCCAATCGCGCGCAGTTAGAGACGGCGCTGGCAGTGCTGGAGGCGGGAAAAACCGCCCTGGCCTTCAGCAGCGGCCAGGCCGCGCTCGCCGCGGTGCTGCACGCGCTGAATCCTGGTGACCATCTGCTGTATCCCGTTGATCTCTATCATGGAACACGCAACCTCATTCAGAACGAATTCGCGCGTTGGGGACTGCGCGCCGATGCGGTGGAGATGTCAGATCTGGAGCAAGTGGCGGCGGCATGGCGACCTGAGACCCGCTTGATTTGGGTGGAGACGCCCTCGAATCCCCAGTTGCGCATCAGCGACATCCAGGCGATCGCGGAGTTAGCGCACGCGCATGGCGCCATCTGCGCCGTCGATAACACGTGGGCAACGCCGGTCTGGCAGACGCCACTGACGCTAGGCGCCGATCTGGTCATGCATTCGACCACCAAATACCTTGGTGGTCATAGCGATGTCCTGGGAGGCGCAGTGATCTGGGGCGAATCACTCGATGCATCCTTCGCCGATCGTCTCAGCGCCTGGCAAAATCTGGGCGGAGCTGTTCCATCGCCTTTCGATTGCTGGCTCCTGCTACGCAGCCTGGCGACCCTGCCTTACCGGGTCCGCGCCCAGACGGAACACGCTGGGCGCATCACGGAATACCTGGCGGGGCGAAAAGACGTCGTACGGATACATTATCCTGGACTGAGAGAGCATCCCGCGCATGACCTGGCGGCGCGCCAGATGCGCGGATTCGGTGGCATGCTCTCGTTCGAGGTTGAGGACGCTGCGCGGGCGATGCGCCTTGCGTCTGCGGTCCGGCTCTTTCTCCGCGCGACGAGCCTGGGTGGAGTGGAGAGCCTGATCGAGCATCGCGCTTCAGTCGAAGGGCCGGGATCACCCACGCCAGCCGGCTTGTTGCGCGTCTCAATTGGACTGGAACATCCCGACGACCTGCTGGCCGATCTGGCGGCGGCGTTGGACGCCAGTGTGTGACGCGCTGACAGATCTCGCCGAGCACAGCAGCGCGCGATGCTAAACTTGAGCTGAGACCAGCGAAAAAGGAGCCAATCTGACCATGTCTGATCGTCGCGATCCACGTCGTGGCCTGCCCTCGGTTGATGCGCTGGGTCGAGCTGAGGCGTTGGCGGATATTGCGCCTGCGGAACGCATCGCCACCATCCGCCAGGTGCTCGCCGAAGAACGCGCGGCGCGGGCCACCACCAGTGCGCCTGCAACAACCGAAACGCTGATCGCCCGCGTCCGCGCGCTGGCGGCGCGAGCGCGTGAACCCGTCCCTCGACCGGTCATCAATGCGACCGGTGTCATCATCAATACCAACCTGGGGCGCGCCCCGCTGAGCGAAGCCGCGCTGATGGCGATGCGTGCGGCCAGTAGCTATGCCGCGCTCGAATATGATCTGGCAGCGGGTGAACGGGGGTCACGCAACGCGTTGGCGCGTGACCTGCTCTGCCAACTGACGGGCGCAGAGGACGCGCTGGTCGTCAACAATGGGGCCGCCGCCGTCCTCCTCATCCTGGCGGCTCTCCTGAATGGTGATCGCCGCGAGGTGATTGTCTCGCGCGGACAATTAGTCGAGATCGGCGGAGGCTTCCGTATCCCCGATGTCTTGCGACAGAGTGGTGCGCGACTGGTTGAGGTTGGGACAACCAATCGGACGCGCGCGGAAGACTACGCCGCGGCGATTACGCCAGCTACGGCGCTCCTCTTGTTGGTGCATCCCAGTAACTTCCGTGTCATTGGCTTCACCGAAGCCCCGGACCGAGCGGAACTCGCGGAGGTGGCCCGCGATCATGTCGTGCCCCTGATTGAGGACATGGGGAGCGGCTGTTTGCTCGATCTCTCACGCTTTGGCCTGACGCCAGAGCCAACCCCACAAGCAGCGCTGGCGGCTGGGGTGGAACTCGTCTCATTCTCAGGAGATAAATTGCTTGGTGGACCCCAGGCAGGCATCATTGTTGGTGCGGCACGCACGATCAAACTGCTCGCCCAGCACCCGTTGATGCGCGCGTTGCGCGTCGATAAGGTGACACTGGCAAGCTTGATCGCGACGCTGGGGAGCTATGCGCGTAATGTCGCATTAACCGAGATCCCCGTCTGGCGTATGATTGCGCAGCTTCCTGAGACCTTGCGCCAGCGTGCGGAGGCTCTGGTGGCGATGCTATTCGGTGCCGGAATCGTCGCCGAGGTCCGGTCGGGCGAATCTACGATCGGTGGTGGCTCGCTGCCCGGCGAGACGCTCCCCACGTGGCATATCGCGCTCTCCGTTCGCACTGTGGGCGATCTGGACGCGCTCGGCAAGCGGCTGCGCATGAGCAGTCCGGCGGTCATTCCCCGCATTGCTCACGACTACCTCCTGCTTGATCCGCGCACCGTTCCGCCAGAACGCGATGCCGATGTGCTCGATGTGCTGATCCGCTGTATGAGGGAGACCGGTCATGCCAACTAGGCCGCGCCATGCTACCACCATGCGGATCGCTTGCCTGAACCCAATCCGCTTAGGCGGATTTCGCGGCTCGCAGGCCTCTCGAGATTTTAATCGCCGGCGCCCTGTCATCGCCTTACAGAAAAATGTGATACATGCGGGCTGTTTGAGCAGACAATGGTTGCCGACATTGGCTGAATGGGGTTCTCCCACTTACCCAGTAATCGGTACTATGTGTTGCCACCCATCAATCTTCGAGGAGAATATGCCATGAAGTGGATCACTCGTGAGAAAGTCAAAGTTGATCGGGTCGCTTGCCCCTGGTTGATCCGGAAATTCGTGGATCCAGCAGCTGAGTTCTTATTCGTTCCCACCGCCCAGGTGATGGAGATTGCCGGGCGTGAAGGCGCGATTCCGTTTGATGTCACGGGCGTCAGCGGCGCCACGCGCGACTATGTTTCACAAGACTACACGCTTTTTCATGAAAGTGGTCATCATGGACAGGAATGTTCGTTCGAAGCGATTTTGCGCAAATACGATCTGATGCAAAACCCGGCCCTGGCACTCCTCGGCAAAATCGTGAATGGAGCGGATACCGACAATACCCTCTGGCACCAACCGGAAGGAGCGGGACTCGAAGCGATAGCCGAGGGTTTCCGCCATTTGGGATTGGTTGACGATCACGCGTTGCTCGCCACCGAGAGCATCGTGTACGATGCCCTCTATGCCTACTGCCAGGCGATGATCCTACAAGGCAAGCCCGATGGCAAGTTCAAGCCGTAGTGCCTGGCGCGCATTGCTCACCATAGGCTGATCGCGCGCTGACGCGGTCACTCCTCGCGTGCCAGGCGACGTTTGGCGAGTGGCACGGTTGGATGTAACTTGCGCGTAAACTGCTCGATCACTTCAAAGGGGATATGATCGCCCGCATCATGTCCGTAATGGGCGTGCGCGATTGTAAAATCTGGGGCGATCAGGAAATCTGCTGGCATGCGAAACATCCCCTTGCCGACAAACGGAACAACACTCAATCGCAACCGCCGTAAGATGGAGAAGTTCTCCAGATCGCGCCATAAGCCAATCGCCGCGCCTAGCGCCGATTGCGTGACCCCATACTGCCGGAAAATGAACGCCGAAGGATCAGGGATCAGAGGAAACTGTGGCACGATATTTTTGCAATAGTGCGCGGTTACCTCATCGGTAGATTCAAAGATCGCCAGTGTCTGCACTCCGCGCGATGCCCAGTCAGACGCTTTGGTCGTGTAGTACCAGAGGCGAAGCGAGCAGAGTGGGCAAGCGGCGGTACGAAAAAATGACAGCAGGATCGGTTTGCCGCGATAACTCTCCAGATCAATCGTGCGCTGCTGTAAATCGCGGGCGACAAAGGGGATGGCGGCTTCGCCAGAAGTCAGGCGCATGGCGTTTCCTGTCTGGGTGTGTAGCACATCAACATCCAACCCCTTCATGCGTCCAGTCTGCTGGGTACTGGATTTGACAGTGCAAGTTATCCTCAATACTTTGACGGATCATAGCATGGACCATCGCCTATATCCCACATCTAGTACGGAAGATCGACACATTGTACAGAATCGCCGCGTGTGGAATGGTCGCACATGCTGCCCGCAAGTCTTCTCCAACGGCTTCAACAGCAATAATCTTAATAGTATTATTTTCAATGGTTGACAATTCAACAATTATCAGAAATACTCAATCTATAGTCAGCGCGTCAGGGTTGACGAGCTGAAGGTGGCTGGCGGCGCCGGGCCGCCAGACCAGACTTCGAGCATCAGGAAAGGGGTCATATGGCCAACATATATGACTACTTCTTTAGTGACTATGTACCACCACAAGAACAGCGACATCGCTACGTCGTGCATAATGGGGTCGAGCACGCCAGCGAGACAGAGCCGCGTGATCCCGAGCCAGGTGAAGAAGTAGAACTGCGCATCACAAGTCTCGCGCGGTTGCCGATCGATCGTATCGCGATCTATTACACGACCGATGGACAGGACCCTATGGGCGCTTTTGGCATGGCCACCAACGGCACCGTCATCATGGCGACAAAGGGCGAAGAGGTCGACTATCCGGCGGCGGGGGTCGCCACGACGCGGTGGCGCGCGATCTTGCCAGGACAAGGGGATGGGACACTGGTGCGCTATCGTATTGACGGATGGAGCAGCAAGGATCCGCGTCAACACTGGCCAGCCGATGTCAGTGATCACTACACGTCGCCCGCGGTTGCAGGGCGCGATTATGCCTACCATGTCGACCAACGTAATGCGCCGTCGTGGTTCAACGATGCCATAATATACCAGATCTTTGTCGATCGCTTCGCCGCGGCATCCGATCAACCCATGCTCCGCGATCCTGGCAATCTCACGGGATTCTTCGGCGGCACACTCCGTGGCATCACCGAGCATCTGGATTATCTGGCAGATCTGGGAGTAAATTGTCTCTGGCTCTCGCCGATCATGGCGAGTCCCTCATACCACGGGTATGACCCGTCCAGTTTCACGCAGGTCGCTGAGCGGTACGGCACGAATGCCGATCTGCGCGCGCTCATCGCCACGGCGCACGCGCGTGGGCTCCGCGTCCTCCTGGACTTTGTCGCCAATCATACCTCGACAGAGCATCCCGCGTTTCAATCCGCCCAGCGCGATCCGCAAGCCTCTGAACGTGCGTGGTACTCGTTTGGCCCGCAGTACAGCAATGGTTACCTCGCCTATTATGGTGTGAGTTCAATGCCCGTACTGGATACCGCGAGCACGTCCGTACGGGAGATGTTGATTGCGGCGGCACGCAGCTGGTTAGCGGATTTCGGCGCGGACGGACTGCGGTTGGACAACGTCTCGGGACCTGCCCACGCGTTCTGGACTATTTTTCAAGAAGGCATCAAGGCTGAATTCCCC
>DAIDHM010000108.1 GCA_027459705.1 Ktedonobacteria bacterium | reverse complement strand
GAAGATCTTCGAGACAGATCACATCGTTGGCTTGGACAAGCGCATTGGCCGTCTTGTGGTGAAAATCGAGCCGTTGTCGCGCAACGGTCTGGTGCGCTTTGGCCAGGGCTGTGACGGCCTTCTTGCGACGGTGACTGCCCTGCTGGCAACGACTGACCCGCTTTTGCCACCAGCGGACTTTGCGTTGGGCTTGCTCCATGAGCCGGGGATTATGGACCATCTCGCCATCGGATGTGACCAGAAATTCCTTGATCCCCACATCAATCCCGATCTCATGTCCCGTCAACGGCAACGGTTCAACGGCGATGCCGATACACACAACGGTGACATACCAGCCATCCGCTGCTTGCGCGATGGTGACGGTCTTGGGTGTGCCCTCCAGGGGGCGGGACCAACGCACGGCAATACGACCAATCTTGCTCAGCACCAAAAAGCCATTATCGAACGATGCCCCGTTCCCATACTGAGGGTACGTGAAGGAATGGTACCGGTTTGCCCCCTGGAAACGGGGAAATCCTGGCTTCTCCCCATTCGCGCAGCGGCGATAGAACGCTTGATAGGCGCGATCTAACCGTATTAAGACCTGCTGTAAGACCTGGGAATGCACTTCCTTGAACTCGGGAACCGCCGCTTTCAGCTCTGGGAGTTCCTTCGCTTGATCCTGATAGGAGAGGGATAGACGACGCATCTGCCACGCGGCCCGACGCTGCTCCAAGGCGGTATTGTACAACCAATTGCAGAGTCCTTTGGTATATGCCAAGACTGCCGCTTGTTGCGGCGTGAGATCAAGCTTGTACTTGAACGTCTTGGTCACATGGTTCATTCAGGACTCCTGTTGCTGCTGGATATATTAGCGTCACGCCCACACAATCTCACCAATGAACGAGCGTTGATGCGCTTGGGCCCGTCTCCGCAACGCATCAAGACGATCTTTTGGAGAGACGAAGGTGCCTTTCTGTTTCTCAAGCGATGGTTCCATACGCGTATTATTCATGATATGGCTATGTATGTCAAACCGTTGTCGGTGCGGCGACGGGCCATTTCCTCCCCCGCTTCAAAGTCGGGGGTTTTCATGACCCTCTTCTATAAATACTTGTTGTTCGCTAATGAGTAGACACCAAGCAAAGCACGTAATTTCATCACGATACTCTCCCAGTGTGGCGGTCGACGCAATGCGCGGACCTACCGCCAGGGCTCATTGCGGGGAAGTCGCTGGGAAATATCGCGCGATTTTGTCAACATCGCCATCCGGTCTCGGCGCCGGGCGATGGTCTTGCATATCGCTTCTCTCTGCCTTCGGTTTAGGAGGCGGTGACAACATCGTGCCTCATTATCCTCTGAGCGACTATCATGATTGCCTGGATTTTTGCCGATACATCAACTTGATGCAACTGCACCCGGCCACCGGCTAACCTCGGGCATTTCGCGTCGCTGCCTGAAGAATCACTCCTTCGGGGATGAGCGCGGGAAACTGAGGCGTCAGAGCTGAACGCTGAGGAACACAATGGTGTTGAGATGATCGACCGTTGGCGGATGGGGGCATGTTGCACCGGCTCCCATTCCCTTGCGTGCATCGCTATCACCTACCTGATCGATGGTCATGCGCGGATAGTAGGCGATAGGCAACAGACCTATAGGCAGGTATCATGAAGGTACGCACTGTGTTAGCCCTGATGCTGACATTTTTCGCCATCGTCAGTGGGGAGATTTTGCTTTTTTTACGCGCCCTTGGGTGGGGTGCGACCCACACTTATGTCGAAATGGCGATCGGTCTGGGTATAGGTATCTGCCTGATGCTACAAGCGAGAATCATGCTCATCGCGCTCAGTCCAGCCTGTGGCTACCTGGGGACCATCGATCAGGAATTGAGAATGGCCCGCTCCCTAGAACGGGAGATTGCTCGGTCGATCCGCTATCGAGCCCCACTAGTTATTTTGGCTCTCACGCACCAACGCAACCTGCCACTGGCTGAGGTGCGTGCATTCTTACGGGCGAGCGATATCGTGATTCGCGGACATCGCCATCATACGCTCGTCATTCTGGCAGAGACTCCTGGCGACATCGGAGAGGTTATCACCACGCGCTTAATCCAACACTTTGCGATCTCGGCCGCGACCATGTTGGACACGAGCGATCTGGTGGCGGCCGGTCAACTGAGCGAATGGTCAGATATGCACAGATACATCGAACGCTGTCAGCAGGCAGAAGGCGACAAATCTGCGCGCCTCGTCCTGAATGCGTTACGTCTGGGCATTTTTCGCGCCCGCGTCCAAACGCCACACGCCGCTTCATCCATGGTGTATCGCCTGACGAGGAGCGATATCATGCAGGCCAACGCCACGAAGTGGCGTCCGCCGATCGCAGCCTTCCCGGAACGAGTCGCCTGAGGATGTGCAGTCCGGTCGCAAAGAGCATGGTGAAATGTATCAGGGCGCATGAGGCTGATCCAGGTGGCCGTGATGTGATACGCTCAGTGAGAAAGAATCCGTCACTCCACAAAGACAGGACTATAACCATGCATCCACGCCCTACTACCGCCCTACCCGGCAACTTTCCTACGCGTCGCCCGCGTCGCCTGCGTCAAAGCGAATCCATGCGCGCGCTGGTCCGCGAGCAGCATCTACGCGCCGACCAGTTCATCTATCCACTCTTTGTCTCTGAACGCATCAGCGCGCCAGTGGCGATCAGCTCGATGCCAGGACAGTATAACTGGCCAGTTGCGGCGTTGGCCGCCGAGGCCGAGCGCATCGCGGCGACGGGTGTCCGCGCGGTCCTGCTTTTCGGCATTCCCGAAGAGAAAGACGCCATTGGGAGCAGTTCCTGGTCGCCGGATGGTGGCGTGCAGCAGGCCATCAAGGCGATCAAACGCGCGGTACCTGAGATGGTGGTGATGACCGATGTCTGCCTCTGCGAATATACCAGCCATGGCCATTGTGGCGTCTTATTGCAAAGTGGCGACCACATCCTGATCGATAATGATCCCTCGCTCGAGTTGCTGGCGCGTCAGGCGGTCTCGCATGCGGCGGCGGGGGCCGATGTCGTGGCACCCTCTGACATGATGGATGGGCGTGTGGGCTATATCCGTGCGGCGCTGGATCGCGAGGGTCTGACCAATACCGCCATCATGGCCTACTCCGCGAAATATGCTTCGGCCTTTTATGGTCCGTTCCGTGAAGCCGCCGACTCCACGCCGCAGGTGGGCGACCGTCGCAGTTACCAGATGGACCCCGCCAATGGCCGCGAGGCGCTCCGCGAGGTGGAACTCGACATTGCCGAGGGTGCGGACATCCTGATGATTAAACCCGCGACGCTCTACCTGGATGTGCTGGCGCGCGTCCGCGATCGCGTGGATCTGCCCCTGGCGGCGTATCACGTCAGTGGCGAGTATGCTATGCTGAAGGCCGCCGTTGAGCGCGGCTGGCTCGATGAGCGCCGCGCCGCGTTGGAAGCGCTGACAGCGATCCGCCGCGCCGGCGCCGATCTCATCATCACCTACTACGCGCCTGACGCGGCGCTTTGGTTGAGCGCGGAGCAGGGCTTCTAGCCCTCCTGCTCTCATTGCCCTGTTGGCAAAGCCCTCTCATGCCGCTCTATAGTGTTAGTGAACTCGCAGGCCCTATATGTGTTGGGCCTACCCACACCGCCGGATCCGTCTGGTGGTGTGGATCGATTGCATCAAAGACATGAAGAAAGGCATGGGAATACCATATGCCAATGACCATATTGATTACAGGCGCGACCGGGTTTGTCGGCCGCGCATTAGTGCACCGCCTGGTGGCGGAAGGCGAGCGGCCGCGCGTACTGGTCCGCGATGAAGCGCGCGCCCGTTCCATCTTCCCTGGCGATACGGTTGATTTTGCCGTTGGTGATGTCCTCAAACCCGCCACCGTCGACGCCGCGATGCACGACGTTGAGGTCGTCGTCCATTCGGGCTTTATGACCGCCAATCTCAAGCAACATGGCGAACAGCGCTATAATACCGTCAACGTGAGTGGAACGCAGAATGTCGTGGACGCGGCGAAGCGCGCGGGGGTCCGCCGCATCGTCGTCGTCAGTGGCCTGGGCACTAAGGCCGCGAAGCCAGGTTCTTACATGCAAGGACGCTATCTGGCGGAAGAGACGGTCAAAAGCAGCGGTCTGGAATGGTCAATCTTGCAACCTTCGGTGCAGTTTGGCCAGGGCGCGGCGTTTTTTGTCGGCCTGGCGAATTTGATCCGTCAGGTGCCGTTGGTCGTGCCGGTCGCCGGGTCGGGCAAGGAACAGTTTCAGCCTATCTGGGTCGAAGATGTCGTTACGTGTCTTGTCAAACAGATCCGCGAGGCCGAGCGCGCCGGCCATACCTACACGGTCGGGGGTCCGGAGATCTTGACCTATAATCAGATCCTGGACCTCTTGATGCGCACACTTGGCAAGCAGAAGTTGAAGGTCCCCGGCCCCAAACCGTTCGTCTTTCTGGGCGCCGCTCTGATGGAAACCTTATTGCCGAATCCGCCGATTACGACAGCGGCGCTTGACCTCTTCGCATTCCCCAATGCCGATACGGTCGATGACGTCCCCCAACAATTCGGCTTCGCGCCGATGCGCGTCGAGGACTATCTGGCCGAGCATGGTGTGAACTGATCTAGTTTCTGAGGGCTCGCTCCAATTCTTCGAGGGTAAAGAATCGCGAGCGTTCTTCGACCTGGTGTATCAATGTGATGACCTGGGCGAGCAATGGGGTCGAGATGCTGGCAATGGCGCCCCGGGCGACGAGTTGCCCCTGCAACTCGTCGATCTCGGTCTGGCGGTGCTGGTGGAGGTGTCGTGCCAGCATCGGGGCAAGGCGATCCTCACGTGCGATCGTCTCAAGGATCGGGTGGATGGCGCGTGGCGCCAGCAACCCGGGAATGCGGTGGAGTTGCGTCCAGCGCGTCGGCGCGATCCCCCAGAGTTCGACCAGGGGCAAGCGCAGGCTATCCACGAGGTGCGACGCCTCGCGGAGCAATCCCACCGCCGCATTGTCCAGCCGCCGCCGTTCGCGGAGCATCGCGAGCGGTGTGTCGGTGAGGGCACTCAGCAGGGCAGGCACGCCCGCGACCACCCGTGTCCAGCGTTCCGCCTCCAGGTCAGGAACGGCGGTGATGGCCAGTGCGCGACGCAGTGACTGCAGCACCGACGATTCCATACGAACGTCGATCAGCGCATTGAGCGGGCCAGCAACGCGCGATCGTCCACGTTCGATCTGGGCGGCATCGAAGAGTGGCAGCATGCCGATCACCCGCCCTGCGCCAAGCAGTTCGCGCACTATCTCCTCGGCACCGGGGATTGGTTGAACCGTCAGGATAGGGAAGTCCTGGCCTGCCAGATGGATCCCACGCGCGCTATCGCGCAGATCTGGTATACTGATCGCGAGGATCGCCAGATCAAATGGTTCGCTCAGATGACTGGTAGCTGGAATGATCGCCCAGCGTATCTCATCGTTGTGCGGGTCGGTGAGGGTGACCCGGAACGCGCCACCCTCGGGTAGCACATCGGGTGGCAGCAAAATGGTCACTTCGTCGCCCGCGCGCGCCAGCGCGACTGCCAGCGCACTGCCGATCGCGCCAGCGCCGATGATGCATATCCGCACGATTTCTCGCAATCTCTTCTTGGTCGTGATCGCTATCAGGACGGCGATCCACCTTGCTGTCCGACAACATCATCCAACAGTCAGCGATGATGGGATGCGCGTCTCAGTATACGACCAGGAAGTGAAGGCGACAAGTCCACTGGCTGTATCGCAGGGATGAAGCAGAGCGTGTTACCGTTGCCTGCCTCCATCGTTGATGAAGTGAATGATCTTGCGGGAGAAGTGAGCATGGCTACCCCACCAGTCGGACCTATCACGCGTACCAAGTCGAGCATCCGCCGACTGACCGGCGATCTCCAGGGGACGCCGGATGCAGGATTACCAACGCCCTCCTGGCGCCGCATCAGCCTGCTGGCGTTGCTTTCGCTCGCGCTGGTCATCATGACCGGTCTCGTCATTTACCTCCTTCGTTAATGAAGCGCCATGCGTATTATCGATTGCCACACGCATATCTTTCCCGCCGAGGTTGCCGCGGATCGGGCCCGTTTTGCCAGCAGTGATCCGTGGTTCGCTGAGTTGTACGCTGATCCGCGGGCGCGTCTCGCCACGGCCGAGGACCTGATCGCCGCGATGGATGCCGCGGGGATCGAGCATGCCATCACGTTCGGGTTCGGCTGGCGTGATCCGGGTATTATCCGCCTGGCGAATGATGCGGTCATAGCGGCGGTCCGCGCATACCCAACCCGCCTGACGGGCTTCGCCGTCGTCCAGCCAGCGGGCGATGGGCTGACGGCGGCGCGTGAAGCGGAGCGCTGCGCGGAGGCCGGATTGCGCGGCGTTGGCGAATTAATGCCGCATGGCCAGGGCTATCGCTTGAGCGATGTCGCGATTCTGGCGCCGCTCGCCGCGGTCTGTGCGGCGCGCGATCTGATCGTGCTGACGCATTCCAGCGAGCCAGTAGGCCACATGTATCCGGGCAAGGGCGATGTCAGCGTGGTCGATCTGGTCGCCTTTCTCACGGCGTTCCCAGAACTGCGCGTCATCGCCGCGCATTGGGGCGGCGGCCTGCCATTCTATTGCCACATGCCTGAAGTCGCGGCAGTGGCGGAACGCTGCTGGTATGACACCGCCGCATCTCCTTATCTCTACGCTCCATCGATCTTCACCAGTGTCGCCGCCGCTGTCGGCTGGGAGAAAATTCTCTGGGCCAGTGACTTTGCGGTCGTTCGCTATCCACGCATGCTGCGCTACACGCGCGCCGCGAATCTCGACGGAGCCGCGCTGGCGCTGGTGATGGGGGAAAATGCGGCAGCTTTGCTGAGGATGTGACACCACGTTATTTGATGGTGTTTGAGCATGGAGAGAATTGTATGAACCAGCAATATCATGTATGATGGAGCGGACGAGCAACCAAAATGCACTGGTCAATCGTCATGTGAATGTAATTAACATCATCTCTACTCAGCAGGGTGCGCAAGGTGTCGCCGCCCACTCATCATAGCGAAAGGAATGATCCAGATGCAGCCAGTCGCACCTCAGCTATTTCTGAGCCATGCGCGTGTCGATGCCCGACTTGTCGCAAGGCTGGAGCGGATCCTGACCGTATGGGGTGGTCGGCCATGGGTAGATCGCCAGCAAATTGGTGGTGGGCAAGAATGGCCAATAGCGCTGCAGCAAGCGATTGATCAGAGCGCTGCATTGCTGGTGGTGCTCACTCCTCATGCGTTGCGCTCAGTGATGGTGCGCCGCGAATATCTCTACGCTCTCAGTCGCCGTATTCCGGTCATGCTCGTCCGCTACCGTGGAGTTACGGCTCTTCCACCCGAATTGGCCAATCTCCCCATGGTGGATTTCCAGACCATTGCGGCGCGTTATGGCCCAGCATTGTATATGCTCCTGGCGGACCGTGGATTGATTCCACCGCCAGCAGAAACACAACTTGATACCATACACCCTGATGCGATCCATCGTGTCTGGACTGGGCGCGTCCCGGCCGATTGGCGAGTCTGGCAATTACCACGCAGTACGCATCTCTGGCTCGGACTCCTGCCGGCTGTCTTTAGTGTGGCGCTGATTGCACTGGCATTTGCCCCGGTCACCTGGATCGAACAGTTATATCGCAATGTGCCAGGTGTTTTCAATACACTGGTTTCCATCGCCACTCCGGGCGCGGCGATCTTCATAGGACTCATACTGGTGGTTCCCGCCACATTACATCTCAACGCCGCCTTAGGCCGGGGTCTCCGTGAAACGATCGTGTTGACGCCGGATAGCGTGACGGTGGAATTACATCAACGCGACCGGCTGCGCTTCATTGTTCAGCCACATCGCTATCACTTTCGTTTCGTGCGCCAGGTTACTGTACGGCGCCTGACGTTTGGTCGCGTGAGCATCGGTCTGGAAGATGCGGCAACACAGCGCAATGTGCGCATTGTGCTCCCGTGGTACTGGCCAGATCACGACACCATCGCCCAGCAGATCGCGCAGGCGTTTACGCTCTACCAACAGCATGCGACGCAGACGCGGAATCCAGCGCAAGCAGCGAAACATCTCCAAATGCCAGCTCCCGCTGATCCGGTCGCTGGTCAGATACCTGCTCTTCCCAGTCAGCAACCTGCAGCGATACCTGCGCCAGCACCCTATCCCTACCCGATGGATGAAATTGGCGCCAAATTAGGCTTCCCCGCCTTAGCACTGACTTTCGATGTTTGCCAAAGTTCACGTACAGTGAGTCATAATAGCAAATGAAGGAGCTTTCAGGGGCATGGGAGGTTCGTCTTCCCTATAATTCTAGCGGGTTAGCCCCAAAGCACCTTGGCGTGCGCACGGAAGTGGGCGCCGGACCCGTTGCCTTCTGAGCGAATCGGCCTGCCCTGCGCGCGGCGAGGCCAAGGCATGGCGGCGGTCTTCGAGCGGGCTTGACTATACTGAAGCCCAAGAAGGCAGTCCTGCTGGCACCGAGCAGGAAATTTTGGGCTCCGGAGCGGCGCCCAATGAGAAAGCGCACTATCCTCGGTGCGCTCACTGCGGCGCAGATTCTTACGCTTACCTGCCCGCCGCAGCTCAGTGAACGGCAGTGCTGTGGCATCGACATCCCCTCTGTCACCTCGATCCAACCAGGGCCAAAGGCACATCATCGTCCCCGTTATCGGCGTCTTGATCACGAAAGGCTATCAAAGCGCAACGATCTACCTTGTCGGCTTCTACGGAGAGCTGCTGCCTGCAGCGCCATCACACCGATATCAGGCTCCAGCTTCACACCGGCTTCCCCAGTATCCACTCCAATCAGCGCGCGCAAAATCCGGCCCCTTTTTGGCACCCTGTCTCTCAGCTCTTTTTCTTATGATGTCCCATTGTCGTTGCGGGCTTCGCCAGCCTGCATATCGCAGACCCTGTCAAAGATAATAGTCGCAAGATGAGCAGTGGCCGATTAGACCACCTGCCAGTGATGCCACCTGGCATCGGGATTCTTATATTCTCGGAGTTCGGTGCCTTCCAGATCGTAAGGCAGAGGATTTGCAAGCTGCGCTTGTAGCTGCTGAAGCGGCGATTCAGCGTTTTCCTGCCGATAAATGCGGTCAAATCCTTGCAACGCATGTGCCACCTTCTCGGCACCCATCCGATCCGCCAGTGCCACAAAGTCAAGGTAATTTCTGGTCGCGTTGCGCTTAAGGATCAGCTGACGAATGCCGGTCCAGATGCCATCAAGGCTTCCGAGAATTTGTACCGGCCGCTGCACGCGCGCCGTCGTCCACCCAGCTACGGCCTCCAGCTGCGCAAGAACCTCGTCAAAGCGTTGACGACGATCGGTCAAAGCAGGATCAGCGTCCCGCGAGTAGTGATGTGAAGCGTGGATTGCTGAGGCGGTACCGCCAACCAGCACTGCGTCCGGCAGAATACGCTGCAGTCGCGCCGCCGAGGACAGGACGAGCTCCCAATCAAGCAGCGGCGCGGTACTCTTCGGCATAGTGCATCCAGAAGTGATGTCGCTGGGC
>DAIDHM010000093.1 GCA_027459705.1 Ktedonobacteria bacterium | reverse complement strand
GATACGCGAGATCAGCCCATCGATTGGGTCCAGCATGAAGGGATGCGGATCGGGGAGATGCTTGGCGGGCGCGGTTGAAGGTAGCGCGATGATCGGCCGTCCACGCGGGGCAAGCGCCGCACCCCGCAAGAAATCCATCTGCCCGCCGACACCGCTATAGAGATAGGTCCCGATCGACTCGGCACAGACCTGGCCGGTGAGATCCACTTGAATCGCGCTATTTACCGCGACCATGTGCTCAAATTGACGGATGATGCGCGAATCATTGGTATAGTCCGAGGGCCGCATCTCAATCATCGGATTATCATCGATGAAGTCCATCAGCCGCCGCGAGCCGACGACGAAGCTCGCTACAATCTTGCCCCGATCCAGATCCTTCCGGAGTCCTGTGAGCACCCCGCGCTCCACCAGCCGCAGGACGCCATCCGAGAACATCTCGGAATGGATACCCAGATCCTTGCGATCCCCCAGCGCATCCAGCACCGCATCTGGAATCGCGCCGATACCGAGCTGCAAGGTTGCGCCATTGCCAATCAGGGTCGCCACGTGCTGGCCAATCTGGCGTTGCGTCACATCAGGTTCGGAGGGTTCGACGGTGTGGATGGGGCCATCCCACCGGACAGCGCGCTCAATGCGATCGATATGAATGAATGTCTCGCCATGGGTTCTGGGGACATGGGGATTCACCAACGCGACGACATGGCGCGCGTGATCGACAGCAGCCCGCGCGACATCCACCGAGGAACCCAGCGAGCAGAAACCATGCGCGTCGGGGGGCGAGACCTGGATGCAGGCGACATCGATCGGTAACACTCCGCCAGTACGAAACAGATGTGGCACATCGCTCAAGAAGATCGGGGTATAGATCGCGCGGCCATTATTGGCCGCGGCGCGTGTGTTTTCGGCGACAAAGAGCGCGCGCAGCTGGAAATGGCCGCGCCATTGTTCGTCGGTATAAGGAGCTGGCCCATGGGTGTGCATATGGGTAATCTCGACATTATGCAGGGCATCGCCCCGCCTGACCAGGGCTTCGATCAGGGGTGTTGGCGTCACACACGCGCCCTGGAAGAAGACCCGGTTGCCAGACTTCACTATCGTCATCGCCTCATCGGCGGTACACCATTGTGTCATTGCGCATTCCTCACATTTCTTCTGGGGGCATTGCTGCCCACATGCTCAGCATAAACCTGGTCTATCTCGATTACATCACAGCACAATCTCAAGCAATCATCAAACGTTGCCGTGGTACGCCACGATTATACACCGATCATACGCAGTTCACCTTTCTGAAGGCAAAGAGGCAGATCTTCAACCCGCGCTCTGCAACGGGTCAGCCCATCCGATAAAACAAAACATGCCTGAGTTCACATCGGCATGAGTACGCAAAAGCAGGATATAATACAGAATGATGCCATCAGTTCACGCTGCCTGCTCGCAAAGATCTGCCGCCACCTCCTGGTGTAGTGGCACAGCGTCCGCAATCGCCGGGAATCTAGCGGGGACATATGAGTACGTGAGGCGTCTTGGCACACAGGTGCTCGCTCGCATCGAGCCAGTATCACAATGAAAAGCGATGGCGCGTGGTGGAGGAATGAGATGACAAGAGCGCATACACACAGCGCGGAACACGCTGCCGGTCATCATCATGATCTGGATGGGACACGCTTGCGCCTGGCTTTCTTCCTGACCGCATTGATCCTGGTCGTCGAGCTGACCGGGGGCATTTTCTCGCATTCTCTGGCGCTGCTCTCCGACGCGGGCCACGTCTTCACCGACCTCGGCGCACTGGGATTGGCCTGGTTCGCCGCCCATCGTGCTGCCCGCCCCGCCGACGCGCGCAACACCTATGGTTACCACCGCACCGGCATTCTGACAGCCCTGGTAAACGCTGTCACGTTGATCCTGGTCGTCATCGCGATCGCGTTCGAAGCCGTGCAACGCTTGCGCCATCCTGAAGTCGTCACGCCGTGGATGATGTTCGCCGCCGCCGCAGTGGGCATTGGCGTCAACCTGTATATCGCTCGTTCACTGCATGCCGAAGGTGGCGAGAATCTCAACCTCCGCGCGGCGTGGTTGCATGCGCTGGGCGATATCGCCGCTTCAGCGGGCGTCATTATCGGCGGCATCATCATTGCCTTCACTGGCTGGCTCTATGCCGACCCGCTCATCTCGTTGGCCATCGCCGCACTCGTTGCGCGAGGAGCCTGGCAATTGCTTGGCGCGACGCTCGACATCCTGATGGAGGCAACTCCGCGCGACCTCAATGTGGCACAGCTCGTACGCGATGTCGTACGGATACCGGATGTGACGGATGTGCATGACCTGCATATCTGGTCGATCGCCGGCGGCCTCCGCGTCCTCTCGGCACATGTCAAAGTCAGTGAAGATCGCCCGCTCTCGCGGTGTGATGCCCTGGTCGATGAGATCCACTGTCTGCTCTGCGAAGAATATAATATCAGCCATACGACCATTCAGATCGAACGGGTTGGCTGTGACCTGCGGGATCTCTATTGCGCGCTTCCCGATGGTGAGCATGCACACGCTCATCAGCACAGTCATACACATGAAGAAACGACCGAGGATGAGATACCGACGCGACGATGAGCATCGTCTCGTCCCACTTCCCCGAACAGGCCAGAGCTACCGCGCGGGCCTCTGAATCAGACGCGGCGCGCGAAACGCACAATCCCCATACTCAAAAAGACAACAGCCGGCATCCACCAACTGACGAAGAAACCAAAAAAGCTCTGAGTTTGCGAGAAAGTCGTCCCGATAAGCAAAAAACCGATAACGGCGAGAATGACGGACGGCGAGAGCGGATATTGACCGACCAGGCCTCGCCGCGCGGCCAGCAACGCCACCGTCATCCCGAGTGTAGCGGCCAGCACATACGCGCCATAGAGCCAGCCACCCGGCAGGATCCCGATTGACCAGGTGACGTTGACCAACGCGAATGGTGTCACCGTTGATCCCACCAGGAACGCGCGCCAGGGCGCGAGAGCACTTGCCAATAACATGCCCACACCAAGCGCGAGCAGCCCTGTCTCCGCCTTGGGAGCGAGGGTGGCGGCGACCAACGCGCAGATGGCGCTCAGCACAATGAAACCCACACCTTGTCGTGCCAGGGGATGCTGCACTGCTTGAGTCATTTTTGTTCCCTTGTCCTCGTTGGCGCAAAAACCATTTGCCTACGATACAGCTATCAAGCCGAATTATGTGAAAACTGTATGACGGAGAACATCTGCCACGTACCCGAGATATCGCTCCGTAGTGCTTTTGAAACTGCTCCTGACGCTGCTATTAATATAGAACTCCACCAAGCGCTAATTCAAGTTGTGCGATACCCGCGAAATTCCCATTATATCCGAGGTTCTGAGATAGGCGGGGTTCGAGATAAGTAGAAGAGCAAGCTGAGGCGACACAGATCGCTCCAGCTTGCTCGTACGTTGGTGGTAGGGTACACGTGTACTCGAACAGACCTAGCCCTGTGCGAGGGCCGCGTTACAATCAGCCGTCATTTTTTGCACTGCCTGGTCAGAGGTGAGCTGCCCATTGAGCGCTGAGGCGAAATCGGTTGAGATGACATTGCGGCAAGTATTCCAGGCTGGAACAATCGAAGCAACGAACGCGAACGAGAGCGATTGTGGCCCAACCTTACGGGCTGGAACCTGGGAATAGTACGACTGCAGCGTCGTGCTGTTGTACGTCGATTGGCGCACTGGCATATACCCCGTACCTTGCACGAAGGTCGCCTGAGCATCCGTGCTGGTGAGATACTTCATATAATCCCACGCAGCAGCTTGTTGATCCGCACTCACACCCGAGTAAATTGCCAGGTTCGTGCCGAAGAAGACGGTGTATTGGCCACTGGGACCAGCGGGCAGCGGGGCTTCTTGCAGGTTGAACGTAGTGCCGATGGGTTTCGCCAGGAACGGATAACTGGCAATCGAACTCACCGCAAAGAGCGATTTTTGCGAGATCAGATCATTTTGCCAATTGAAGCCCTGCGTGATATGGATGGCGCCACTCTTTACCAATGGGATCCACTGGTCCATCGCGGCTTTTGCGATGGGCGCATTCGTCGCATTGCCAAACTCCGCCGTCTTGCCATCAGCGCTGATAAAATTACCACCACCGAACGCCTTGTACAGGTATGACCAATCATCCACTGAGGACGATGGAGTGTAGGACATACCCCACGTCGAGCCATCCGCGGCGGTTGCTTTCTGCAGATCCGTCGCGAAATCGCTCCAGGTTGTTGGCACCGTCAACCCCAACTTCTGCAACATGTCAGCGTTGTAGTACATCACGATGTCTGACTTGTTGAAGGGCAGCATGTACTGAGTGTTGTTGATCTGGCCATCTTGCAGCAGTTTGGGGTAAAAGTCACTGAGATCAGACTGCGTCAGACCATTAGGTCCGCTGATGAAGGGTTGGAGCGAAGCCAGGGCATTGGCTTGCTGGAATTGGGTCGCCCAGTTTTCATAGATCTGCGAGATCGCGGGTGGCGATCCAGCAGCGATCGCCGCCGTCAACTTGGTATCCAGGGTGTTGTAATCGGGGTAGGCCTGGAGGGTGACTTTGACATTGGGATGTTTTGCCATATAGTCGTTGGTCAACTGCTCCAGCGTCATTTTATTGGCGCCAGTGGCAAACGCTTC
>DAIDHM010000080.1 GCA_027459705.1 Ktedonobacteria bacterium | reverse complement strand
CAACCCCCGCATGGGCTTCATCCGATCGGTTTCCAGACCCCGAGGCATCGACCGCCGCGACCTGGTAGTAATACATGGTGCCGTTCACGATTTTTGTATTCGTAAAGGTGGTCGAGGTCACACCGACGAAATAAGGGGTGGTCCCTTCTCCCCCAGCCGCAGTGCCACGATAGATGGAATAGTTCGTCGCCCCAGCGACCGCGGTCCATTGCAACACGATACTCTGATTGGTGGCTGTCGCGGTGAGCCCGGTGGGAGCAGGCAGCGTCGTCGCCTGGTGCAAGTTATCTGTGGAGAGAGCGGCGATGCGAGTCGGCAACACCAGGGTCAACAGGGCGGTCAAGAATAGCGCCGCTCCGAGAATTTTGATCATTCGCTTGACCCGATGCCCTGCCATCGTCCTGTCTTCCCTTCGCGTCCGCGTCTCTGGGGTTCGGCATAGATACATTCCGCATGATTGGTAATGGACCTTCCGCCGTGAGGCCGCCATCACTATTGTCGAACTTCCGGTTGTTCTTGTGTTGTGTTTTCCTACGATTTCGACTATACCATGAAGTGCTGGTGCTGTCACGCGGTTTCGGAACATCTTCGGAGGCGAGAGCCGCGCAATACTCAGGCCACCCAGCATCACTTCAACGTGACACAATACAAGCTCAAGCGTGCATCCGCCGGGTTGTTTCTGCGGTGGTGAATCGGCGCCACTCAATGCCCCGCACAATGCATCGCGGAGGAAGGGACAGCGAATGCCGTCGCTAGCAGCGTTACGCGCACTTTTAGGCACACGGTTGAGTGAAAATCCCTATGATTGCCAGTCGCATGGACGGGACGAGAATTACCCCGAGAGCCGGCCGCCGCTGGCGGTGGTCTTTGCCGAGTCGCGCGAGGATATCCGCGCCACGCTGGCCTGGGCCAGCGCGGAGGGCATCGCGGTGATCCCCTATGGCGCGGGGACGAGCCTGGAGGGCCATCTGATCCCGCAGGGAGACGCGATCAGCCTGGATCTCAGTCGCATGCAGCGCGTCGTCGAGATTCTCCCCGATGATTTTCTGGTCGTTGTCGAACCGGGTATCACGCGCACCGCGCTGAACGTTGCCCTACGCGACACGGGGCTCTTCTTTCCGGTTGATCCGGGTGCTGACGCGTCGATTGGCGGGATGGCGGCGACCAACGCGAGTGGGACGACGACCGTGCGCTATGGTGGAATGCGCCAGAATGTCGTCGCGCTGGAAGTCATGCTCGCCAATGGCGAGACCATGCGCCTCGGCCGCCGAGTCCGCAAGACGAGCAGTGGCTACGACCTCAAAGATCTCTTCCTCGGTTCCGGTGGGACGTTGGGCATCATAACGGAAATCACCTTACGGCTCCATCCGATCCCCGCCTACGTCCATGCTGCGCGGCTCTACTTTCCGTCGTTGGCCGCTGCGACGCAGGCGGCTTACCAGATCATGGCGAGCGCATTGCCCGTGGCGCGCATGGAATTGCTCGACGAACTCAGCTTGCGGCTTGTCAATCTGGCCCTCGGCCGCCAGGATCCCGAGCAACCCGCGCTCTTTGTGGAGTTTCACTCCTCGACATTGGCGGCGATGGATGAAGAGCGCCAGATGGCAGAGGAGATCGCCCACGATGCGGGCGCCATTGCCATCGCCTCCGCACGCACCGCCGAGGAGCGCAATTCGCTCTGGGAAGCGCGCCACCGTCTGTACTGGTCGCTCGTCCAGTATTATCCAGGCAGGACCTACGTGATCACCGATACCGCTGTTCCATTGGCCCACCTCACGGAACTGGTCAGCTATGCACAGGCGGTGCTGGCAGAGATCGGGTTGGAAGGCTGCATTCTGGGGCATGTCGGTGATGGCAATTTTCACACGCTGATCGCCGCTGGTCCGGCGGAGATGGAGCGTGCCCGTGATTTCAATGCGCGCCTGGTGCACCGCGCCTTAGAATTAGGTGGCACGGCCAGCGGTGAACACGGCATTGGTCTGGCGAAGCGCCCATATTTGGAAGCGGAGCATGGCGCCGCGCTGGGCTGGATGCGCCGCATCAAGGACCTCTTCGATCCCGATCATATCCTCAATCCTGGCAAGGTGATCTGAGGCAATGAACGACCTCGGGGATGACGTTGGCTCGTATGCTATACTGGCGATGGGTCTGGGGCCTAGCGCATGAGCCGAACGTATGGAGGTGGTACTAGGGAGTTGAAATGGTAGCCACTTGTGTGCTCACATAAACACATGTACACGATTGGTGAGTTTGCAAAGCGGGTAGGTGGAGCGGTACATACGCTGCAACGCTGGGATAGAGAAGGGCGACTCAGAGCCCATCGTGCGGTGAATAACCGGCGGTATTATACAGACGAGGACCTTGTCGTGGCTCTGGGCCTTGAGGTACCAGCAACGAAGAAGCGTTGTGTCGTCTATTGTCGGGTCTCTCGTCCTGCTCACAAGCCCGATCTTCATCACCAGCGTGTGGTTCTTGAGCAATTTTGTTCGGCACGCGGACTTGCCGTTGATGAGTGGATAGAAGAAGTTGGCGGCGGGCTTAACTTTCACCGTCAGCGCTTTTTAGCCATGGTTGATGGCGTTATCACTGGTGAGATTGGCACCTTAGTGATTGCTCACAAGGACAGGCTCGCCCGCTTTGGGTTCCCGCTCATCGAGCACGTGTGTGAGGTGCACACGTGTGAACTTATGGTCATGAATACGGAGTCGCTCAGTCCAGAGGCCGAGATGGTCCAGGGCCTCATGACGATCATGCAGTGCTTTTCCCGTCGGTTGTACGGCTTGCGAAACTACCGAACAACCCTGAAGGAGGCGTTGGCTCATGGCAGCAACGATGCCCAAAGCCCACAAGATACGGCTGAATCCAACGCCTGAACAGGAAGCGTACCTGCGCCGCGCCTGTGGAACGCGCCGATTTTGTTTCAACTGGGGCTTAGCGGAATGGAAGAAGCAATATGCCCAATACCAGGAAGGGAAGCGCGACAAAAAGCCGTCAGCCTACGAACTGAAGAAGCAATTCCAGGCGAGCCGGGAACAGGACTATCCCTGGACACTGGATGTCACCAAGTGCGTCATCGAAGGCGCTTTCGATGACCTGGGCGATGCCTTTTCTCGCTTCTTCGACGGGCAAAACAAGTATCCCAAATGGAAGAAGAAGGGTAAGAGTAGGGAATCCTTTTATATCGCCAACGATACATTTGAGCTTGGCGATCATTGGATCGTCGTGCCCGTCTTGGGTCGTTTCCTCATGGGCAAGCAGGAAGCGAACGGGACGCTTCCCAAGAAGATCCGGAACAAGAACACGTACAAGCGCGGTCTGGGCAAGGTCAATATGGCCGAGTCGCTGCGCTTTGTCGTTCCCGACCCCCACAAGAAACCTGGCAAACCGCGGAATGAACGCAAGAAGGTTGCGTGTTCTACCGTGAAAATCCTGGGCGCGACCATCGGGATGGACGGCGGCTACTGGTACGTCAGCATCCAGGTAGAGGTGCCAGCCGTCTCGGTGGTCAATACCAATCCAGTCGTCGGCGTGGATGTGGGCATCAAAGAATCAGCGGTTGCCAGTAATGGAAAGCGGTTTGAAAACCAAAAACCGTTAACCAAACACCTGGAGAAGCTGAGACGCTTGCAACGTGACTTCAGCCGAAAACAGTACGACCCGGAGACCAAACAAGGCAGCAAGAACCGGGAAAAACTCCAGGTCAAGATCGCCCGTCTTCATGGGCAGATCGCCCACATCCGCGAGGATGCCCACCACAAACTCACGACCAAGATTGCCCGGACGTGCAGTGTGGTGGGACTGGAAGACCTGCATGTCAAAGGACTCTTTAAGAACCGTAAGCTTGCAAGGTCACTCGCGGATGCGGGGATGGGCCAGTTGTTGCGGTTCTTTGAGACCAAGATGCAGGCCGTGGGTGGTCGGACTATCTTTGTGGATCGGTTCTTCCCCTCCACCAAGACCTGCTCCCAGTGTGGGCACGTCAAGAAGCGCATGCCCTTGAAATATCGGACCTATTGCTGCCGGAAATGCGGATGGGTCATCGATCGCGATGGGAATGCGGCGCTCAATTTGGAACGTGAGGCCCGCCGCATTTTACGAGAAGTCCTGCACGTTCCCGTCCCGGATACTGGCTTGGGCCGGACGTAAAACTTGCCTTGTGGAGGCCGTGTGAGACCCAAACCGGTAACTGATCGTAAGGTCCGGTGCGGTGGCAGTGGCCAGTGAAGCAGGAACAATCAAATTTGCTGAGATGTCGCAGCTTGCTGTATACATCTGGGTATCAAAATGAAAGCAGGAGCCTGACATGTTTCGTTTCTTTCGTCGCAACAAGCAATCAAAGAGCGATCAGAACACCGCGTCCCGGACGGAACAAGCATCGGGACGGTTGGTCGTTGAGGCGGGCCGTCGACGTGTTGCGGATGCTCCATATCTGCTGCCTGCAGATTTCGATGAGACAAATCGCCTGGACATGCAACATTTTATGCTACGGACCGCGTTTCATGGCGATGTGATGGCGCCCATCACCGTACCCCAGGCCATCCTGGACGTCGGTTGTGGTACGGGTCGCTGGGCCAGAGAGCAAGCGTTGCGGTACAACCAGGCGAATGTTATCGGGTTCGATCTGGTGGAACCCCAGGCCGATGTCATCGCGCGGCAGATCGATGCTCTGGGAAGCATTCCGTCGAACTATGTTTTTGTACAAGGGAACGCGCTCCAGGGGTTACCCTTCAGTGATGGCAATTTTGACTATGCGCATATGCGATTTCTGGCATTGGCGATCCCTGAAGCACAATGGATGCGCCTTGTGGGCGAAATGGCGCGCGTGACCAAACCGGGTGGCTGGGTCGAGCTGGTTGAATTCAACACTCCCATTGGCGGCGGACCGGCGTTTCAGCGCGTCATCCAACTCTGGAATCAACTGGGCGATACTTTCAAGATGGATGGGCGCAATGCTGACCATGTCGCCCAACGCCTGCAAATGGCCGGATTGACGCACATCGACGAGCGACGCATCGCCGTGAATACCGCAGATCGCAGTGATCGCGCCGCGCGAATGGCCGCGGTGGATCTGGATTCTGGCATCGAGAGCTCGGGACCGGCGCTGATTAAACTAGGACTTGTCTCGCCCGATGAATTGACCGCATTACGGATGGCCGCGCGCGAAGAATACGCGCAGCCTGCGTACAATGTGCAGTGGCAATTCTGCGCGGCGTTTGGGCAGAAGGCCTAGCCTGCAGGCCACGTTGGAATCGCCATAGGCCAAACGCAGAGGGGGTGAGTGCTCGGCACTCACTCCCCTCCGACGCTGATCAACCACTGTGTGGCACTTACCGCTCAGCCCACATCGGGTCCGTCCTGCACCAGGGCGCGTTTGACTTCCTCGATCAACTGCGTCACCGGAATACCACGTGGGCAGACCTCTGAGCAGTTGAAGATGGTTCGGCAGCGCCAGACCCCCGTCCGATCGCTCAGGATCTGCAGACGATCCTGGGCGGCGCGGTCGCGGCTATCGAAGATGAAACGGTGTGCGTTGACGATCGAAGCTGGTCCGACCCACTCACGATTGGCCCAGACAGATGGACATGAACCGGTGCAGCAACCGCAGAGGATGCATTTTGTGCCTTCCTCAAAGCGCGCGTGCTGCTCGGGTGATTGTAGTCGCTCGCTGGATGGCACCGGCTCATCGTTGATCAGGAATGGCTTGATCTTCTCATACTTGGAGAAGAAGGGATCCATATCCACGACGAGGTCGCGCACCACCGGAAAACCCAGCATCGGCTCGGCGGTGATCTTGGTTCCGAGATCGGCGACCAGTTGTTTACACGCCAGGCGATTACGACCATTCAGACGCATTGCATCTGATCCACAGACGCCATGGAGGCAGGAACGGCGATAGGTCAAAGTGCCATCCTGGGTCCATTTAATGCGATTCAAAACATCCACGAACCGATCCAGCGGATCAGCTTCAACCGTAAATTCCTGCCAGTATGCGCCTTTGCCGCTGTCCGGTTGGAAACGCTTGACGCGCACCTGCACCGTGACCGTGCGGCTGGTTCGCGCTTGAGAAACTGGCTTTGTCGCTGTGGCCATCTGCACATTACCCCTCTCTGGCATGGACCGCAAGCACAAGCAAGCAATACATAAGCATACCAATGTACGTATGTATGCTAGTATTTGCGTTCTTTGGGCTGAAATTCTGTAATGACGACCGGTTTGTAGCGCAGTTCGCTGACTCCGCCATCGTCAGCGCGATAGGCCAGCGTGTGTTGCAGGAACCGCTTGTCATCGCGGGTCGGGAAATCTTCGCGGAAATGCCCCCCACGGCTCTCTTCGCGGGCCAGCGCGCCCGCCACGGTCGCCTCGGCGCAGTCGAGCACGTAACCCAACTCGATGACTTCCATCATCTCCGTATTGAAGTTGGTCGAAGCATCCATGATCCGCACTTTGCTGTAGCGATCCTGCAGTTCGGCGACCTTCTCTTTGCATTGCGACAGGCCAGCCTGGGTCCGCATGACGCCACAGAGATCCATCATGACATCGCGCATATCCTCGCGGATGGCATCCTGAGTCTCGCCCGTTCCCGCTCGCAAGCGGCTGATCATCGCGCGCGTGTGGTCTTCGGCGTCCGCGGGCAATTCCGCGAAGTCCAGTTCATTGGCCTGCAGTTGCCGCGCGATATGCTTGCCGGCCCGGCGCCCGAAGACGATCAGGTCGACGAGCGAATTGGTGCCCAGGCGGTTCGCGCCATGCACCGAGACGCAAGCAGCCTCGCCGGCCGCGTAAAAGCCGATGAGCGGGGTATTGTGCTCGTCGATGACGACGCGCCCTTCAACATCCGTCGGAATGCCGCCCATGGCATAATGGGCCGTCGGTTGAATGGGGACTGGCTCGGTGATTGGTTCAACTCGCAGATAGTTGCGCGCGAAATCAGTGATGTCGGGCAGTTTCTCACGAATCTTGGCTTCGCCGAGGTGCCGCACATCCAGATAGACATAATCGTCACCATCGCGCTTCGTCTGCAAGATGCCGCGTCCCTCGCGGATCTCGGTCACGATGCTTCGCGAGACGATGTCGCGTGGCGCCAATTCATTCAGGGTTGGGGTATAGCGCATCATGAAGCGCTCGCCGGTGTTGTTCAAAAGGTAAGCGCCTTCGCCGCGTGCCGCCTCTGAGAGGAGCACGCCAACGCGATAGATGCCAGTGGGGTGGAATTGGTAGAATTCCATGTCTTCCAGTGGAACCCCGCGGCGATAAGCGATCGCCATGCCATCGCCTGTGCAGGCCATCGCGTTGCTGGTGACGCGCCAGGCGCGACCATAGCCACCGGTGGCGAAGATGACGGCCTTGGCGCTGAACGTGTGCACTTCGCCATCGCGTATCGAATAGGCGACGACTCCGGCGGCGCGATTCTCCTGGACGAGCAGATCGGTGCAGAGGAATTCGTTGAAGAAGCGGATCTGATTTTTGACCGCTGTCTGAAACATCGTCTGCAAAATCATATGGCCGGTGCGGTCGGCGGCATAGCAGGAGCGGCGCACCGGTCCCTCGCCAAAATTGCGGGTGTGGCCGCCGAAACGGCGCTGATCAATCTTGCCATCGGGGGTGCGATTGAAGGGCAATCCCCAGTGTTCCAGATCATAGACCGCCTCGATGGCTTCGCGCGCCAGCACTTCAGCGGCATCCTGGTCGACCAGGTAATCGCCGCCTTTGACGGTGTCGAACATATGCCATTTCCAGTGGTCCTCTTCCTGATTTCCCAGCGCGGCGGCCACCCCACCTTGTGCGGCGCCCGTGTGCGAACGGGTCGGATAGACCTTGGAGATGACAGCGACACTCGTGTCCTTGGGCAGTTGCAGCGCGGCCATCAGGCCCGCTCCGCCGGCGCCGACGATCACGACGTCGAATGTGTGATCGGTGATCGGATAGGCCCTGCCGCCGATCGAAGCCACGTTGCTTGCCATGTCGAATTACCCTTCGATCAGCCGCCGACGGCGAGTTTGACGATCGACAGCGCGGTCGCCGTCGCAATCAGCCCGGCGAACATCATGTTCGCGACGAGCAGGCCGGATTTCCACCAGCCATGCGCATAATCCTCAATGATCGTCTCCATGCCGGTCTTCATGTGATAGACGCCAACGAGGACGAACAGGAGCGCGATGGAGCCTGGAGCGATCCGGTGGCCGAACAGGCGCACGACGGATTCGTAGTCA
>DAIDHM010000067.1 GCA_027459705.1 Ktedonobacteria bacterium | reverse complement strand
CTTTTCGTCGCATTTCTGCCGGATAAGGGCTTCACATCGCTGACCAATCTGGTTCACTAACACACGCTTTCGCCGCTTGGGGCACCAGATCAGATGGTAGACGATGAGATGCACATGATGCTCATCGTGTTGATAATCCATATTGTTCTCCCTGTAGACACTCTACAACAAGAACGTCTTACCTGTCACGCACCGGGACTCTGGCTGAAGCCCACGCAAGCCCTTACATCCGCATGGCCTAAAGGCACAGCGGCTTTACGGGCTTTTTCTGTAAATTATTCGCAGCGGTGGAACTACCAGACACATTGACGCAACCACGATAGCATGCTACCATAGGGCAAGCAATGCACTTGATGCGCAGGTCAATTTGTGGGTATGGGTGACATCATGCAGGCGGGTCCTGAGGCGTTTATCGGCACCATCCTGGGGGAATATCAGTGCGATCGGGTGTTGGGTGTTGGCGGCATGGGAGCGGTTTACCTGGCACATCGTATCGATGATCCATCTGTACAGGTTGCCATTAAAATCCTCCTCCCTGCCTGGCAATCCTCGCCCATGGACCGCCATAAGTTCAGGCAACGTTTCGTCCGTGAAGCCGAGGTACTCGATCAACTTCAGCATCCCCACATCTTGCGCATGTTGGCGACCGGAGAACAAGACGAGATCAGCTATCTTATCATGCCATTTGCCGCTGCAGGTTCCCTGGCACAATGGCTCGACTCGCTGTCCGCGCCACTTCCCCAAGCTACTGTGGTTACGCTCCTCTCGCAGTTAGCCGGAGCAATTGACTATGCGCATGCACAAGGGATTATTCATCGCGATTTGAAACCAGCCAACATCTTGCTTTCGGCGCCTGGCAATCTCCTCCTGGCGGATTTCGGTATTATGTACCAAACCGGCGAAGATCGGACGAAATTGACGCTGAGTGGCCAGGTTATCGGAACACCCGCATACCTCGCCCCTGAACAGGCACAGGGCAAGGAAGTGACCCCCGCAGTCGATCTCTATAGTCTGGGCATTATTGCCTATGAGTTGCTCACTGGCCGCCCACCTTTCTCCACCGGTTCGCCGATTGAAGTCATGGTACAGCAAGTCAGTGCGCCACCGCCTTCGCCACGCGCATTGCGGCCAGACCTTCCACTGGCGGCCGAGACCGTGCTGCTACGCATGCTGGCGAAGGATCCTGCTCAGCGCTGGCCCTCGGCGACGGCTTTCGTCGACGCCCTTGGTGCGGCCCTCGGCACACCTGCTTTCATTCGACCATCCGCATCCCTCGCCACGACCCTTCCCCCACGACCGACACCGACACTGACGGCTGCTGGCGATGTTTATGTACCGTTCGCTCCATCCGCACCGCTTGCCACGACCCTTCCCTCACGACCGACACCGACACTGACGGCCGCTGATGGTTTTGCCGCGCCGATTCGCGCGGCACAGCCGACGTCGCGTTGGCGATTATTTGGGGCGCTGGCACTGACGCTGCTCATGATCCTCGTCGCTGGGGGAGTATTGCTGATGGCACATCCCTGGCAGGGTGGCACCACTCTGGCGCTCGCTCGTGGTACCGCGACCGCGACTTCATCCCTCTTCGCCGTCAATACCCAGCCCAGCGGCAATACCTTCCCCGCGACCGCGACCACTTCGCCCATGCCGACCTTCACACCGGTGTCAGGCCTTATCACCCCTTTGCCAGTTGTCTCGACGATTCCTGCGTATCCCACCGCGACACAGATTCCGGTGATACCGACCGCCACTTTCATCCAGGTGCCGACCGCCACTGCCATTCCAACGTATAATCCAAATGTCACTTTTAGTTCTCAGGTTCCACCACCCTGTGTCGATCATGGTACTGAAGGTCTGGCGATGTATCATTGCAATTCGAACAATATGCAGCTGATATTACCACTGGATACGTCAACGATCTACACGATGTGGGGTCCAATTGGCTATACCGGCAACCTTGCACAGCATTTTGCCGTCACCCAGCAAGCATTTTCTTTCGGCACAAATACGTGCTACGACATGGGCGTAGCTGTAGGGACGATACCAAATGTCGATTATCTTGATGTGAATATCTGTTCGAATAATACCTGGCAATGGAAATTTGAGAAGTATGGGAACAATAGCATTACCACCTTGTTGAATGGCACGGTGAACACTGGTGTTTCCGTCACTATGGGTTTAGATTGTAACCGGGGCGTCATCAGCATGCTCCTGAACGGTGCAACCGTCACCTCCTATAACGCATCCGCTGCCTCGACAACGTGTGCGTACGTGACTGGCCTATTGAGCCCACTGGTGAACACCGCGACGCCGTCGGTCTTTCTGGATAATTTCCTCTATCAGCCGTTGCCGTAATGTGCCACAGAGATCTCAGCGGTGCCTCCAGCGTTCGCCCATCCAGAGACCGCTTTCGACGGCCAACAGACCCAGCGCCGCACTACCGCTCAGGTAGAGTAACCCCACCAGCGTCTTGCCCGAGACATCGAGCGTCACGACGCCGAGCACATAACTGCTAAAAGTAGTGTACGCGCCGATCATGCCGACGGCGCCCGCCAGCCAGATCAACTCGTGCGCGCGACTGCGTGGATCGCGCCAACCCGCCAGTAGGCCGATCAGGAACGATCCGCTGATGTTGATGATGGCGATGTCGTACGGGAACCCGTGGCCCAGCGCATCGCCCACCAGCACTGAGGTCAGCACGCGCAGCAATGTGCCGACCACGCCGCCTGCCAGGACAAGACCAATTTCCAGCACCAGCGTCCTCCACGCTGTCTGGCTATCTGTTGGCTGACTATGGGATGCGTCGCGGACTTGTTCAGCATCAGGATCGATGGGGGTACGATCCTGTATTGGATTCTGGGTCTTATCCACCGATCAGCCCTCCTATCGCCAGGCCGAGAAATGCCGCTAGTGGCCCGAGCGTCAGACTGGCGAGCAGGTAGAGCGCGATTCGCATGTGCCTGGCGTCGCGCCGTAGGCGCGCCACTTCGAGCATCATCGTGCTGAAAGTGGTATAGCCGCCGACAAAGCCCAGCACCAATGGCGCCCGCCAGGCGGTGAGCGCATGATGATGATTGAGAATGGCCGTAATGAGACCGATTCCCAGGGCGCCGGTGAGGTTGATCAGGAGCGTGCCGAAAGGAAAATGATCGCCGAACGCGCGGCGGCTCTGGACACTGACGGCATGGCGAGTTCCCGCCCCCAATGCTCCGGAAATACCGGTCCAGAGTGCTTTGAGCAAGACGGCAAGCGTAATGGTCATAAAACAACAAAACTCCCTGGCCAAATGTGGATTTTGGTCTGGTAGGAGCCATCAGCGGGTATGCGGTTTGCGGCCTGAGCCAAGAGGAAGCCGCCGGCGGAGCCCCATCGCCGAGAGTCATGATGAGTTTGATTCTAGCACGAAGTGCCCGCTGCCGTCGAATCGCCGACAATTTTCGGATGGATTGTTCGGACAGTTGACGGTAGCGGGCGAGGCCGGAACTTAGCGCGCCGTGCGTGAGTTATAGGCCCGGACGGAGAGCGGAATGAAGACAATCAGAATACCGACGCACCAGGCCACTGCTTCCCAGATCGTCGTCGCGTCGATTTTATTGAGGAGCAGCCCGCGAACCGCGTTGACGACGATGGTCACTGGCTGGCGATCGGCAAAAGCTCGCAACCAGGTGGGCATCGACTGGGTGGGTACGAAGGCGCTACTGGCAAAGGTGAGCGGGAAGAGCCAGATGAAGCCCGCCGACTGGGCCGCTTCGACTGACCGGACCGCCATGCCGATAGTTGCCGAGATCCACGAGAAGGCGAAACTCGTCAGCAACAGCAACCCCGCCGCGCCAAACCAGGCTAGGATGGAACCCTGCGGGCGGAACCCGACCAGCAAGCCCACCGTCCACATCACGATGACGACAAACGTGTTGCGGACCACATCCGAGAGCGTGCGACCGGTCAGGACAGCGGACTTTGCCATCGGCAATGAGCGGAAACGATCGATCAGGCCTTTCTGGAGGTCCGTTGCCAGGCCTATACCTGTCGTGGTCGAGCCAAAGATCACCGTCTGAGCGAAGATGCCTGCCATGAGATAATTGACATAGGTAGTGCCCGTGCCAGTGATTGCGCCGCCGAACACATAACGGAAGAGTAAGACGAACATCACCGGTTGGATGGTCGAAAAGATGAGCTCTTCCGGAATGCGGGGAATCTGGACCAGATTACGTTTGGCCAGGGTCAGGGCGTCGGCAATCTCCCAGTAGATGCGTGGTCGGATGATTGGTTTCGTACTGTTTCCGTGCCCTGGTGCTGCGATATTCATCGAGGACTCCCTGCCAGAGGCCGTTCCGCTGGCGCGGTGGTGAGGTCGGCGGCATCAGTAGTGGCGCCGGTGAGGGACAGGAAGACATCATCGAGGGTGGGGCGGCGCAGTGCGATATCATCGATGGCGATGCCCGCTGCGTCCATCTCGCGGATGATGGCGGCAAGTTGTTGCGCGCCCGCGGCCACGGGGACGATCAAATGGCGTCGTTCGGCGGCAACCGCCATCTCCCCTACGCTGTAGGGCCGCAAGATCTCGGTGGCGCGGGTAATGTCGCTGCCCGGTCCGACCGTCATTTCGACGCGATCACCACCTACCTGGGTCTTCAGCTCATCGGCGGTGCCCTCGGCGATGACGCGGCCGAAGTTGACTACGATGATGTGGTTGGCCAGTTGATCAGCCTCTTCGAGATACTGTGTGGTCAGCAGCACGGTGGTGCCATCGCTGACCAACTTGCTGATGACTTCCCACATTCCCAGGCGACTGCGTGGGTCAAGTCCGGTAGTTGGCTCATCCAGGAAGAGCACCGGTGGCGTCATCACCAGGCTCGCTGCCAGGTCCAGCCGACGTCGCATTCCGCCAGAATAGGTCTTGACCGTGCGCCGCGCCGCGTCCACCAGGTCGAAACGCTGGAGGAGTTCATCGGCACGTCGGCGGGCAGCCGATCCCGAGAGATGGTAGAGTCGCCCGACCATCTCGACATTCTCATAGCCGGTCAAGTTCTCGTCGACGGCGGCATACTGCCCCGCCAAGCCGATCTGGGAGCGGAGCGCATCCGCATCCTTGACGACATCCAATCCGGCCACGCGCGCATAGCCCGCGTCTGGCTTGAGCAGCGTGGTCAGGATGCGGACGGCGGTCGTCTTACCTGCGCCGTTCGGGCCAAGCACACCCAGGACGGTGCCAGCCTCAGCGCGCAGATCCAGCCCATCCAGCGCCTGGGTGGTGCCGTAGCGTTTGCGAAGTCCTTCGGCGATAATCGCCGGTTGGTTTGCCATAGGTAAGATATCCTTCTGGCCGCTTGCGCGGACCGATTACGCAGCCCTATCGCCATCGCACTGATTGACGATCTTCCCGCTTCATGGTACAGTATAAGCGGATAACTGTCCACATAGAAAAATTATAAGCGGACCGTTGTCCACTTGTCAAGAGGGATCGCGAGGAATTATCGATGATCGATGCCGATCACCCCACAGTTGTCGGAGAACCTGAGATTGCCCCCCAGCGGCGCCGCGAACGCCGCGATGCCGCTGCGCATCGTCAGCGCATCCTGGAGGTCGCCCGCCACCTCTTCGGGCAATTTGGCGTGGCGGCCGTCAGTATGCACCAGATCGCGCAGGCCGCGGAAATTGGGCAAGGAACGCTCTACCGGCGCTATGCCAACAAAGGCGCGCTCTGCCGCGACCTGATGCATGAACATCAGGTCGTATTTGCCCAGGATCTGCAAGCCTGGTTAAGCACGAGTGTGCGCATGTCTGCGCTGACGCAGTTGGATGGCGTCATCGTCCGCACGTTACACTTTGTCGACGAGAGCACTGCGCTCCTCGAGGCCGTGGTGCGCACCGAGCTGCGCCACGATCGTTGCGACCTTCCCCATCCGGACGATCGCATGCCGCCGGGGCAGGAACACTGGTTTCTCTGGATACATGACCTGCTGGAGGGCCTCTTACGCAAGGCGGTGGCGCGCGGCGAAATCGCCGCGCTCGACGCGCCGTACACCGCCGATATGCTGCTCGCGCTGATGAATCCGATGTATCTAAGGTTCCAACAGAGCGCACGCGGATACGATCTTGATCGGATGATCGCTGGGATTCGCCACGTATTTCTGCGCGGAATACACGATGTTCCCGGCGACGCTACTCTACCCGAAACCGACAGGTGAAGGGCAGAGTAGCGCTGCTTACCGGATCGAGTGCCACCGCCCGTTGGCCGTTGGCCAACCGCACTACCCAGCGCATCTCTGGATAGCGCGACACCATATTCCCGTCGGTCTGGATCACTTCGCACGTAATCACATCGTCCTCCCAGTGGGCGGTGGCGAGGTAGCGGGCGTACGAGCCGCGTGTAGCCGCCAGCGGATGGTCGTCATCATCCCAGACTGTCCCGCTGGCCGCAGTCCCTGGCGCGGCTAAATACACTTCCCAGTCGAGCGACTGCGCCACCATCCCCGTATGCTGCACCACTGCCGTTGTCGGCAAGATCGATCCCGCGTGCACAAAGAGTGGGATGGTGGTCAGATCGACCGGAACCGTCACCTGGCTCGGACCTCGCAGTGCAGTACTATTCAGCGGGGGAGAATCGGTGGCAGAGGCTATCCTGGAAAACCAGGTACCGGGCGGCAACATGACGATTCGTTCGCTCGCCCCAGCATCCAGGACCGGCGCGACAAGCAGGTCGTTGCCCAATAAGAACTCGTCATCACAGGCGACACAATTCGCATCATCCGGGGCGAGCCAGGCGAGCGGACGGATGATCGGGGCGCTCGTTTCGCTGGCTTGATGCGCCAACGTCACGAGATAGGGCAACAACCGATAACGTTGCTCGATTGCCCCGCGACAGGCACTGGTATACGGTTCGCCAAAAGCCCACGGCTCTTGATGGACAGTTCCCAGTGCCGAGTGGTTGCGGCAAAAAGGCAAGAACGCCCCAAGCTGGGTGAAGCGCACCAGTAATTCCGGCTGTGTATCTTTCCAGAAGCCGCCAATATCACAGCCTGTCATCGGGAAGCCAGAGAGGCTCATCCCCAGATTCATCGGGATCGCCATGCGCAAGTGGGGCCACATGCTGGTATTGTCGCCATTCCAGACGGCGGCGAAACGCTGCGCTCCCGCCCCTGCCGCACGCGTCAATACAAAGGCGCGACGTTCTGGCTGTATGTGCTCCATCCCTTCACGGGTTGCGCGGACCATCTCCGTCCCGTAGGCGTTATGAAATTGCGCATGCGTGATTGGATTGTCGGGCGGTCCAAATTGGGCATCAAGCGGCAGTGATGCGCCAAACGGGATCACTTGTTCCGGCGCTGAGACATTCGTCTGCGATGGCTCATTCATGTCGTCCCAGATCCCGGCCACCCCGGCATCAAGCAGTACACGATGCTGCTCACCCCACCAAGCCCTGACTTCCGGACGGGCGAAATCCGCCCAAACCGAGCGTCCCGGCCAGACATAGCCCGCATATGGCTGCCCATCGGCGCCACGCGCGAAATAGCCATGCTCTAACCCTGCCTGGTAGACATCATACTCCGAATCGACCTTTACTCCCGGATCGATGATTGACACAATCTGGAATCCCTGGCTTTGCAACTCCTTGACCAGCGCTGGTGGATCAGGGAAACGCTCTGGATCAAAAGTAAAATCGCGGAAACCGCGCATATAGTCGATATCTAGATAGATCGCGTCACACGGGATCTGGTGCGCGCGGAAGGCGTTGGCGATCTCGCGTACCTCCGCCGCAGAACTGTAGCTCCAGCGTGACTGCTGATAGCCCAACGACCACCGTGGCACTGGCGGCATGCGCCCTGTCAGGGCAGTGTAGCGCGCGAGGACGTCGCTGAGGGTAGGCCCGGTGAAGAGATAGACTACCAGATCAGGTCCATCAGTCAGGTAAGTCAGTGAGGTGCCATCAGTCGCACCGCAGTCCAACAAGCCGCGCGCGTTCTGATCGAAAAATACGCCATAGGCTGCGCCCGGGTCCGCGCCATCCGCCGGGCGCAGCCCCATCACGAAGGGAATGGATTGGTACATCGCATCGGTTTGGGCGCCATGATCAGGCTCGGGATCGGTACACCAGAAAGTCAGCCTCCGACCACGGCGATTGAGCGCCCCTGTGCGCAATCCACCACCGAAGATCGCTTCAGCGCGTGTGAGAGCCTGTCGCCAGCCCAGTGTGCCATTAGCGGCGGGCGATCCATCCGCCGCGGCCAGCCAAGAGCCCTGGACGATGGTTCGGCCATCGCCATCGGAGAGCGTGCAGACCAGGGGGTTTTCGCTGATGGTGATGCTCGTCCCATCTTCCGCGCGAAGCACCAGCCCATCTGCCTGAACCTTGGGCGCGGGCGGTGGTGTCCCATTGAGCGACCAGGTGTGATGTGGCGGCGCCGCCGCGGGTATCAACGCGATACGCGCGGTGCCTGGGGCGGGGATCCCGACCTGGAGTGTGCCCAGGTCAGTCGAAAATTGCCAGGTCGCCCCATCATCCCCAACAAAGTGCGCGGTCTGCACTGGGCGCATCGTCCCGAGATCAAAAGCCATGCTGTAGGTGCTCCTTAGGTGAACTTGCCTATGCAGCCATTCCCTGGCCGACAATGCGGAATATGCACAGCGGAATCTTACGCCGGGCAGCCAGTGGATCGAACAATGTCGCCCAATGTCACTGAGGGAATGCCTATATGTCCGCAGCCAGAAACCATCCTGGCCTCCTGCTCGCTACTGTCAGCTCTCTCTATGATCGCACATCATTTGGTGCAATGCGCGCTGAGAGATACACAATAGTGGCAAAGAGGCTGACCGATCACGCACTTCATACGTTTAGGACATATACGCCCTGATGTATGACCGTTGTCACCCCGCGTGGGATATCCGTACGATATGCATTCTGGCGTCGCCGGGGGGAAAGCTCGGTCAAAATACCCCAATCGGAAGGAGCAGTGGGCGACCTCCATCTCGCCATTCATTGCAGCCAGGTCACCCCATTGATCGATAGCTATGCGGACATCTCTTGACGAGGGAAGCGTGAAATATGCCCCAACTCTCTGGCAAACCATTGCCGCTGGCGGAGCGTCGCTCCGACATCGTAATTTTCGCATCTTCTTCTTTGGGCAGATCATCTCTTTTACTGGCTCATGGATGCAAACCATTGCGCAATCCTGGCTGGTCTACACACTGACACATTCCGCATTTCAATTGGGTATCGTCTCCACATTTCAATATCTGCCTGTCATGCTCCTCTCTCTTTATGCTGGTGTGGTGGTTGATCGTGTCCCTAAACGCTACTTGATCATTATTACTCAAACCATCTTCTTGATCCTGGCGCTGATTCTTGGATTGCTGACCTTGCAACGGAGCGTCCAGGTCTGGGAAATCTATTTCATCGCCGCGCTATTCGGCATTGTCAATGCCTTTGATCTCCCGGCGCGTCAGGCGTTCTTCATCGAGATGGTTGGCCGCGAAGATCTGCAGAATGCGATTGCGCTGAATTCATCGACCTTCAATGCATCGCGTATCTTTGGACCGGCGCTCGGCGCGCTGACGATCGCCACGATGGGCACGGCTTTTTGCTTCATCGCGAATGCGATCAGTTTCGCGCCGGTCGTCCTCGGCCTGCTGGTGATCACGGTTGACGGTCGATCTGTCGTGCGCGTCTCTCAACCGGCCCGCCGTCAAATTGCCGATGGTGTGCGGTATGTCCGTCAGCATGAACGCATATGGTTGATCTTTGTGATCGTCGCGGTTGTCAACGTCTTCGGCATACCGATGTATATGACGTTGATGCCGATCTTCGCGGACCAGATTCTGCATGCTGGCGTCAATGGGTTGGGTTTACTGAACATCTGTGTGGGGATCGGAGCATTAGTTGGTGCACTTGCCCTGGCATATATGAAGCCTGGCACGGGTCGCACACGGCTCTTGTTGCTGGCATCGATCTGCCTGGGCGTGACGATGGCGGCATTTGGCATCTCGCGGAATCTGCACCTTTCCAGCGCGCTGCTCCTGCTCGTTGGACTCGCGGTAGTCTCCATCAACTCCGCCGGCAATGCGATCGTGCAAGAGGCAACCCCTGACGCACTGCGTGGCCGAGTGATGAGCTTCTGGAGCTTCATATTAGTGGGGTTGACCCCCTTTGGCACCTTTCTCGCCGGTGCCTTTGCCGAACAACTTGGCGCGAACTATGCCGTCGTCGCTGGTGGTGGGGTCGTCCTGCTCGCCGCAATCTGGGTGAATGTGCGAGCGAAGCGGCGCGGCGCCTTGCGCGAACCAACAGACGTGGCGCATGCTACGTCGGCCGAGATTATCCCTGACACACATGCCGAAGCGGCCCAGGTTCCTACGACCACGCTGGCCTAGCCCACTGCACGCTGTGATACGTTTGTGTGTCACAAGGGATCCTTGTGTGGAAAATGTGATGTCCTCCTTGCACACTTGACAAGAAGGATGTCCAACTGGCTTCGCTTGCTCGCGATCTGCCACGAGAGCGTCATGGATGACGCGATAGCATCCCCCATGGCATTGCGTCATCCTGACTGTTCCAGGGGAGTGGCGCGCGTTATGGATGAAAGAGGAGAGGCTCGATGGCGAGTCCACGCGAGGATCAACTGGCTCAGGGTGTCTGGCCCGCCTTGCGACGTCGTGGTGTTTCACGGCGCGAATTCCTAAAGTTTTGTTCGGTGATGGCGGGGGCACTGGCCTTGCCCCATACCTACGCAGATCGCATCGTTCAGGCCCTCGAGGCCGCCACCAGACCCGCGGTGGTCTGGCTGGAATTTCAGGATTGCGCTGGCAATACCGAATCGGCATTAAGGGCCAGCCATCCATCTATTACCGATATGATCCTGGATCTCCTATCGTGGAATTATCACGAGACTATTATGGCTCCGGCCGGGACTGCGGCGGAGAAGTCACTCCAGGATACGATTGCCCAACAAAAAGGGCAATATCTGGCGATCGTCGAAGGATCGATCCCGCTGGCGGATGGTGGGGTGTATTGCACCATCGGTGGACGGACTGCCATCGATATTGCTCAAGAGACCTGCGGCAACGCGCTGGCGACAATCGCCGTGGGTACCTGCGCGGCCTTTGGCGGCATTCCCGCCGCTGCTGGCGGCATCACCGGAGCGGTAAGCATTGGCCAGGCCGTACCAGGTTTGAAGCTTATTAACCTCAGCGCCTGCCCGATGAATGGCGCCAATCTAGCAGCGACCATCGTCCACTACCTCACGTTCAAAGAATTGCCCGCGACGGATAATCTTGGCCGACCTCTCTTTGCTCACGGCGATCGCATCCATGATAATTGTCCACGCCGAGCGCACTATGACGCCGGCCAATTCGTGCAAGAATGGGGTGACCAGGGTCATCAATTGGGCTGGTGCCTCTACAAAATGGGATGCAAAGGTCCTGCGACCAATTACAATTGCCCGCGCGTCCAGTGGAATGATGGCACGAACTGGCCGATCGGCGTCGGGCACGGCTGTGTCGGATGCGCGCAACCGCAGTTCTGGGATGCAATGACACCATTCTACCGTCAACTGCCCACGGTACCAGGTTTTGGTGTTGAAGTGACGGCGCAGGATGTTGGCATCGGGGTGGCTGCCGCGGTTGGCGCGCTGACCGTAGGGCACGCCGTCGTGGCAGGCGTGCGCAACGCACGGACCGCCCGCGCTACAAATCAGGCGACCGCTGCCAGTGGTAATGCGACCATCGCCGTGCCTACCAACGAAACGCAAACAACGGAGGGGCAGTCATGAAGATCGCCATCGACCCCGTCACCAGGATCGAAGGCCATCTGCGCATCGAAGTCGAGGTGCAGGATGGCATTGTCAGCAATGCCTGGAGTTCTGGCACGATGTTTCGCGGAATCGAAATGATCTTGCGTGACCGCGATCCGCGCGACGCCTGGGTCTTCGCGCAGCGCATCTGTGGCGTCTGCACCACTGTGCACGCGCTGGCTTCGGTGCGTGCGGTAGAAAATGCCCTCGGCATCGTCATACCCGATAATGCTCGCCTGATCCGTAATTTGATCGCTGGAGCGTTGAATGTCCAGGACCATATCGTGCATTTCTATCATCTGCATGCGTTGGACTGGGTAGACATCACGCTGGCCCTCAAAGCCGACCCGGTGGCGACCTCTACGCTCGCGCAGTCGATCTCAAATTATCCCAAATCCAGCGCGACGTACTTCAAGGGCGTCCAGGATAAGCTGACGGCTTTCGTCAATACCGGCCAACTGGGTATCTTCGCTAATGGCTACTGGGGCCACCCCGCCTATGTGTTGCCCCCCGAAGCGAACTTGATGGCAGTGGCCCATTACCTAGAAGCCCTCGATTTCCAGCGTGATTTTATTCGCATTCACGCTATTCTCGGTGGAAAAAATCCCCATCCACAGTCCTATCTGGTCGGGGGCATGGCGACGGCGATCAACCCAAACGATATGTCGACGCTGAACGCAGATCGCCTCAGCCTCATTGCTCAGTTGATCCAGCGTGGCCAGGACTTTGTCGATCAGGTCTATCTCCCAGACGTGCTGGCAATTGCCTCGTTCTATAAAGATTGGGGCGCCATTGGTCAGGGTCTCGGCAACTATATGGCCTATGGTGATTACGGCACGGATACGCAGGAGCTCGCGGATACGTACTATCTCCCTAATGGTTTGCTGACGAATCGCGATCTCACCAGCGTTGCCGATGTCAGTCAGGATCAGGTCGCGGAGTTCATCGCCCATTCCTGGTATACCTATCAAGAAGGTGACAACGCCGGTCTGCACCCCTACAAAGGTGAGACGAACCCCAAGTATACCGGCCCGACGCCACCGTTCGATTTCCTCAACACCGACAGTAAATATAGCTGGCTGAAATCGCCGCGCTATAACGGTCAGGCGGTGGAAGTTGGTCCGCTGGCGCGCATGCTCATCGCCTATGTGCGTGGCAAGGATTATGTCAAAACAGAAGTCGATGGCGTCCTGAAGGCGCTGAATGTCGGACCTGCCGCGCTCTTCTCGACGCTGGGTCGGGTAGCAGCGCGCGCCATCGAGGCCAAATTGATGTCGCGCAAACTCTCAGAGTGGTTGACCGCGCTGGAGTCAAACATGGCGCGTGGCGATTATGTCATCCATGACAACACGCTGTGGGATCCCTCCACATGGAAGGGCGAGGCACAAGGCTGGGGTCACCATGAGGCGCCACGCGGCTAGCTGGCGCATTGGGTCCATATCAAAGATGGCAAGATCCTGAATTATCAGGCGGTCGTCACCACGACGTGGAATGCCGGCCCACGGGACGCGCAGGGGCAGCCAGGAGCGTATGAATCCGCGTTAATCGGGACGCCGGTGGCCGACCCCAACCGACCCGTGGAGATCCTGCGCACCGTCCATTCATTCGACCCCTGCCTGGCCTGCGCGGTCCATGTGGTTGATCCCCATGGCCGTGAATATGCCAATGTGCGGATCGTGTAGAGAGGAGGAGGAGCATGGCCACGGTCGTTCAGGAGGAGCCAGCAACTGCAGCCCAGACGCAACGGCGCATCAATCTCTTCGTCTGGGAACTCCCGGTTCGTGTCACCCATTGGGTGAATGTGACGAGCATCCTGATCCTCTCGATTACGGGTTACTTCATTGCGAGCCCACCAGTCTTCGCGACGACGACCACTTTTCTGGGAATTCCTGGTACCGCGACGTTTATGCTGGGGACGATCCGCTTCACGCATTTCGTGACCGCCTTCGTCTTTACTATCAGCGTGCTCTACCGGCTTGCCTGGGCGTTCGTCGGGAATCAATATGCCCGCTGGGATCAGTTTCTGCCAGTTCGCCGCTACCGCCGACAGGATATGCGGCGCATGTTGCGCTATTACACCTTCTTTCGGCGTGAGGCGCCACCGCAGATTGGACATAATCCACTCGCCGGCATGGCGTATGTGGCATTGTATGTTCTCTTCGCAGTGCAGATTTTCACCGGATTCGCTCTATATGCGCTGGCCTTCAGGACGGGGTTCTGGCCATTCGCCTTTGGTTGGGTAACCCATCTTTTCGGCGCGCCCGGGGTGCGCATGGTGCATGATCTGGTGATGTATTTGATCATTGCCTTCACCATCCACCATGTCTATAGCGCAATCCTGATCGATATGGAGGAACGCAGTGGTCTGGTTTCCAGTATCGTGACCGGCACCAAAGCCTTGACACCAGAGTCAGTCGCGCAGATTACGTCGCAGGAGGCACTCGCTCGTCAACCACGCGCGCGCCGTAAAGCGGCGCGGTTACCTCGCGGAAAAGCGGAGGCGGATGCCGGGGAAGTGAGGCCAGTGGATGGCCAATGAGCGCATTGTGGTGCTGGGGATGGGCAATCTGTTGCGTAGCGACGAGGGCCTGGGCGTCCGTGCCCTCCACCGTCTCATCGAGTGTTACACCATCCCCGAGCAGATTATGACCATTGATGGTGGCACGCTTGGCCTGGATCTCATGAGTTATCTGGAAGATGCTGGCCACTTGCTCGTGCTCGATGCCGCGATCACCGATGGCCCGCCTGGGACGCTGCTCCGTCTGGAAGGAACTGAGGTACCAGTCTATCTCGGCATCAAAACCTCACCACATGAGATCAGCCTGCCAGATCTGCTGGCGGTCCTGACCTTGCGCGATGCCGCACCTACCGAGGTCGTGGTGCTGGGAATGCAACCCGCGACGATCGCGCTGGGGTGGGACCTCTCACCGGTCGTCGCAGAGCATCTTGATACTTTGGTAGCGGCGGCGGCGGATCAACTCCGCGCCTGGAAGGTGCCCATTGAAGCCCGAAAGGCGGTGGAACATCCCACGACCGGAGCTGCCCGTGAGCCCCTGGTAGGCCCTGCATCCATCGTGGAGGTCGGCTATGCATGAAGTTGCGGCATTGCGTGGGGCGGTCGCGACAGCGCTCGAAAGGATGCGAGTTGCTGGGGGCGTGCGCGTGACGCATATACAACTCGCCTTAGGGGCATCGGGACATTTTAGCGAGGAGGGTGCTCGCCAGCATCTCAGTGAGATGTTGGCCGGAACGGCGGCTGCTGACGCCACCCTTGGCTTTGACTGGATCCCAGCGCGTTTCCAATGCTTTGACTGCTTGCGGCAGTTGGAGAGTTGCGCGCCGGTCGAGAGTCTCACCTGTCCGCAGTGTGGCGGTCTGGCATTGCAAATATCGCATAGCGATGATTGCTATCCAAGCGAGATCGAGATCGCGTTCGCGGAGGATCGCGAGCGCGCGCGAGTGGGGTAATCCCTCACTGGAGAGGAGATCATAGCATGTCAGCTCAATTACCGGGACGTGTCCTCGAACTGCATGGGGCGGAAGCGCTGGTCGCGTTTCTCGATCGCATTGAATGGTGCGATGCGCAGGCGTACACTACGTTGAGCGTCGGAGAATATGTACGTGTCGATGGCGCGGTGATCCTGGAGATCATCTCCGAAGAGGCCGCGCAAACGATATTCGCCACAGCGCGGCAATATGCGGATGTCCGTCCCATTCCCGAGGCTACCCATCCCCCGGCGCTGGCGATCTCCGCCGCCTGATCGTGCCTCACTTCATACAGAGACCGCTGATGCAAAAGTTGCGCATCGGCGGTCTCTCTCTGTTCGGGAAAGCAAGGCATCATATACTATGCCTTATGCCGGTTTGCCGCGATTCGGCGCAAGCACTGGTACAGATAGGCACATGATTGACGGTATGGCTAACCTTTGTTATCATGCGGCGGAAGGCAATTGGGATGAGTGTCACGTACCGGGGAGAGCAGTTCTATGAATGTTAATCAACCAGTTTCCTTACAAGTGGGAACCAAAGTCAATGAGCGCTATGTCGTGACGGCGGTGGTCGGGCGTGGCGGGTTGGGTACCGTCTATCGTGTATTGGATGAATGGCAAAATCCTATGCGGACCTATGCATTGAAAGAGACTATTGACCTCTCCGATGGGGCGCGTGAACAATTCATGCGCGAGGCACGCTGGCTTCAACAACTTGACCACCCCAATATTCCGCGTGTCCTCCACCATTTTCAATGGCATGATCGGCTGTATCTCGTCATGGATTTTGTCTCGGGGGAGAATCTGGAACAAAAGCTGATCCGCAACGAGGATCGGCCCCTATATGAGCAAGAAGTCATTGCCTGGCTCCTTCCGATTTGTGATGCGCTGGCCCACCTGCATGAACAGAACCCCCAGATAGTCCATAGAGATGTCAAGCCAGCCAATATCATTGTGACCACACGGGGCTATCCCGCCCTGGTCGACCTGGGGATCGCGAAAGAGCACCTCCCTGGCATGCGTAACATCACCGCAACCTTCATCCGCAAAGCAGGAACGGAAGGCTATGCGCCGCCTGAGCAATACATCAGCAATGGCACAACCGGTCCATGGTCCGATATCTACTCGCTGGGCGCAACGATGTATCATCTGTTGACCGGACATATCCCAGCCACTGCGGTCGAGCGCGCCGCGCTGGATGGCCAACTGATCGCCCCGCGTTCTCTGAATCCCAATCTCTCTGCCAGAACCGAGGCGGTCATATTGCGGTGCCTGGCAATTCGCCCCCAAGATCGCTTTGCTTCGATGCGCGAGGTCATTCAGGTTCTGCGCGAGGATCCGGCAGTACGACCTCTGGGAGTAACTGGCGCCTCGAAATTACCCTCCAAGCCACTCTGTCCGCGCTGTGGGCGACCCATGGCAGCGCCCGCGCCGCTCTGCACGGTCTGTGCCAGTGAGTTGGCGCTACGCGCCGATGCGGCGCTGCAGACCGGTCCGGGAGTGGCGTCCATGCGCTCATCGCATCCGGTTGGTACTGGCCAATATGCCGCGACGCAAGGTTTCGAGCCGGTGATGAGCACGCCCAATACGCAACCCTTCATGCCAGGGAACAGAATGCCCTCACATCCAATGGCAGCAGGACCGAGCACCAGTATGGGGCCTGCCATGGCGCAACCCGTCAGGCGAGCGATCCAACGACCGCGCCGTTTGACTCGCAATGTGCCGCGTCAGCAGGCCGCGATCGCCGCGACAGCCACCAATCCGGGCGCCATTCCGATCACATCGGCGCGGCGCTCATGGCCATGGCGCACACTCCTGGTCGCGATGCTTGCGCTGACGATTCTCGGTGGCGGATTCATGGTTGGCTCGCGATTCCTGTCACTCGCGCTGATCGACCAATCATCGCCCCACGCGACCGTGGTCGGCTTCTTCGATGCACTCAAGAGTCAGGATTACCAGAAAGCCTATTCCTATTTTTCACCTCAGGCTGATGCTCAGGTAAGCTACAACCAGTTCGTCAGAGCGCAAACCGATACCGCCCAACAACAAGGGGAGATCATACGGTTTGCTATCAGTGGGACGACGACGATAGGTAATGCCACTCTCCAGATTACTGTGCGTGTCAGCCGGGGGAGCACGTCGGACATTTACTATACGGTGCAGGTATCTTCGAATGGCGATCATTGGCAGATTGACTCATTCACCACTTAGCGCGCTGATGGTGAGGGGAACTGAAACTTACCGAGACTATTTGCCGCATCCGCGCTCTCGGTAAACCAGAGCGCGTCATGCGTCATGGCCAGACCGTAGGGCGCCACTTCAGGCGATGGGATGGTGTGGCGTTGCCAATTGCCGGTGCTTGGTTGATAGCTCAATAATGCATTCGCACCACTACTCGTGACCCAGACTGTGCCTGCTGGATCCACCAGGATATCGTAGAGTTGCGCAGTGTTTCCAAACTGGGGTGGCGTCGCGATCTCCCGCAAGGCACCTGTGCGGGGATCGATAACGCCGATTGTCCCGCTCATCTCAGTGAACCAGATTCGACCATCGGGCGCGGTAGTTATCGCGTTAGATTGCGCGAGCGGATTTGCCAGCGCAAAAGTGCGCACAGCGCCAGTCGAGGGATCCAGTCGGCCAATCGCTCCGCCCTGGAGTTCCGTGAACCAGATGCCGCCGTCCTGCCCCACCGTGATGCCATAGGGAAGTGGTTGGTGTTGTTTATCCGCATATGCCAGTGGATAGAGGTGCAGCGTGCCGGTCGCGTCAATCGTGCCAATTTGGCTGTTGCCAAAGAGGGTAAACCACGGTTGTCCTTGTGTCGTCAGTGCCAAACCTACCGGTGCGGCATTCTGACCAGCGCGGGCTGGGAGAGACGTGATCACAAAAGCACAGGTTGCCGGAGTGAACCGCGCAATATAATTAGCGCTCTCTTCAGCGAACCAGATCTGCCCGTGCAGATCCACCGCAATGCCCATGATGCCATTCTCACCGCCGGGCGGGATCCACTCGCGCACTTGCTGCGTTGCCGGGCTGAATTCGCCGAGTTGGTTGGTGCCCATCTCGCCAAACCAAATATTCCCGTTTGCGTCAATCGCTGGCGACATCAGGTCGCTGTGCGGGTGAGGTAAGTCAATCTGGCTAAACGCCGCCTGCACTTGCGCATGTCCTACGGCGGTGGTGGAGTGACACCTCGTCCCGCCGTTCGCGCTGGATGTATCAGATGGATTCGCCTGATGCTGTGTGGCCAAGAAGACGCTGAGGAGTAGCAAGACGAATACGGCGACTATACCCAGGCGAATACGCTTCAGTGAGAAGACTTGTTTATCATTGTTCGAAGTCATCACGATGCAATCCTTCTCCCTGATACACGTCAGAAGCTGCATCCCGCTCGCGTGCGATGGTGTGCATACATTACATATGGTAGCACATAGTTACCGTAACTCTAGCGTGTTATGACGCCAAAGCCCGGTTCCGCAGGGCAAGCCCTACTGGATGAACTACGACACCCACTCTCCCATTGCCAAAGGCGTTTGGGACCACTTTGGTGATGATGTTGTAGGCACCATTCGCATCAGCATTGACCTGTTTGCCCGATGCCGACAAGAACAACCCACGCTTGACCCGTTTGCCCATGTAGTGTACATGGTGGCCCACCGGCTCGTTATCGAGAAAGCTGCATTTGGACGTGTGGCTTTCTTCCGTCACGATCACGACGATGCCCACCAATTGCGCCTTGTAGGTGAGGATGTCAATGAAGCGGGCGTGGGGAATGAAGACAAAGGACTGATTGGTCTTCTTCCCCAACTGGACGTCTTGCTTCCAGCCGTCATTTTTGCCAATGACCAAGGTGCCAATGCGATACTGCACCAAGACCTCGATAATACGCCGACTGGCGGCATGTAAGTAACTGTCGATCTGGCGCTTCCGCTTGTCGGTCAGGATATCCAGCCGATGCGAGGTGAACTGGCCGTGCGGCAGTTTCGCTTGCAAGTGGGCGCGTTGCTGGTTGTAGTACTGGTTCAACGCCTTGAGCGGACGACCGTTGACCAGAAGGGGCACAAAGCCCGGCTGGTTTGATGCTATCGTAGCCAAGTTGTTGATGCCCAGGTCGATCCCCGCCACGAGGGCGGGGTCCAGATCTGCGGGGATTTCCATCTGTTCATAAATAACTTCCACTGTGTAGTGGGTGGCATGCGGCACAATCCGCACTTGGTCGGGCAACGCCTGGCGGGTCTGGACGGCGATGGTCATCCCGGAGAACTCGACGATGCCTGACCGTATCTTGACCTTGCTGATGGCCTGTTCGGTATAGGTCAACAGATTGCGTCCTTGCTTGTCCAGATATTTGGGGAGTTTGGGATGCCCCAACAACTTTCCTGGATTGGCGTTCCAGGCGAGACACGCCGCTGCATAGCTTTTCCACGCCAAGCAGACCTGTTTCAGCACCCATTGCGCCACCTTAGCAGGCAAGGCTTTGTACTGCTCGGTGGCGTGCATCAGCTTATCCAGGTCGCCGTATGGGATGACCGTGTGAGCCGCAATGAAGCGTTGGCGCATCTGATAGAGCGCACTATTGTACAGGTTCTTGCTCGCAAAGGCCGCCGCATCGATCGGGGCAAAGCGGGGATCATGGCGATCAATCCGGTGCTGTTCCACCAGTTGCATCCTGATCCTCACTTGCTAACAGGGCCTGAATGGCCGTGGTTGTGCGCTTGGCTCGCCGTTGCCCATACAATCGCGCACTGAAGGAATA